>NZ_JAHZOF010000002.1:0-485308 GCF_019553625.1 Anoxybacillus sp. ST70
TCTACGGCGCAGCGAAACAAAATATTCCCATTGATGCCGTGAAAAAACAGCTCCATGTGGCATAAGGAGTACCCCGTTTGTCTCTTTTTAAATGGTAATTATTGTAATGAAAATTACTCAACTACAGTCGTTAAGAAAAGAAATGAGTCGAGGTGTTGCTAACCTGTTAAAAAGTTTGCTTTGGATGCGCAAAGTTGATGACAGGATCAATGGCTCCTTGACTATACACATAAATAGACGTTTCCGAACCGACGAGCGCAATATCTGCTCCGTTCGATAAAAGCGTCGTCATCGTTTTATCGCCACCCCACGTCGTATTTAGCTCAATATGAAGCCCTTCTTCAGCAAAAAAGCCTTTTTCGATTGCGACGTATTGAGGTGCATAAAAAATAGAACGAGTCACTTCCGCAACGCGCAACGTTTTTACATCATTAGATGAGCATGCTGAAAGCAAAAACATAAAAGCAACGAGCAAAAACCCCCATTTTCGCATTTTTTTCCCCTCTTTCGTTTCGTTTGCTTTATCGTATGCGCCTAATCAAAATGTGTGAATGACCTAAAAAGAAAACCGCCGAGCACATCGCTCGACGGTTTAATTAATGGAGTGCAAAGCAATTAATTCATATGTAACGATCGTTGTTCCGTTTTCAAGGACGAGTTTTTTGACGACAGCTTGTCCTGTTGCTTCTCCGTGTTTTGTTCGTCTTACTTCTAACGGCACGTCAAGTGGATATAAGCGATAACCTTCTTTTTGTAATACAAATAAGTTGTGTTCAATTCGTTTTTCTTTTCCATTTGTGACGATCATCGTTTGTATCTCTAACGGCATCCCCATCTGTTTCACCCCAAATTGATTTGGTATGTTTACTTCCATTGAAACACATTTATCGCTATTGTACAACTGCATTCATATTGATACTAAATAATATAAATAAATAATATGATCAGGTAATAAATTTTATTGACAGGACAAGAATATAAATGATACGATGACAATAAGCTTTAAAGGGAAATGTTTGAATATTCATTTCTTTTTGAAGCGAAGTGTTTACGTATGAGGGGAGTTTTTTGTTACATGAAACAATTTCATTCATTCGGGTGGTACGCGGCTCGCATTGCCCCGTATTTGCCTGAGGAAGCGTTCCGTCCTGTTCCGTCTCGTCTGTTTGGTGGCCTTGCTTACATGCTCGTTTTAGTGAGCAGCATTGTAACGATTTCTTTATTTGACCTCCATTGGTTATGGAACGGATTGCTTTCGGTTGTTATTGGATGGTGTTTTGCTGGATTAGGGTTTTTAGGGCATGAAATTTTGCACGGGACGGTAGTCAAACGGGCGTGGCTTCGTGATTTATTAGGTGGTATCGCATTTTTACCGCTTTGCACAGGTCCGAAGCTATGGCGAAAGTGGCATAATGCGACACATCATGTGCATACACAACATGAGGAACTTGATCCCGATGCGTGGCCGACGATAAAACGTTTAGCTCAAAGTCGTTTTCTCCGTTGGATTTATCGCATTCCGTTTCCCATTCGTGCGGCTTTTTCGTTTTTGTCTTTAGCAGGGATGTTTACCGTTCATTCGCTTCATATGCTTCTTCATTTTTGGAAGGAGTTTGAAAAAGGAAGTCGTCGCGCAGTATTTTGGCAGTTTGTGTTGCCATGGTCGATATGGATTGGGTTATTGTTGATGATCGGAGTAGAAAAATGGCTCTTTGCATTCGTTTTTCCGTTGCTCATTGGGAATGCGATCGTTATGGGATATATTTCAACGAACCATCGTTTAAATCCGCTCGTTCCAGTTAACGATCCGCTAGCTAATAGCTTAACGGTCATCGTTCCAAAGTGGGTAGATGTGTTGCATTTCAACTTTTCACACCATACAGAACATCACTTATTCCCAGCGATGAGTTCAAAATATTATCCGCTCGTCAAACAATATATTAAACAACTATGGCCGGAACGGTATCATGAAATGCCGATGACAAAAGCGCTAATTGCGTTATGGAAAACGCCGCGGCTTTATCATGAACAAACAGAACTCATCGAACCGCGCGAAGGGTATGTGTACGGAACGCTCGGAAACGGACTAAATATAGATAATCTTTCGTACAAAACGAAAGAAAATAGTGTAGTCAAACAAAAGATGGTGAAACAAAAATAAGCGTCGCATACCGGCGCTTTTTGTTTTCAGCAAAAAAATAAAACGTGGCTAATGAGCCACGCTTTATTTTCTCCCTCTCAGCATAAGGGGAAGTTCTAAATGATGTTCGTGTAAAAACGGTTCGTTTGTTAATACAGCATCTGTTGGGCCGTCATATACGATCATCCCGTTTGCGAGTACAATCGTTCGCTCGCAACATTCGAGTACAAAATCGAGATCGTGTGTTGTTATCATTTTTGTATGTGGCAACGATTGAACGAGATGAATGAGCGTTCGTCGTGCTCTCGGATCTAACGCTGCTGTCGGTTCGTCCATGAGCAATATGTTTGGTTCCATCGCAAGTACAGTTGCTAAGGTGACGAGCCGTTTTTCTCCTTCTGATAAACGATAAGGTGGACGATCTTTTACATGTATTGCACCGACAAGCGTTAAAGCGTTTATTACTCGTTGCTCCACTTCATTTTCGTTCATTCCTTTATTTCGAAGCGCAAATGCGACATCGTCGTAAACGGTCGGCATAAATAATTGATCGTCTGCTTGTTGAAATGTAAAGCCAACGATGCGACGAATATGTTGTAACGTTTGTTTCGACATGG
Source organism: Anoxybacillus sp. ST70 (assembly GCF_019553625.1). NCBI lineage: Bacteria > Bacillati > Bacillota > Bacilli > Caryophanales > Anoxybacillaceae > Anoxybacillus > Anoxybacillus sp. ST70. Next base: position 2,758 of record NZ_JAHZOF010000002.1, read on the forward strand.
GCATATTGTCGATGACGATACGTCCACGTTGTGGCATGTACAATCCGACGAGCAGTTTTAATAACGTTGATTTTCCTGCCCCGTTTGCTCCAATGATGCCGATGCATTCTCCTTGTTGAACGGAAAAAGAAACATCACGAATGGCTTCGTGACCATCTGGGTATATGTAACAAATATTCGATACGTTTATCATCATATGACCACCAAACGATAAACGATGAACAATCCAATAGTGACATATGTGTAAATCATTTCTTTCATTGTCCATCGTTTTATTTTTATATGCATACGTTGAATAGAAAACCCGCGCAACGTCATCGCTTCATACACGCGCTCGGCACGTTCAAATGTTCGCAACAACAAATGTCCAACGAGCGATCCCCAAACGGATAATTGGATGGCGCGATGGTTCGGTGCGCGCAACATATATGCTTGACGCAGTCGTTTTGCTTCTTCTAAAAATAAAAAAATATATCGATATGTCAAAAGCAATTGTATGACGAGCAGACGAGGAATGCGCAACGAAAGGAGCGCACCTGCAAGTTGCTCGATCGGTGTCGTCAAAAACAACACCGTTGCTGCAAGAACAGCAAGTATATTTTTTACAAACAAAGTGGCAAATACGAGCCACCGCGCTTCGATACGCCAATGAAAAAATGATATATGTTCATGAATAAAAAACAACTGCGAAGCCCCTATCACTGTAATAAACGGTAAAGAGGCGAGCAGTATGCTTTTGATATGACGAATAGAAAGACGATGCACCACGATCATGGCAATTGGATAAAGCGATAAAGGGATGAGTTCAATAAATGCATATGTGTGAAATGAAGCAACGACAAGAATGTATGTAAACGTTATAATGAGCATGCTTAACGGATGAACATCGTGTCGTTGCTCTTTCATATTTGACATATGTATCACGTTTCTTTTCTCCATTTTTTCATCATGTATGGTATAAGCATTGCGATCGCAACAACGAATACACCGATAATGCCAGAAAGGCTTGTCCCGACGTCTAGCCATCCGATTGATGCGCCGCCGCTTCTCAAATTATAATCAGGTAATAAAGCGAGCGATTGTTGGAGACGTTCCAGCGCGTGATGAAGTGCCGTTGTTGTATGCAGCTCCTCTGTGCCTGCTGTACGTAAAATAGACCATTCTAATCCATCTGGTTTTGACGAAGCGACCGATGAAAATATGCCACCGATGAGAAGCGCGAGTAAGCCGAGTGTCCCGATGAGACGATTCGTCGGTGTATTTGCCGGTGTTGAGAGCTCTGGTTTTGTTTTCATCACAAATGAAACGACAGCCGCGGTAGCCATTCCTTCCACAATGCCAATCGCCAAATGAACAGGTTGCATAAATAAGGTGAACGTCGTAAACGGTAATTCGACTTTTCCGGATAACAACGTTTGAACGACAACGCTAAATGCGCCGAGTTGTAATCCAACGACCGCTGCGATGATGGAAGCGAGCCATATGTTTGTTCGGCGAATGAGTCGCTTATATAACGGATATGCGACAAAGCATGTGTAAAAGCCGAGATTGAATACGTTGCATCCGAACGCTAACAGTCCGCCATCTGCAAAAAAGAGCGCTTGAATAAATAAAACAACGGCTAACGTTAAAAAAGCTGCATAAGGACCTAGCAAAGCGGCAAGTAACAATCCGCCACCTAAATGTCCGCTTGATCCTGTACCAGGAATCGCAAAGTTAATCATTTGCGCTGCAAATACAAATGCTCCAAGCACTCCCATCAGCGGCAGTTTTTTTTCGTCTGCTTCTATGTTTAATTTTTTTAATGAGTAGCTTGCTACACCTGCTGTAGCCCCCCACATCGCAATTCCTACCGCAGGTGAAATAAGCGCATCTGCCATATGCATAAAAATATCCCCCCTTATATTTTATTATAGGAGAGACGTGTCATGGAAAGCTATTTCATTTTTTCTCTAAGTTTGCTTATTATATAATTTTTCGTTTTTTTGTCATACATGCCATTTTTATTTCCACCTGAAAACATAAGGTTCACTCGTTTCACGGCATCTAACGTTTTTTGGCCGAATACTCCGTCTTCTGCTCCGCATTTAAAATTGATCATATTTAGCGCTTGTTGTAAGATGCGAACGTCTTCACCACGATCGCCATATTGCAATACTTTATTCGGAAGCTTACTTATCAGTTGTTCAATTGGATTTTGTTGCTTCGGTGTTTGATTGGATGGTGGTGATGGGGTCTTCACTTCTTCTTTTTTTATTAGTTTTTCAATGATTATTTGTTGCCCAGGCTGTAATGCTCTTGGATCAACATGTGGGTTTAGGCGTAATAACGTTTTGACACTTACTCCTGTTTTTTGACTAATTGCCCATAGCGTATCTCCTCGTTCGACGGTATACAGTTTGACTTCTTCTTTCATTTCGATGTTTTCTTTTTCTGTTAATACTTGCGCATAGTTAAAACAAGGGCATTGTTTCCATTCGTATCCTTTTAGCTCGTTATGTCCTTTCACATCTTTATAGTTCGGCAAGATGTTTACAAGCGTTTTGTATAACGTTCTCAATGATTGTTTTTGTTCATCCGTCGGTTGTTGTGTGCGAAAATCCCCTGTTAAACAAACGCCGATGCAATAAGTGTTATGGTTGCCGACATGGTAGCTAATCGCTTCTAAGTCGTTGCAAAAATGAATCGTTCCGTCTTGTTCAATGACAAAATGGTATCCGATCCCGGGCCATCCTTTGCTCACATGATAATTAGCAAACGCAAATGCCGAGCCTGTTTTCGTCAAGCTATGATGAATAATGATGTGCGTTTTTTGTTCAAGTGTTGTTTTTTTATACGATTGTCCAGAGCGAGTAGGGAGAAGGTGGCGTATATCTTTTAATTGAGGAATCGCAAATAGTTGATTCATCTTTAACCTCCTTTTCTTTGTTTCTATGTACTACTATATGTTTCATTGAATGAAATGGTTTGTACGAACATATGAAAAATGGGTCATCACCAAAAGATGTACTTGAAGATGTACTTGCCCCTGCCATTAAAGTATGTTAGCTGTTTCTAACCAACCCCACAATGCAAAACGTTGGATATTTCTGTATCCGTATCCTCGACGTTTAATCAGCTTGATCTTGTTATTCGTTCCCTCCATTTTCCCATTCGAATAAGGCGATAACATGCACGATATGATTTCGTCTGTTCGTTTGACGAGTGATTTTGCAATGGCACGCACAACCGAACAAGGACAAAACGAATACCGATGCATCCAAGCCTCCAAACGTCGTTTCGCCTGTTGTTCGTCTTTGCTTTTGGACACATAGCGAAAATGTTGAAACGATCGGTAGACAGACTTTAAGTCATCACTTTCCTTACACCATTCTCGTACAATTTGACGTTCTTCCTCCATCAGCTTCTCTGGACATTGGCTCAATAAACGACAAACGTAACGAACATTTTCGCGTTTGTAGCCCCATTTGTCTACATATTTGCGACAACGCTCTAAAGCATCTGTAAACAGCTGAATGACATGGAAATAATCGACCACGTGTGTCGCCTCTGGACAAACCCCTTGAATGGATTTTTTCATCGCTGGAGTTAAATCGCTCACGACAAACTGAACAGAACGAGACACATGAGCCAACGCACGTCCAATGGCTTCCTCGTTCTTTCCTGTTTCAATGGCATACACTTCACCTGTTTCGGCATCCATGACCGCCACTCCGTAGTCATGCCCTTTTCGAAAAGCGAACTCATCGACACAAACCGCCTTTGGTTGGATGTCATTTGATAGGAAGGATGGGGCATGGATATAAAACCAACGTTCTACCGTTGTGTAAGGAAGCTTGAGCATACAAGCCACTGCCTAAATGATGTTCCGATGCAAGATTGCGAAAAGCATCCGTCGCCACACTTCGAGGAGAGATGGCTGGATAAGACGTGCTGAATGTCATGCCACACGCACCACAACGTCTGCGCTCGACAGGAAGTTCAATCCAAAAAATTCCGATTCTCTGAGCATAGCCATGCATCTATTGCTTCTTTTTGCATGTCATTTTGATCGTGCGCTTCAAGCCGAGCATTGTTCAGGCAGAGAAAGTTCGAAAATCCAACGTTCTTCTTCTTTTCGTACCTTTTGAATCAAAACATCTGATAAATCGATGAGTTCTTTGATAAACGGAGAGTACATGCGAATTTTCCTCCAGTGGTTTGGTTTGGTCACCTTTACCATACAGGAAAATTCGCATTTTTTGAACCCTCTATTTTCTCTATGCACACCGATCTTAAATGATCAAGTACAACTTTTGGTGAAGAGCCTAAATTTCCCCTTTATAATAACAAATTTAATATAAAAAATATTGACAATTTTTTTTTTTTTAATATTAAGTCAAAGTAATTATTCAGCTCACTTTGGTTATGCGACTGAATAGTTACATGCATTCAATGCACTAACCTTAAGGGAGGTTGTTATTATGTTTAAGAAAAAGAAGCTACTTACATTTTCATTGGCTGCTATTCTTGCTAATTTCGTATTAGGAGAAACTGCTTTAGCGGAAACAGCAGGAGATTCAACATCTTGGAGTTACTCTAATTACAACAACGGATCGTACGTACCGAGAACAGGTAGTCTCAAATCGTATTTTGGATACGATGGCTTCTACTATATTAGAACAGAAAGTAAGTTTACCTTAGATTCGTATAATGTTAGTCAAATTAAAGAATATAACAATGGTGGAGATAACCCTGGGACAAGTTGTGACAATTCTCCAGCATATTTTACCGTTGATATGACGGCTGTTCCTGATAATTCATTTGATTTAGAGATTAGTGCTTATGTTTCTACTACAAATTTACCTGATCCAAAATTTGATTTCGAGACAGACGGTGGAGTAGATAACCAAGAATCAGAAGTAGTTGCATTAGGTACAGTAGTTTCCCAACAGTATTTCTTTACAACAAACTGGGAAGATTTTAGAGATGGAGATAGCGGAGACAGCGGAGAAATACAGTTAAACTTTGCTATGAGTAAAAAAGGTTTTATTGATTACAACAACTGCATAAATGGTGGTGGCTATCGTGCGATTACTTACGGGGATAACCTTGGAAGACCATAATTAAAATCAACCTAATAGTAAAGAATCATAAATAAAACCTGTGGTTCTAGATAAAATCGCGTAAATAGCCCTTCCCCATAGATTTCCTGTATAATGAAAATGCCAGTCAACACTCGAAAGGAGACTTCCCGTGCAAGAGCACTTTCATTTACAGACCAAGCGAAAATTCAAAAACAATATGCGACCATTTTCTTAACTATATTTGCAGCGCCGCAATCATCATTGGTGAAACAAGAAGATGCCGTGATCATTGCCATTTATCTATTAGGAAAACCGTTGGGCTTTTCTTCTAAACGGACATGGCATTGCTTTGTGGAGGGAAACCTGTTCACCAACCGACAGTTTATCGAACGGTTTCGGTACAATCGACGGTGTCGAGCGTTGTCCTCCGTGGTCAAATGGATTCGCTGAGCTCGCTAAACGTGGACAACGCCATGCCTATGCAGTCGTAGACAGTATGTCGATCGAGTTGTTCCATAATGCAAGAATGCATCGCGTCCAACAATTCTAAGGTATCGCTGACATCGGGTATTGTGCGTCGAAACAGAAGTGGTACTACGGATTTAAGCTCTATCTTGAAGTGACCGATCAATGATTGCCAATGGGATATGAGGTGGCAGAAGCGTTTTGTCACGATCGAGTCGCCGCTGAAACAGCCATGACACAAGTTCCCCATCTCTACAATTTGGGTGACGAGGGATTTTTGGTTATTATTTATAGTTATTATTTATAAATAAAGATATATAAGGAATATCAAATTACCTTCTGGACTCCATCTCGCAGAAAACAGAAGCATTACTCATCGTCACCATGGGAGGGATGGATCAAAGATAAACGAAAAGTGATTGAGGAGGTGTTCTCTGTCCTTGCCAATCAGTATCGGATTACAAACATTTGTGCCAACCCCATTTCAGGGTTTGAAGTGGCACTCGATGGCGTTTGTTGGTCTATTCACTTGTCACACTCGGACTAATTGAGCGCTAGCACCCAACTAGCACCACGGGTATAGTAACTATTTAAGGAGGTCAATAAGATGGCTTGGAGCAAAAAATTTTTGTTGGCAGTAGCTGGACTAGGTTGTGCGTTGGCCTTTACTTTTAATATAGTTGAAATTGGGAATGCTGCTTCTAGCGGGGATAAAGAAGTGGAACAAACTTTTGATAAATCGAATCTAATAGAGCAGTATAAAAATATTGAGAAAACAGAATTGGGTGTAGAAAAATACAAGAAACTTATTACCGAAAAAAATAATGAAATTAAGAACAAAAAAGTTGAGGATATTAATACCACTATCACATTTTCTCGGCCATTAGAATTTAAGGAATTAAAGGAATTTGTAAAGAAACACAAAGTTAATCCTCAACAATTTGTAGCACGTGCTGTAAAAGGTGATGAGCGTATAACACTTGCCTTTAAACCACACGTAGAGGAGAAACATGTTAGTATGGTGAAAAAACAACTTAAAGAGGAATACAATGCGGAGTTTGTTGGTTTTATTGATATGTACGGTTTTGTGAGTCATGAAGATTTAACAGCAATTGAAAATGATCAAGTTACTTTCCTTGCTGATACAACAGGAGATAAATATTTCTTGAAACACGAAAAAGACAATGGTTTTGCCCATGCGCTTTCTTGGTTATTAGAAGATGTTAAGAAGAAAAAAGAGGAAAACAATAAATAATTAAAAAATCTTAAAGGGGGTAGATATCTACTTCCCTTAAGTTTTTCATTAGGAGTGAAATCATGTTCAATCCAGAACTTTATTTTTATTACATTTTGTTAATTACTCTTTTAATTTTTACTTATTTATTCTATAGAAGAACAAAAAATTTATCTAAAACACTCCTTATGACAATTACTGCACTTTTTTTCGTATCCATAGTTTGCAGTATTAGTTTAGCACTTAATTATTATCAATCACTGAAACCGAATACAGAAGGTATTGGAATTTCAAATGTGATCGCATATTGGCTACTAGGGGAGGATGCTTGGGCACCAGTATGGACTATTCAGTTATTCAAAAAGGCTTACTCTATTTCCTTATGGATTACACTTATTTTATTTGTTTTCCTCATAATTCTTTTATTCATGAAAAGGAAAGAAAGTGAATGAAAGACATGAACTAAAATATTTGGATACCAAAAATTTAAATATAAGGTAACATAAAGAATTATATAAAAAACACCTGTGAGCGACTTTTTTAAGGAAATTAAAGTGGATTATAGGTTAGGATTACACACCCTTCAAGTTTAGTGGTTAAGCGTCGCTGTATCCATACACCATGTTTGTGATCATTAGCCGAAGAAAAAGAATACCACATGTTTTAGGCATGCCAAATAATCCTCTCAAAGAGGGTTATTTGGCGCTTTTAGTGCGCTCGGCATGGGTGCAATCTCTAGGGTGAAAGTCCCGAACTGCGAAGGCAGAAGTAGCAGTTAGCTTAACGCAAGGGTGTCCGTGGTGACGCGGAATCTGAAGGAAGCGGGCGGCAAACTTCCGGTCTGAGGAACACGAACTTCATATAAGGCTGTTGGGTATCATTGGATGAGTTTTCTAAACAAAACAAAGCCCTTTCTGCCGAAGGTGATACAGAGTAAATGAAGCAGACAGGTGGAAGGAAAGATTGCACTCTTACCCGAGGAGGTCTGATGGATACGTGAAGTACGCTTCATAACCTACTTCGTGATAAGTAGCTGAACCATCAGAAGTCAGCAGAGGTCGTCGTACGAATCGGTCTAGAACGATTCGGAAGAACCGAACAATCAAGAGAAAATAGCCCTTGGCTTCAGTCCGTCATGATGAACACAGAAAACGAAGTGCCTCCCAAGAGAAAGGAAACGGTGAATCCCGTGGGGGATCTCTTGGAGGGTGGAGTGACGACTGGCATAAGAAGATCAGCTATTTACGGAAGGAAGAAGAACGATGCTCTTAAATCAAAAAAATTTCTTGCGTCACTGATCTTGATTGAACCGCCGTATACGGAACCGTACGTACGGTGGTGTGAGAGGACGGAGGTTAATCACCTCCTCCTACTCGATTGCGATCGGTCCACCGAGTTGTTCAATGCGTGGATCAACGTTTGTGAATTTTTTAAAGTTTTCACGGAACTTCGCCGCAAGTTCTTTTGCTTTTTGGTCATATGCTTCTTGATCTGCCCATGTGCTTTTTGGCAGTAATACTTCGTCCGGTACACCTGGGACGTGAAGCGGAATATGCAGACCGAAAATCGGGTCTTGAACGGTTTCTACGTTGTTTAATTCGCCTTCTAACGCCGCTTTCACCATCGCACGCGTATAAGATAGCTTCATTCGTTCACCAACACCGTATCCGCCTCCCGTCCAACCGGTATTGACTAAAAATACTTGAACGCCGTGAGCGTCAATTTTTTGCCCGAGCATATCTGCATAGCGTGTTGCAGGAAGCGGTAAAAACGGTGATCCAAAGCATGTCGAAAACGTTGCTTCAGGTGCGGTAATTCCGCGTTCTGTTCCCGCTAACTTGCTTGTATAGCCGCTTAAGAAATGATACATCGCTTGTTCTTTCGTTAATTTGCTAATTGGAGGCAATACACCAAACGCATCAGCTGTTAAAAAGACAATCGTATGCGGATGACCTGCAATGCTCGGTTGAACGATATTATCCATTGCTTCAAGCGGATATGCTGCGCGCGTATTTTCCGTCAACGTTGCATCGTCATAGTTTGGTATGCGTGTGTCTGGATCAATCATGACGTTTTCTAATACGGAACCGAAGCGAATCGCATCGAAAATTTGTGGTTCTTTTTCGCGTGATAAGTTAATGCATTTCGCATAACATCCGCCTTCAATGTTGAACACGCCGTTATTTGACCAACCGTGCTCGTCATCGCCAATTAGGCGACGGTTTGGATCGGCAGAAAGCGTTGTTTTCCCTGTACCTGATAAACCGAAAAAGAGCGCGACATCTCCTTCTTGACCTACGTTTGCTGAGCAGTGCATTGGAAAAATTCCTTGTTCTGGCAACAAAAAGTTCATCACAGAGAAAATCGATTTTTTCATTTCCCCTGCATATTCTGTTCCACCAATCAGCACGGTACGACGTTCAAATGAGATGATAATAAACGTTTCTGAACGTGTGCCGTCAACAGCTGGATCTGCTTTAAATGTCGGTGCAGAAATGACCGTAAATTGTGGTTCATGCGTTTGTAATTCTTCTGTTGTTGGACGAATGAACAATTGATGGGCAAATAAGTTATGCCAAGCAAATTCATTGACAACTTGAATTGGCAAGCGATAAGCTGGATCCGCTCCAGCAAAGCCGTTGAATACAAATATTTCTTCTTTCGTCATTAAATAATCGATCACTTTGTTGTACAGTTTATCAAATACTTCTTCAGAAATTGGTTGATTGACAGTTCCCCAATCAATTTTATGTTTCACAGATGGTTCTTCCACAATATATTTATCTTTTGGAGAACGACCTGTATATTTTCCAGTTGTTGCACAAACTGCACCTGACGAAGTGAGGACGCCTTCTTTGCGAGTTAATACTTTTTCTACTAATCGCGGTACAGATAAGTTATGAAAAACCCCATCCCTTTGTAAGAGTGTTGATAATTTGTTTGTCAGTTCAATGGAATTCATTGGACAAAACCTACCTTTGTTTGATTTATCTTTATGTAAAAAGTATAACACATTTTAATAAATAGTCCATACTAATTCGTGTATTTTTCTTGAATTTATTTTCGAGACTATGACAGGAGAAAAAACGTTGACTTGCTCTGTACCGATGTGATATGATGCTGAAATGAACGGATACTCTTATCCCGAGTTGGTGGAGGGAGACAGGCCCGATGAAACCCAGCAACCGTCACATACGTGAAAAGGTGCTAACCTGTGGCAAGGGAACGCCCTTGAACGATAAGAGTGAAAGGCGCAGACAAATGCAAAAACCTTTCCTCTGAGGGAAAGGTTTTTTTCACGATAGACCATAATAAGAGGGATGAGTACCGTATCATTTGTCACTATACTGAGGAGGAATGTTTGAATGCCTAAACGTCGTCTGTTTACATCTGAATCTGTAACGGAAGGGCATCCGGATAAAATTTGTGACCAAATTTCCGATGCGATTTTAGATGCGATTTTAGCGAATGATCCGAATGCGCGTGTGGCGTGCGAAACGAGTGTAACAACAGGACTTGTGTTAGTGAGTGGAGAAATTACAACATCTACATATGTAGATATTCCGAAAATTGTTCGTGAAACAATTCGTGAAATTGGCTATACGCGCGCAAAATATGGCTTTGATGCAGATACGTGCGCAGTATTGACGTCAATTGATGAACAGTCGCCAGATATCGCGATGGGTGTTGACAAAGCGTTAGAAGCTCGCGAAGGACAAATGACAGATGAAGAAATCGAAGCGATCGGTGCAGGTGACCAAGGATTAATGTTTGGCTTCGCGTGCAACGAAACGAAAGAACTTATGCCGCTACCAATTTCTCTTGCACATAAGCTTGCACGCCGTTTAGCAGAAGTGCGTAAAGAAGACATTTTACCGTACTTACGTCCAGACGGAAAAACGCAAGTGACTGTGGAGTACGATGAAAACGGCAAACCTGTACGTATCGATACGATCGTTGTTTCTACACAACATCATCCAGAAATTACACGAGATCAAATTGTGCGCAACATTAAAGAACATGTCATTAAACCTGTCGTTCCGGCAGAATTGATCGATGAAAACACAAAATATTTTATCAACCCAACAGGACGTTTCGTCATCGGTGGTCCACAAGGTGACGCAGGGTTGACAGGACGTAAAATTATCGTTGACACATACGGTGGTTATGCACGTCACGGCGGCGGGGCATTCTCAGGAAAAGATCCAACGAAAGTAGACCGCTCAGCAGCGTATGCGGCACGTTACGTAGCGAAAAACATTGTTGCAGCGGGTCTTGCCGATAAATGCGAAGTGCAGTTAGCGTATGCGATCGGTGTTGCAAAACCTGTATCGATTTCAATTGATACGTTCGGCACAGGCAAAGTATCTGAAGATGTATTAATTGAAGTGGTGCGCAACAACTTTGATCTTCGCCCAGCGGGCATTATTAAAATGCTTGATCTTCGTCGCCCGATTTACAAACAGACAGCTGCTTACGGTCACTTTGGCCGCACAGATATTGATCTTCCTTGGGAACGTACAGATAAAGCAGAAGTGTTAAAACAACAAGCGTTACAGTTGGCGAAGTAAGGAAAAAAGGGAGAGTTACAAGATGTAGCTCTCCTTTCTTGTTTTTTAAGTAAGAACAGAAAATGAAGCGATGCCAACTAATGTACCGAGCATACAGCCAGCAAGCACATCAGATGGATAATGAAGTCCTAAATAAATGCGCGAAATCGCGACGCTACACGCGATGGGCAAGAGCCAAATCGTTAATGCCGGAGCGTATAGTAAAAATGGAATGATGACAGAAAATATTGCGGTTGTATGTCCGGATGGAAATGAATGATCAGTTAACGGATTTTTTGTTACTTTTGTGTCATGAAGTGAAATATACGGTCGTTTGCGTGGGTACATTTTTTTCATCATTGCGACAGGAATATGACTAAGTGCCAATGCGACCGCGCTCGCGATAGCAGCATCCTGCCATTCGTCACGTAGCAACCAAATGGCTAGCAATACGGTTGTAATCGAGCATGTCGCTCCTCCAATGTGCGTAATCGAGCGAAAATACGCGTTAAGCCACTTCCGATCAAAATAACGATTAATGCTGTAAAACAACTTGCACTCCCAATCGTACCATTTTCGCAACATAAGCAAATCCCCCTGAATTTATGATAAAATATATATGTTAAGTCAATAATAAAACAATGTAAAAATACCACGCTTATTTATTGCGTGGTTTGTTTAATTGAAGCGACTTATAATATTGTCCTTTTTCGACATATTCGCGGCGAATTCGTGCCATTTCACGCTCATCTTCTTCGGTTAATTCTCGAATTACTTTTGCGGGGCGTCCGAACGCAAGTGTGCGAGGAGGGATTTTCTTTCCTTGAGGCACAAGACTGCCGGCACCGATAAAAGCCCCTTCACCAATTTCAGCACCGTCTAAAACGATAGAACCCATACCGACGAGAGCCTCTTTTCTTACGATCGCACTATGTAAAATAACTTGATGGCCGACGGTCACATCATCTTCAATGATCAGTGGATTGTTTGGGCTTTGGTGAAGGACACAATTGTCTTGAATGTTTACACGGTTGCCGATGATCGTTGGTGCGACATCTCCGCGAATGACGGTGTTAAACCAAATGCTCGTTTCCTCTCCAATCGTTACATCACCTGTAATGGTGACGTAATCGGCGATGAAAGCGGAAGACGCAATGTTTGGTGTATGTTCTTTATATGGATAAATCATTTGGCTCGTCCCTTTCGTTTCATTTTGTTATATTTAGTGTACAAATTTTTCGTCTATTCGTAAATATAAAGGAGGGATGTTTATGTGGAAATGGGAAGGAGAAAACGCAAAAGGCACAATTGTCATCGTTCACGGTGCTGCCGAACATCACGGTCGGTATAAATGGCTCATTGAAATGTTTCGTATGCACGGTTTTCATGTCGTTGCAGGGGATTTACCAGGACAAGGAACGACATCGCGTAGCCGACGAGGGCATATTGATTCATTTGACGAATATATAGAAGCGGTCGCGAGTTGGGTGCATGAAGCAAGCGTGTATGAACAGCCTATTTTTTTACTCGGTCATAGCATGGGAGGACTTGTCGTCATTCGCACATTGCAAGAAAAGCGACTGCCTGTTCGCGGTGTCATTTTATCGTCCCCGTGTTTAGGGCTCGTTCATTATCCGTCGAAAGCACTTGAGGTCGCTTCACGCATTTTAAATGTCATTCATCCGAAAAAGCGATTTCCATCAGGATTAACGGTAGAGATGGCGACCCGAAATGAAGAAGTGCGAGAGATGGACAAAAACGATTCATTATATGTGACGAAAGTATCTGTTCGTTGGTATCGCGAGTTAGTCAAAGCCATTCGCATCGCTCATGAAAAAATTGAACACTTACCAGATGTTCCGATGCTCGTTATGCAGGCGGGGGATGACAAAATTGTTGATAAAAGTGCAGTGAAATCATGGTTTGATCAGTTGATGGTTAGTGAAAAAGTGTATAAAGAGTGGCCAAAACTATATCATGAAATTTTTAACGAACTTGAGCGAGAACAAGTATTTTTATATGCCCATACGTTTTTAACGTTGCAATTGCAAAGAGGTGAGCTTATTGAGCGTTCCAACAAATCCTTTTAGTTTAATGCGGGCTGTATATCGTCGCGTTTTTCCGATCGTTCATCGCGAATTAGATATTTGGAAAAAAAGAGCGGAGGCGATTCCGAACGAGGAATTGCGCAAACAAGCGTTAGCAAGCATCGCAACAAAAACGTTTCATTGTGAAGGAGGAGCGATTTTGTCGTTGCTTGCTGGAAAAGAGATGGAGCGATGCATTCGTTTTATCGTTGCTTATCAAACGATTAGCGATTACTTAGATAATTTATGCGATCGAAGCACGTCACTTGATCCGACCGATTTTCGTGCGCTGCACGAGTCAATGATGCATGCGTTAACGGTCGGGGCAAAAAAAGAGGCATATTACCGCTATCGTACGGAACAAGATGATGGTGGTTATTTGCATGCCCTTGTCGACACGTGTCAAGAGACATTAGCAGAAGTTCGGCATTATCATATCATTGCCCCGTTTTTACATGAACTTGCATCATATTATTGCGACTTACAAGTACATAAACATGTGAAGAAGGAAGAACGGATTCCGCGTCTGAAGCAATGGTTCTCCCAACATGAAGCGTCGTTGCCGAAAATGGAATGGTATGAATTTTCCGCTTGTTCTGGATCAACGCTCGGTATTTTTTGTTTAGTCGCTTACGCTTGTACCGATTCTTTTGATCAACGTCTTGCTGAACGGGTACGAAACAGCTATTTCCCATACGTGCAAGGGCTGCACATTTTACTTGATTATTTGATTGATCAAGAAGAAGATCGACAAGGTGGAGATTTAAATTTTTGTTTTTATTATCCAAATGAAGAAACGCTATTCGCTCGTTTATGTCATTTCGTTGAAGAAGCAGATCGGCATATCGCGCAGTTGCCGCATCGCGAATTTCATCGCTTTATTCATCGGGGGTTGCTTGGGCTATATTTATCGGATGAAAAGGTGCACGAGCAAAACGCCATTCGTAAGTTGGCGAAACAATTGTTGCGCTCAGGTGGTATAACATCTCATTTCTTTTATTGGAACGGACGAATGTATCGAAAATGGAAAAAATGGATGTATGCGTGAGGAAAACGGGTGTATAATGGAAGAAAAGAAGAGAGGGATGAATATGTCGTTACCTCGCTTTTCACACGTCACGTATGAACAATATTTAATTATGCGTCAACATAGTGATGAAAGATTAGAATATATTGATGGCGTCGTTTATATGACACCTTCACCTAGCATCCAGCATCAACTCGTATCAAGCAATCTTCATACAATATTCGGGAGTTATTTGAAAGGAAAGACATGTAAAGTATTTGCCGCTCCCACAGACATTGAGCTAGTGAGTGAAACATGTTCTGAAAGAAAGCTCGTCATTCCTGATTTAAGCATTATTTGTGATCAAACCGGATTTACAGACACAAAATATGTCGGTGTTCCGACGTTAATTGTTGAAATACTCAGTCCTTCGAATCAAGCGCACGATTTAGTGACGAAGTTTAATTTATATATGGAATATGGTGTAAAAGAATATTGGATTGTTAATCCGATGAAACAAGCCGTGACCGTTTATGTATTAAATGAAGATAGGCTATACGAGCAGGCGGATATTAAAGTAAGTGTTGGAACTGTTCAGTCTGCTTGCTTTCCAGGTTTGTTTGTTCATTTAGAAGACATATTTCACTAACAAAGCAAAAGTAGCGATAGGGAAGACCGATCGCTACTTTTTATCTTTTCTCGATGGCAACGATAAACGGCGGATGATTGATTTGATTCATAAATTCGTATCGAATGACGTGTGCGCGTTGTTGGTCGATCGTTGAAACGTATTGTAAAAGGGCATCGCGCTCAATCGCTCCTTCAGGATGACCGTGGTAAATAACGAGGACAATGATCCCTTCAGGAGCCATGATTTCAAGCAATTGCTCAATGGCGGCAATTGTTGAGTTTGGTTTTGTTACAATTTGTTTATCCCCTCCAGGCAAATAACCGAGGTTAAACATCGCGCCAGTTATGCGTCCTTTGTATTGTGGAGGGATGTGAACGAGCAGCTCTGCGTGGCTTGCTTGCACGAGCGTGACCCGTTCTTCCATATGGTGTTCACGCAATCGTTTTGTTGTATTTTCGATGGCTTGTGCTTGAATGTCGAAACCGAACACATGTCCAGTCTCTCCGACACGTTCAGCCAAATAAAGCGTATCATGGCCGTTGCCAACCGTTGCATCGACGACGACATCTCCTTTTTTCACAGCGGAGTCGATGAGCGAACGAGCAAACGGCAAAATGCGCATCAGCTTCATCGCCTGTCTTCCTTTCGCACATATTTTTTTCCTTGATAACTATTGCGGCGCTCTAATTCGGCATCAATCGCGTTTAACACTTCCCATTTATTGACGCTCCACATTGGACCGATCATTAAATCGATTGGACCGTCTCCTGTAATGCGATGAACGATCATTTCTGGCGGCAATACTTCTAATTGATCACAAACGAGTTGAACATATTCATCGAACGTTAAAAATTGAAGCATTCCTTTTTCGTATTGTTTCACCATTGGTGTTCCTTTTAGCAAATGAAGCAAATGAATTTTAATGCCTTGCACATCTAAATGGGCGACCGTTTTTGCGGTTTCCATCATCATGTCGTACGTTTCAAGCGGCAATCCGTTAATAATATGGGCACAAACGCGAATGCCATGTTTGCGTAGCTTCTCTACACCTTCTACATAGCATGAAAAGTCATGCGCGCGGTTAATTAAGGTGGCTGTTTGTTCATGAACCGTTTGCAAACCAAGCTCGACCCATAAATACGTTCGTTCGTTCAATTCCGCTAAATAGTCAACGACGTCATCCGGTAAGCAATCAGGGCGTGTAGCGATCGATAAAC
Organism: Anoxybacillus sp. ST70; assembly: GCF_019553625.1. Classification (NCBI taxonomy): domain Bacteria; kingdom Bacillati; phylum Bacillota; class Bacilli; order Caryophanales; family Anoxybacillaceae; genus Anoxybacillus; species Anoxybacillus sp. ST70. Next base: position 19,014 of record NZ_JAHZOF010000002.1, read on the forward strand.
CGACGACACCGTCTAAATGTAATACTGCTTCGTATTTTTCACGCAACACGTCAACGGGTGCATGTGTATTTGTAAACGCTTGAAAATAGGCGATATACTTCCCATCTTTCCATTTTGTATGCATTTTTTCTTTAATCGTATGAAATTGGGTGACTAAATCGTCTGTTCGTCTGCCAGCAAAATCACCAGAACCGGCTGCGCTACAAAATGTGCATCCACCATATGCGACTGTACCGTCGCGATTTGGACAATCGAATCCTGCATCAAGCGATACTTTAAAAACTTTTTCACCGAACGTTTGGCGTAAATGATAATTCCATGTATGGTATCGTTTCTTGTCGTTCGTATATGGAAAAGGATTCATGTTTATCACCTCGCATCATTTTAGCATTGTAGCACGATTTAAGTAGGAAACTCAATGGCGCTGTGATAAATGACAAGAAAATGTACAAACTATAAAGCGATACGGAAGAAAGGAAGGGATGCGTATGGCGACAAGACAGTCGATGGACGAGTTTTTGCAACATTGTGAAGATGTGCTTCGCTATGCAAAAGAACAATATACAGAAGCGAGCAAGCTTGAACATTATAACGATACAGAATATGTAAAAGCTCAGCAAATGCTTGAACATGCGGTGACCGATTTGGCGCATTTTTCGTTAAGCTGTAACGCCCAACAGCGCGAACAATTACACCGCATGCGTCTGCAGCTTGAACAATTACAAAACGATATGATTTTACTTCGTCATTAGGAGGAAACAGATGAAAAAACGTTCGAAACAAAACAATCCAGAACAAAAAACGTTGCATGCGAAAGATTTCGGTGATCCGATAAAAGAAGTGAAACAAAGGAATGCAAAAAAAGGACAAGAAGCAAAAGCGGAATATCATAACGAAACATAATTGCCCCACTCGGAGATGCTCCGAGTGGGGAATAGTTCAGTTTTTCTTTAAAATATTGTCTAGTTTTTCTGAAGTAAGGGTTGTCACCCCATAAAAAACAGGATCAATATATGTGCTTGATGCTTTTCCTGATAATTCATATTCAATTTTTGGTGTAACAATATAAAAGTCAGCTTTTTGTTTTGCTTTTTCAGTGAGATTAAAATAAATATTTATTGTTTCGTTTGCCTCTACGCTCTGCTTTTCTGATTTATCGTTTATCTTTACATCTTTTATCTGTAAAAAACTGTTTTCTATAGTTACACGCTTTATTTGAATCGTGTGCTCTGAAATGTTTTTCAACTTCGCTTGAAAAAATTGCGTATTTGGATAAGCTGTCACATACTCATTTTGTGGAGTAAATATCCCCTTCTCGCCTACAACTAACTTGATATGACCGATGGGGAATGTCTCTTTGTATTTTTGATCAAATATGAGAGTTATTTTAGAGATTGTCGTGCTACTTACTTCTTTTAAATGTAGATTGACAGCAATATTAAATAATTGAAAGTCTTTGTATTTATCACCTTCGATAAGATCATATTGCATGTCATCAATTTCATGTGCGATTTCAGGAAAGTCAATAGATGTCACGTTTGCTAGAGGGCTGTCACTTAATAAAATGAAATTAAGAACGAAAGGATCGTCTTTTTTTGCCACATATACACCGTCCCACTTCCCAAAAGCAATAAACCCTTTTATGCTTTCCGGCTGGCATCCAGAAAAAAGAAAACTGACAAGCGCACAGAAAATGAGAAAAGATTTTTTTATCATAAGCACTCCTACTATCATTATATTAGTTTTTGTAAACGACTTTTAAATAATGAGTTGAAGTTGGCTCATATGCATCGTGGTAGGAGATCGTTTCTTGACCAAACTTATCTTTTACTACTTTTACGTAGTATTTATTAAAATCACCAAACAGTCCAAGCTTTGAGTATTTATTTTTGTCTGCAGGAATTTGAATAGCTACAGAATAAGATTTGCTTTTTGACCAACTTAGGTTAAGTTGGTTTTTAATAGCTTCGGTGATATCAAAGGTTGCCCCACCTGTGATTTGTAACGTAGTTGTAGTAGTTTCTGTCCATACATAGCGATCAGAATAGGCCCATGCCGAGGTTAAATAAGTTTGAAACTTTTCAGTAACAAGAGAAGGTCCGCTAATTTTTGTAACTTTATATGTTGCATCACCACAAACGATACAATCTGAATCATCTGCTTGAGGCTTCTGAGCCAATGAAGAGACTGGAAATGTAAAAACAAGGATGAAAGACAAAAAGAATAGACATAAATTTTTCATTATTTATCCTACCTTTCTAAATTTTATAATACAACATCTTAATTGTAAAAAAAAAAAAAAAAAGTAAATAAAAATTTTTAATTTTTTTATTTGTCAGTAAATTAAACATATCATTCCATACGTGAATACACTTGCAACGAGGGCGTAAATTTTTTAAAATAATGTATATAATGAAATAATGGAAAATGACGGTGAAAAGGAGTAGTAGTAAACAAATGGTCGGCAGAGAGTTGACGGACGGTGCGAGTCAACCGAAGTTTGTTTACGAACTCGCCTTGGAGTTGCGTGTGCGAATGAAGTAGCATGCGCCGTGAATCTGCGTTAATGATGAAAGTGAGTGCACGGTTCGTGCGCTAACAAGGGTGGTACCGCGGGAGAATCCTCTCGTCCCTTTTTGGGATGGGAGGTTTTTTGTTTTTCATTTTTGTTTAAAATGGATAAAAAGGAGGTTTGTCACGTGAGTTTTAATCATCGTGAAATCGAGAAAAAATGGCAAAAGTATTGGGAAGAAAATAAAACGTTCAAAACGACGGAAGATGACGGAAAGCGGAAGTTTTATGCACTCGACATGTTCCCGTATCCATCCGGCGCAGGATTGCATGTCGGTCATCCAGAAGGATATACAGCGACGGACATTTTAGCGCGTATGAAGCGCATGCAAGGATATAACGTATTGCATCCAATGGGGTGGGATGCGTTCGGATTGCCTGCCGAGCAATATGCGCTAGATACAGGAAATGACCCAGCTGAATTTACAGAAAAAAACATTAACAACTTCCGCCGCCAAATTAAATCATTAGGTTTTTCATATGACTGGGATCGTGAAGTGAATACGACCGATCCGAACTATTATAAATGGACGCAATGGATTTTCTTAAAGTTATATGAAAAAGGATTAGCGTATATGGATGAAGTGCCGGTGAACTGGTGCCCAGCGCTAGGAACGGTATTGGCGAACGAAGAAGTGATCGATGGAAAAAGTGAGCGCGGGGGACATCCGGTCATTCGTAAGCCGATGAAACAATGGATGCTTCGCATTACAGCATATGCGGATCGTTTGCTTGAAGATTTAGAAGAACTTGATTGGCCAGAAAGCATTAAAGAAATGCAACGCAACTGGATCGGTCGTTCGGAAGGAGCAAACATTCATTTCCAAGTCGATGGGCATAATGAAACGTTTACGGTGTTTACAACGCGTCCAGACACGTTATTCGGTGCCACTTATGCGGTGCTAGCACCTGAACATCCGCTCGTTGAAAAAATTACAACACCAGAACAAAAAGAAGCTGTTGATGCTTATTTAAAACAAATTCAAAGTAAAAGCGACCTCGAACGGACCGATTTAGCGAAAGAAAAAACGGGTGTATTTACGGGGGCGTATGCAATCAATCCAGCGAACGGTGAGAAATTGCCGATTTGGATCGCCGATTACGTGTTAATGAGCTACGGCACAGGGGCAATTATGGCTGTTCCAGCACATGATGAGCGCGATTATGAATTTGCGAAAAAATTTCATTTGCCAATCAAAGAAGTTGTTGCTGGTGGGGACATTTCAAAAGAGGCCTATACTGGAGACGGCGAACATGTAAACTCTGATTTCTTAAACGGCTTGAATAAAGAAGAAGCGACGAAAAAAATGATTGAATGGCTAGAGGCAAACGGAAAAGGGGAGAAGAAAGTATCGTATCGCCTTCGCGATTGGTTATTTAGCCGTCAACGTTATTGGGGCGAGCCGATTCCGATCATCCATTGGGAAGATGGAACGATGACGCCAGTGCCAGAAGAAGAGTTGCCGCTTGTGTTGCCGAAAACAGATGAAATTAAACCATCAGGAACAGGAGAATCACCGCTTGCGAACATCGAAGAATGGGTGAACGTCGTTGACCCGAAAACAGGCAAAAAAGGACGTCGTGAAACGAATACGATGCCGCAATGGGCAGGAAGTTGTTGGTACTATTTGCGTTACATCGATCCACATAACGATAAGCAATTAGCTGATCCTGAAAAGCTTGAAAAATGGTTGCCGGTCGACATTTACATTGGCGGGGCAGAACATGCGGTGTTGCACTTATTGTATGCACGTTTTTGGCATAAATTTTTATACGATATCGGCGTTGTGCCAACGAAAGAACCGTTCCAAAAGCTATTTAACCAAGGAATGATTCTTGGAGAAAACAATGAGAAAATGAGTAAGTCGAAAGGAAATGTTGTGAATCCGGACGATATTGTGGAAAGTCACGGAGCGGACACGTTGCGTTTATACGAAATGTTTATGGGTCCTTTAGAAGCGTCGATCGCGTGGTCGACAAAAGGTCTTGACGGTGCACGTCGCTTCTTAGATCGCGTATGGCGTCTATTTGTTGAAGAAGACGGCCAATTAAATCCGAAAATCGTTGACAATCCAGAAACAGATACGCTTGAACGTGTATATCATCAAACGGTGAAAAAAGTAACAGAAGATTACGAGGCGCTTCGTTTCAATACAGCAATTTCACAATTAATGGTGTTTATTAACGAAGCATATAAAGCGCCTGTATTACCGAAAGTGTATATGGAAGGATTCGTGAAGTTATTGTCGCCAGTTTGTCCTCATATTGCTGAGGAATTATGGGAGAAACTCGGACATAACAATACGATTGCATACGAAGCTTGGCCAGCATACGATGAAGCGAAATTAGTTGAAGATGAAGTTGAAATCGTCATTCAAGTAAACGGAAAAGTGCGTGCGAAACTACACGTTCCTGCTGATGCAACAAAAGAACAGCTCGAGCAATTGGCAATGGAAGACGAAAAAATTAAAGAACAAATTGAAGGGAAAACCGTACGTAAAGTGATCGCTGTCCCAGGGAAATTAGTAAACATTGTTGCAAATTAATCGCAAACAAGCCTCTCACATATGCGGTGGGAGGCTTTCGTTAAAAGAAAGGGAGAGATCGATGAAAGAAATGACAGCATTACAGCTAAAACAAATGATACAAGCAGGCGAGCGCGTTCACGTCATCGATGTACGCGAAGATGAAGAAGTCGCCTTTGGAATGATTCCATCAGCGATACATATAAAAATGGGGGATATTCCGGAAAGAATGAACGAGCTAGACAAAAATGAAACGTATATTATTATTTGTCGTTCCGGTGTTCGTAGTGAACATGTGTGTCGTTATTTAGAGGCGCATGGTTACGATGTGTGTAACGTCATTGACGGGATGCTCGGCTGGGATGGTGAACTGGAGTAATTGAAGTGTCATGATTGCCCTAGAAACAATAAGATCGCTTGTTTACGATCTTATTGTTTCGCATATATCGCAGCATGCATGCCAGCAAGACGGCCGGTAACGAGCGCTGCAGTAATGTTATAACCGCCTGTGTAACCGTGAATATCTAAAATTTCTCCGCAAAAATATAAGCCTTTCATCAGTTTAGATGCCATTTCTTTCGGATGTACTTCTTTGACGGATACTCCACCGCCTGTGACGAACGCTTTTTCAAGCGGCAACGTTCCATGAACAGAAAAAGTGAATGTTTTACATGCCGCAATAAATGTGCGCACTTTGTCGTGACTTAATGTGCTTGCGACCGTTTGTGGATCGATCTTTGTTTGTTCAAGCAAAAATAATATATATCGTTCTGGGATCGGAATAATTGCTTTCATAATGTTTTTTATCACTTTTTTCGGCTCTTCTTTCATGGTACGTACGATTTGCTGAAATAACATCTCCTCTTTTTCATCTGGCAACGCATCGATCGTCATGCGCACAGACGATTGTTTTTTTAGCTGTTTCACAACAAATTGGCTACATCGTAATGCCGCTGGTCCTGAAATACCGAAATGTGTAAAAATCATATCCATCCGATGTGTGACGATTGGTTTTCCTTTTTCGTTTAATACGCTTAATGCCACATCGCGCAATGATAGTCCTTGCAACGTTCGATTTTGAATGAATGGTTCATGTGAAATAATAGGCACTTCCGTTGGAAACAGTTCTGTAATCGTATGTCCAGCCTTTTCTGCCCATGCATAACCGTCACCTGTCGAACCGGTATGCGGCACAGATTTTCCTCCGACGGCAACAACGACTGCTTTCGTTCGGATCATCTCCCCTGTCTGCAGCGTTACGCCATACACTGCTCCATCTTTATATTCAATGTCTTTTACAGGGGTATGAACCCGAACGTCGACACGCCATCTTTTCAACTCACGAAGAAGAGCTTGTACGACAGATTGTGCGCTGTCGCTTACCGGAAACATACGTCCGTGGTCTTCTTCTTTTAACGGAACGCCAAGCCGTTCAAAAAAGCGAATAATATCTTCATTATTAAACATAGAAAAGGCACGATATAAAAAACGACCGTTTCCTGGGATATGTTGAATCAGTTCATCGACTGGTCGCCGATTTGTTACATTGCAACGTCCACCGCCCGAAATCGCTAATTTTCGTCCGAGCTTATCTCCTTTATCAAGAAGAAGAACGCGTCCACCTTGTTCTCCAGCAGCGATGGCTGCCATTAATCCTGACGGTCCCCCACCGATGACTACGACATCATACATCATCACTTTCACGTCCTTTCTGTTATGATTATAATGATTTTATGGAAAAGAAAAAAGTGTGCTAAAATAGGTGGAGCAATGAATCCGTTAAGGAAGGGATAATATGTCATCATCAAAGTTGTTAAGAGGCACATTTATTTTAACGGGAGGCGTGTTTTTATCGCGCATATTAGGTCTTATATACGTCTTCCCATTTTATCAGCTTGTTGGGAAACAAGGGGGAGCGCTTTATTCGTACGGTTACGTTCCGTATACGTTGTTTATTAGTATCGCAACGATGGGAGTGCCGTTAGCGGTATCAAAGTTTGTCTCGAAATACAATGCACTTGGAGAATATGCGATTGGGAGAAAATTGTTTCGCTCCGGTATAACGTTAATGACGATCACAGGGTTCCTCGCTTGGCTCATGTTATATATGAGTGCACCGCTATTAGCACCGTTCGTTGTCAATGATGATGGGCACGGCAACTCGATTGCTGATGTTACTTCCGTCATTCGCGCAGTTAGTTTCGCTTTATTGCTTGTGCCAATGATGAGTTTAATTCGCGGGTTTTTTCAAGGCCATGAATCGATGGGGCCGACAGCGTTGTCGCAAGTCGTTGAACAACTTGTTCGCATCATCTTTTTGCTTGCAGGGAGTTACATCGTTTTGCGCATCTTTGACGGCTCGCTTGTGACGGCTATTCAAGTGGCGACGTTTGCAGCATTTATCGGTGCCGTTGGTGGACTAGCTGTTCTATTCATGTATTGGTTTAAGCGGAAATCGTTTTTAGATGAATTATTAAAGCAAGATCGGGGCACGATCCATATGTCATTAAAAGAGATGTATAAAGAATTGATTGCTTATGCTGCCCCGTTTGCTTTTGTTGGCTTAGCGATGCCGTTATATCAATTGATTGACCAATTTACGTTTAATAAAGCGATGGCAAGCATCGGGCTCGGTGCTATTTCAGAGGACGCATACGGCATTTTCAACGTATGGGCACAAAAGCTTGTCATTATCCCAGTAACATTAGCGACGTCATTTAGCTTAACGCTCATTCCGACGATTACGAAAGCGTATGTGCAAGGGGAAAGCAAGCAACTACGAAAATATTTAAATGACACGTTTCAAGTCGTTATGTTTATTACGTTGCCTGCAGTCATTGGCATGGCGCTTTTATCTGAATATGTATATGCCGCTTTTTACAGCTACGATCCGCTTGGGACAGAAGTATTGCGGGCATACGCACCGACCGCTATTTTCTTTGCTTTATTTTCTGTGACGGCAGCCATTTTACAAGGTATTAATAAACAAAAATTTACAGTCATCAGTTTATGTATTGGGTTATTGTTTAAATTATTTTTTAACTACATACTCATTGTTTCGTTTGAAACGGTAGGAGCTATTTTGGCAACGACGATAGGATATGCTTTATCGGTCGGTTTAAACTTATGGATCATTCAACGTTATACAAATTATCGGTATCATTTTGTTGCCAAGCGTGTGTTGTTTATGGGAATTTTAACAACAATAATGTGTGCTGTCGTTTGGCCTGTCGCAAAACTGATGGACCGTTTTCTTCATTACAACGGTAGTATGATCCAATCGGTCATGATTGTCGCCATTGGTGGATTGATCGGAGCAGCTGTTTATTTTTATTTAAGTGAACGTTCGAACTTGTTACATGCGTTATTCGGAAATCGATTTTCATTTTTAAGAAAGAAAGAAAAGAAGGCTGTGTCATAGCCTTCTTCTTTGTATTAAAAGTCACCGCTAAATGGGAATCCGAGTTGACGTTCAACGCGTTGAAGACGTCGATTTAAGTTGTTAATTTGTTGTTGTTGGCGCTCTGTGATGCGCTCGAGGCGATCAACTCGACGTTCAAGAGAGCCGCTTGGAAAATTTGGTGTTCCAGGAAATCCTGGTGTGCCCGGAAATCCGCCAGGGAATCCTGGTGTAAATGGAGAGCCTCCGTAATAAGGCATGCCCGGCATTTGCTGCTGTTGTTGGCGTTCGTCCATTTGGAAAACTCCTTTCGCTTTAATTGTTACGTAGGCAGTATATGTGACAGTTGACATCGGTGTATGGACGAACGCCTAAAAATGAAAAACATTTGGAGGGATTTTTATGTTGCGAATTGATAAACTGTTAGCAAACATGGGATATGGAACGAGAAAAGAAGTGAAAAAATTATTGAAAGCAGGGGGTGTTAAAGTCGATGGGATGACGGTGAAAGATGCAAAAACACACGTCGATCCGAAAGAACAAGTCGTTACAGTATGGGGAGAAGAAGTAGAGTATAAACCGTTTATTTATTTAATGATGAATAAACCGAAAGGAGTCATTTCAGCAACGGAGGATGCTGTGGAAGAAACTGTTGTTGATTTACTAGAAGAGGAAGACCGAATTTTTGATCCATTTCCAGTCGGACGGCTTGATAAAGATACGGAAGGGTTGTTGTTGTTAACGAACGATGGTCAACTTGCTCATCAGCTATTATCCCCAAAAAAGCATGTGCCGAAAACGTATGAAGCAATGATTGACGGGGAAGTGACAGAAGATGATGTTGCAGCATTCCGACGCGGTGTCGTGCTGGACGATGGATACGAAACAAAACCAGCAGAGCTTGTCATTATTCGTTCCGGTTTACGTTCAGATGTGCGTGTCACGATTACAGAAGGGAAGTTTCATCAAATTAAACGAATGTTTCAGGCGGTTGGTAAACGTGTCGTTTACTTAAAACGCATACAAATGGGACCGATTCCGCTCGATGAAACGTTAGAACCGGGAGAGTATCGTGATTTGACTGATGAAGAAATTGCTTTATTAAAAGGAGAAGACAAAAAATAGGAACCTGCACCGATCAGGTTCCGTCTATATACATTTCGTTATGATGACATCTTTACTCTTTTTTTAGTTGTTGTCCATTTACCTTTGCTAGGGCTGTGAATTAAGTCGTTGTATGCTAACACGTTTAAATCCCGCTGAATCGTTCGTGGAGTAATGCCGAATTCGTCCACGAGCTCTTGCGTTGTCACTGTTCCTCTTTCGCTAATGAACATGTAGACGGACTTAATACGGGTTAGCATGCGATCGGTAGATGGTTTCAAATGATCACTCCCTATCGTCACATCATTCGCATGGTACAACAAAGATGAAAAACTAGATGTCTCACTATTTATTTTACACGAAAACATAAGAAAAATGCTATAAATTTGCTGAATTTTACACAATATTAACACAATTAAAACCATATTTTTCTTAAAGAAAGGGGAAAGTGACGATGAACATGAATTGGATGGAAGAAGTAAAAAAGCGCGAGAAGGCATTTTTGCAAGATTTACAAACGTTTTTGCGCATTCCGAGTGTACGAAATGAGCAGACAGCGACACAAGAAGCACCGTTAGGAAAAGAAGTATATGAAGCGCTTTGTTACATGTTAAAACGAGGGGAAGAAGAAGGATTTGCCGTGAAAAATGTTGATGGATTAGCGGGGCATATTGAAATGGGAGACGGCGAAGAGATTGTTGGAGTATTATGTCATGTTGATGTTGTTCCTGCTGGTGACGGTTGGACGTTTGATCCGTTTGGAGCGACGATTGTAGATGGAAAAATTTATGCACGTGGCGCATTAGATGACAAAGGTCCGACAATGGCCGCGTTTTATGCGATGAAAATTGTCAAAGAGCTCGGATTGCCACTTTCTAAGCGCGTGCGCATGATTATTGGAACAGACGAAGAAAGCGATTGGCAATGCGTCGAACGATATTTTCAAACGGAACAAATGCCGACAATTGGATTTGCGCCAGATGCGGATTTCCCAATTATATATGCTGAAAAAGGAATTGCTGATTTTGATCTTATTCAGCAACCGATGAATGAACAAGCGCATGATGATATTCTTCTTTCGTTTCAAGCTGGTCAGCGATACAATATGGTTCCAGATGTTGCGGAAGCTGTATTGCAGTTGACGAATGAAAACGACATGAAAGAGCGTTTTCTTACATTTTTACGTACGCATGCGCTTGAAGGGGAAGCACATGAAAATGGTGACACACTTATGTTACGCGTTCGCGGTGTTTCTGCACATGGGATGGAACCAAATCATGGGGTGAATGCAGGCATATGGCTTGCAAAATTTTTAGCAAATGAAACACTAGATGCACAAGCCAATGAATTTGTTCGATTTGTGTCGCAATTTTTTTATGGAGATACGCGCGGAAAGCGATTAGGTGTTGCGCATACAAATGAGGAACTTGGTGATTTAACGATTAACGTCGGTGTTCTTTCGTATACGAACGAACGTGGTGGAAAGATAGGCATCAATTTACGTTATCCAGTCACGAACGATATTGCACGCACAAAAGAAATCATTGAGCAAATAGCTAAACGTCATCAGTTCGTATTAAATAATTTTTCGAACTCCTCACCACATTATGTCGCAAAAGACCACCCGCTCGTTCAAACGTTGCAACGCGTATATGAAGAACAGATGGGCGAACGAGCATCATTGCTTGCGATTGGTGGCGGAACATATGCGCGTTCTTTACAAGCAGGAGTAGCGTTCGGTCCGTTATTTCCAAATCGTCCAGATGTGGCGCATCAAAAAGACGAATATATGTTTATCGATGATTTGCTTAAAGCAACAGCCCTTTACGCCCAAGCGATTTATGAATTAGCAAAATGACAATTTCCAAAAATATGTTATAATGAAAAGTGCCGTCGCTCATGACGGTACTTTTTCGTCATTTTATTTGATATGGGGGATTTTTTGTGTATACACGTATTTTTCGCATCTTTTACTTTTTACAGTTTTTTAGTTTTGGATCGCTTTTCCCGTTGTTATCTGTGTATTTAAAAGATGAAGTTGGATTGTCAGGAACAGAAATCGGGATGATTATGTCCATTAGCCCGATTGTTATGATTTTTATTCAACCAATTTGGGGAATGGTAAGCGATTATACACGTCAACCGGTTCAAGTATTAATCGTATCTTTACTAGGAACAGCTTTTTTTGGTTTTATGTATTCGCTCGTTCATTCTTATATGTGGTTGCTTGTTATTGCCGCACTACTTGCCGTTATGCAAAGTGGCATTGTTCCATTATCTGATAGTATTACGCTTCATTACGTACAAAAAGCGAACGAACGGTATGGCTCGATTCGCCTTTGGGGAGCGCTTGGGTTTGCGACTGCTGTCCCGATCGCTGGGCAAATCGCTGAGCTGTTTCATCTTCGCTTCATTTTTTACATTTTCGTTGCTTTACTCATTATTTCGAGTATGCTTGCATGGAAGTTGCCAAAGGAGCAGTCAAGTGCGAAAGTGAACATTCGTGAGGGAATGAAAGAGTTAGTTCGCATTCCACCGTTTCTTTTATTTTTATTGACGACGTTTCTTGTTTTTGGTCCAATTTATGCCAACAATTTTTATTTTGGTATTTTGATTACTGATTTAGGTGGAACGCTTGCAGGAGTCGGGCTTGCCTTTTTATTAGCGGCAGGAAGCGAAGCGCCGTTTATGAAATTTGCAGACGGGGTCGTGCGGAAGTTTGGCATGATGAACGTCTTATTCATTGCCACAGCATTATCTTGCGCTCGTTGGTTATTTTACTTTTTTGAACCACCGTTAATGATCGTGTATGCCACGACAATTGTACAAGGGGCGTCCGTCGGTTTATTTATTCCAGCTGCGCTACAATACGTGCGGGACGTCACTCCTGCACACGTACGTACAACAGCTGTATCGCTTTATGCTACAGTTGGAAACGGGCTCGGGAGCTGGTTTTGTACATTTGTAGGAGGATATATATTAGAACGTTGGACAATTGAGCATGTATATTTATTTTTTGGACTGTTGACGTTTGGTGGCATGGTGATTTTTGCTTGGCAGTCAAAAAAGACGTTGCGAAAACTATATGAATTTTGATAAAATTTAGAAAATTAAAAGGTGGGACAGTAGATGCACTACTTTTTGGCAATCCCTCTACCGAACGAGGTAAAAAAGCGGCTACATGCTTTTATTTCTGAATGGGGAGCGCCATTTCGGTTGTTCGTTCATGAAGCCGATTATCATATAACACTGGCGTTTTTAGGTCGAGCAACTGAAGCGGAGCGAAAGCAAATTGTAGAGATGATGCCAGATGTAGTAAAAAAACATCAGTCATTTTCGTTACAACTGAGCGAAGTGTACTCATTCGGTTCTCGTATTTTATGGTATGGGGTGAAAGAGGAACCGCGTTTGTTTTCTCTTCGTCAAGATGTGTATAACGTGTGCCAACGCATCGGTTTTTCGCTTGATTCACGACCGTTTACACCGCATATTACGTTGGCAAAAAAATGGGGTGGGTCGTTTCCGTTCTCGCTTGACACATATCCGAGAAAAATGGAAGGAGAAGACATTCACTTTTTCGTACATGACGTTGTGTTATACGAAACACATATGGATCAAACGCCGAAATATAAGCCGTTGATGCGTTTTCCTCTTTCATAATTCAATAAGAGGGGGAGAAAAGATGGGGATTACGGTCATTCAAATCGTGGGATTGTATATGTTGTATATGATCGGTTCGTTCATTCAGCAACTACTACACATTCCAATTCCGGGGAGTATGATTGGCATGTTGCTGTTATTTTTATTATTAATGACCGGAATCGTAAAAGAGAAGTGGTTTTCGCGTGGTGCAAATATGCTTTTATCTCACTTAACGCTTTTATTTATCCCAGCAACAGTTGGGGTAATGGACTATGTGGAGCTTTTTTCAGGAAGGGGAATATGGTCCATTGTCATTGTAATCGTCAGCACAATGATGGTTATGTTGTTTGCTGGTTTTATTGGGCAATGGGCACAAACACGTGAACAGAAGCGAGTGCGTGAGGTGAAAGGGGCATGATTGGCGTTAGTTTGCTCATATGGACGATCGTCGTATATATAGCGATGCGCAAATTGTATGCTCGCTTTTATTTTCCGTTGCTCGTTCCCGTCGCAACAAGCACGGTAGTCATCATTATGACGTTATCGCTTTTTCACTTGTCGTATGACCAATATATGATCGGAGGAAAATGGCTCGTTCATTTGCTTGGTCCAGCTGTTGTTGCGCTCGCTTTGCCGCTTTATCAACATCGGCATACGTTAAAACAGTTTTTATGGCCGCTCTTATGTAGCACATTTTTCGGCACAATCATTGGAATGGGAAGCGGTTTATTGTTCGCGCGTCTTTTTCATTTGCCAGAAAAAATTGTTCGTTCCATCATTCCGAAATCGGTCACATCGCCTGTTGCAATGGATATTGCAAAGTTGATTGACGGTATACCGACGCTTGCTGCTGTATATGTCATGATTGCGGGAATTTTTGGTGCAATGTTTGGTCCGATTCTTTTTCAACGTTTGCACATTACAACAGCTTTAGGGATTGGAAGCGGTCTTGGTGCAGCTTCTCACGGTATCGGTACCGCAAAAGCACTTGAAATCGGGAGAAAAGAAGCAGCGATTAGCTCTGTTGCTATGACGTTAAGCGCAATTTTTGCTTCTCTTCTTTGCCCGTTGTTGCTTTTATTGTAGAATGAAAGTAACTATTTATTGCTGGAGGTTACAGTGTGGGACAGCTCATTAAGCTTCAAGACTATATTTCGCGCTACGAACTAGATATTTATCATTACCCGAGCGAGTTCATTCGTTTGAAAAAAAAACAATGGGAACGAATGAAGCAGGCGTGGGAAACGGGTCAACTTGCGGCGAGGGTGGAAACACATTCACAACAATCGTGGAAATGGCTTGAAGAAGAAACGTCGCTTTTTGATAAAGTGAAACAACTATGGAAACGAAAAAAAGTAAAAGACATCGAAGTTGAAGACGAACAACCGAAAGAAGAGGAAGAGTTTTTCGTTTCGATTACGTCCGAGCCGCGAACGCTTGAAGAATTAAAAATATTATTTTTAGAAAAGCTGTTTCAACTACAAATTCGTTGGGCAAGTTCAACATTAACGGAAGAATCTATTATTGATCCGAAATATTATTACGATGTGCAATTGAAATATTTTTTACAACGTTTTCCTGATACATACTTATGTATGTATAAACCTGTATTTTTATTGAAAAAAGCCCCTGTCGAACTAAATACGATTTTCATTAGTCCGACGACGACATGGTGCATTGCGTTTACAGAAGAACGAAAAAACAACATTGTTGTTGGTTCGGCTGAACGATTTTGGACGGAGATTGTTGATGAGGTGGAACGAAAAATCGTCAATCCGATGATTTCGCTTCATCGAACAGAAAAAGTGGTTCAAACGATTTATAAGCAATTTGCAGTCGATATGCCGATAAAAAAAGTGTTAATTAATCGCGAAGGATATATTGATTATCGTTACGCCCCAAGCGACCTTGAAATCATTGATCGGAGACATTATGAGACATGGTTTATGTCGCTAAGACAATTGACGATGCCGCTAAAACATATGCAGTTAAAGGCCGCACAATCATTGCTGACATATTGTGATGCGCGCTATTATGATCCGCTCGTTGTAGAAGAATTGGAAGAGGCTGATGAGTAACATTCAGCCTCTTTTTACAGCGGATTTGGGCTCGGTTTGCCGATATAATATCCTTGGGCAAACGGAATGCCAATTTCCCGGCAGTAGTCTAATTCTTCTTTTCGTTCAATCCCTTCGGCAAGTACGTGAATGCCGAGTGTATGAGCAATTCGAGTGACTTCTTTTAAGAACGCCTGCTTTTCTTTGTCTTTGTCGCAGTTTTGAATGTAGTGCCGATCGATTTTTACATAATCAGGTTGCAATAACGTAAGCATGTCGAGTGTTGAAAAGCCTGCGCCAACATCATCTAAAGCAACTTTCATGCCTGAGCGTTTATACGTGGCAAACACGTTTTTTAAATGGTCAATATCAACAATTTTCTCAGTCTCCACAACTTCAAATACGAGATCTTCGGGCGCTACGTTATATTGTTCGACGATGGAAAATGTATGACGAAGACAAAATTCAGGATTGTAAATTGTTGATGGTAAAAAGTTAATGAAACTTTTAATCCCCTTTTTTATTTTTGTTCGTGATCGAATCGCTTCTTCACGTGCTCGGCGATCTAAAAACGTATGCAAACCGGTTTGTTGGGCCACGGAAAAAAGCTGGGCAGGTGAATAGCGTTGGGAACGTAATAAACATTCGTAAGCAAAAATGTCTCCGGTGTTTGTATGAATAATCGGTTGTAAATAACTCATTAACGGTTCGTTTGTGATACATTGGACAACATCTGCATGCTTCATTCGCATACTTAATTCATGAAGCGGAACGAATGCTCCCGGCAGATCGGGGTTTGCGCATAACGTCGCTAACGCTTTTTCTTTTGGATGGATCGTTTCTACATATGTTGCTAACTGTTGTAATGAATCATAAGAATAACATAAATACTTTTTTTGTTGTTCTTGCATAATAAGTAAGTAACCAGATGGTAAAAGCGGAAATGGAACGCTGCATGAAATGCATGAATGCATGATTTTCCCCCTTTTTTATTGAGTTCATTTTACAACAAAAACGATTCATTTAAAAAGTGGAAGTTGGTGACCGGCAATGTCTATAAAACAACACCTGTTTGAAGCGTATTTAGATGAACTGACAGTCATTACAATTTTAATACCGAACGATGTTGTTGACGAACGCGCACCGATATTTTTTTTATGTGATAAGGAGCAAACAGCATACCGTTTAACGATTCGTTCAACAGAAAGACAACACTTATTTACAAAATATGAATGTATCGTCCCTTTTATTGTTGAATTAGGAAAACGATATGTTGTTTATACGGAAGAAGGATGGCAAGCACCTTTACAAGTAGGAGCAGTCATGCGAACAAAAGCGTTCGATGATTTATATGCATATGACGGAAACGATCTCGGTGCCACGTACAAACCGGAAAAAACGACGTTTAAAGTGTGGGCTCCAACTGCCACAAACGTGTTATTAAAACTTATTCATCCAACGACGAAAGAAGAAACGACTTATGAGATGGTACGAGAACAAAAAGGGGTATGGACGTATACGATTTACGAAAATATTGAACGGTTTTTTTATACGTATATGACGTATGTGAATTTTGTTTGGCGTGAAGCGGTTGACCCTTATGCAAAAGCTGTTTCCGTAAACGGCACATATGGTGTTGTTGTCGACTTGACGAAAACAAATATCCCGAAACCAACGATGCCTCCGTTTATTTCTATGACAGACGCGATCATTTATGAAATGCACGTGCGCGATTTTACGATTCATCCTAAAAGTGGTGTGAAACATAAAGGAAAATATCTCGGTTTAACGGAGCGAAATACATTCGGACCGAACGAAACGGTCACAGGTCTTTCGTACGTGAAACAGCTCGGTGTAACACATGTTCAGCTCATGCCTATACAAGATTTTGAAGGAGTGAATGAGCTTCAGCCGCTTCAAATGTATAATTGGGGATATAACACTGTTCACTACAACGTTCCAGAAGGAAGTTATGCAACGGATCCAACCGATCCATACGCGCGCATCATTGAGTTAAAACAGGCGATTCGTGCGTTTCAAAAAGAAGGTATTCGCGTCATTTTAGACGTTGTATATAATCACGTATATATTCGAGAAACATCGTCTTTTGAACATCTTGTTCCTGGTTATTATTTTCGATACGGACCAACCGGTTATCCGTCAAATGGGACGGGAGTTGGAAATGATTTAGCATCTGAACGGAAAATGGTGCGGAAATTTATTATTGATTCCGTCATGCATTGGCTAAACGAATATGGCGTCGATGGGTTTCGTTTTGACTTAATGGGCATTTTAGATATAGATACGATGAATGACGTTCGGCGAGCGATTGATGCAATAGATCCGACAGTCATTGTTCTCGGAGAAGGGTGGGAGCTAGCCACTCCGTTACCTCGTGAAAAAAAGACGATGATTGCTAACGCAAAACATACGCCGCGCATCGCTTATTTTAATGATCGATTTCGCGACTATGTAAAAGGAAGCACGTTTCAAGTTGACGATCGGGGGTTTGCATTAGGGGATTGCTCATATAAAGAAGTAGTAATGGAAGCAATTCGCGGAAGTATTCATCTTTTCTTTTCACCAAGGCAAAGTGTGAATTATGTAGAATGTCACGATAACCATACGTTATGGGATAAAATGATGATTGCGAATGCACATGAGAGCGAATATATTCGACGGAAACGTCAAAAGCTAGCGACAGCGATCGTTTTACTATCTCAAGGTATCCCGTTTTTGCATAGCGGTCAAGAGTTTTATCGAACAAAACGAGGGATGGAAAATAGCTATAACGCCCCTGACGAAATAAATCAAATCGATTGGGAACGGAAAAATAAATGGGAAGAAGACGTGCGGGAAGTGATGCTTCTTATTGCGCTTCGTAAAAGACACGGCGCGTTTCGCTTTTTGACTGCCGATCAAGTTCGTCGTCATATGAAGTTTTACGATACACATCCATCTGTTATTGCTTACCAGCTTGTTGATGTTGGGCTGTACGGTCCATGGCAGCAAATTGTTGTTGTCCATCATAATGAAGAGAAAAGGACGATCCTTCCTCTTTCTGACGGGGAATGGAAAGTCGTTTTTAGTTCCAATCAAGAAGAAATAGGAAAACGATATGAACAGTTTATTGAAATAAATGGAATTGGCACATGGGTATTGATTTAATGTTGACGTGGAAACGATCAGAAAGATAAAATCTAGTAAGATGACAATCGCTATTTTTATTTTGACTAAGTCGAAAGGTGAGCTCACTTGGAACAGTTACTAGGTAAGGAGTGGGAAATTTCCCCGGCAGGTGGTGCAACAGGGGATGCATATATTGCGGAGCATGATGGGAAGAAGTTGTTTTTAAAGCGCAACTCTTCTCCATTTTTAGCTGTTTTGTCGGCAGAAGGAATCGTTCCAAAATTAGTATGGACGAAACGAATGGAAAACGGGGATGTCATTACAGCCCAGCAGTTTTTACAAGCGCGCGAATTAAAGCCGCACGATATGACTAGCAAACAAGTTGCCCAACTGCTTCGAAAAATTCATCGCTCAAAAGAATTGTTGGCGATGATGGAACGGCTCGGTAAAAAACCTTTATTGCCGAATCGTTTGCTAGAAGAAGTGAAAAAAAACGGACGTGTTATAAAAGAAAATGATGTTGTGCAAGATGCTATCATGTTTTTAGAGAAACATGTACATGATGTGTATCATGAAGATTATGTCGTTTGTCATTGTGATATGAATCATAACAATTGGTTGTTAACAGAAGATAACCAGCTTTATTTAATTGATTGGGATAGCGCCATGATTGCTGATCCAGCAATTGATATCGGGATGTTGTTGTATGCTTACATTCCACGAGAACAATGGGACAGCTGGTTAGAGCAATACGGTTTACCGTTTAATGAGCAGTTGCTGCTGCGCATGAAATGGTATACGGTGGCTCAAACGATAATGTTGCTTGCATGGCATAAAGGGCGGAATAACGAAAAGGAAATGCAACGATTGTTGCATTTCCTCGAGCATGTGTTACGTTAATTGATCCATCCATTCAGCGAGCTGTTGTTCATGTTGATCGATGTGTGAAGAAAGATCAGTTGCGTTTTTTCCGCTTTGACTGTACGTGTAAATATGAGATAACGTTTGTTTTAGTTCAGAATGGACAGCATCGTTTGCGATTAACGATTTGGCGAGCCGTTCAATTTGTTCACATTCGGCTACTGTCCCTGAACGATCAAGTTGATGCTCTGATAAAATGTCTTTTAACACAGTTAATTGATGCTCATGATTAATGGCCATGTTCATCCCCCTATTCGTTTTATAATATGGCCATTTTTATCTTTTTATATGCAAAGAAACGGAGGATGAGACGTGCGTTTACGGAATAAGCCTTGGGCAAAAGAAAAAATTGCATCATATCCACAATATATTATTCCGCAACCGGAACAATATAAAGGTCGTTGGCATGAATTGTTTGCAAACGACAATCCTATTCATATAGAAATTGGGACAGGAAAAGGTCGTTTTATTACGGAAATGGCAAAAATGCATCCGCATATTAACTATATCGGTATTGAGTTATATGAAAGCGTCATTGTATGTGCACTAGATAAGCTGATTGAGAACGATTTGCCAAATTTACGTTTATTAAATGTGAATGCGAAAGAATTAACGAACATTTTTGCAAAGGGAGAAGTCGAGCGCATTTATTTGAATTTCTCTGATCCGTGGCCAAAAAAGCGACATGAAAAACGACGGTTAACATATCGTTCATTTTTAGAGTTGTATGAGAACATTTTAGTCGATGAAGGGGAAATTCATTTTAAAACCGATAACCGAGGATTGTTTGAATATTCCCTTGTCAGCTTTTCACAATACGGTTTAGTTCTTCAATATGTTAGCCTCGATCTTCATCGAAGCGATGTGGAAGGAAACGTCATGACAGAGTATGAACAAAAGTTTTCTGAAAAAGGAAATCCAATTTATCGCTGTGAAGTAAAATATCGAAAACCTATGTCGTAATTGGACATAGGTTTTTTCCTTTTCTGAATATTTTTATAATGGTAAAATAGAGCATGAGAGGGGGAGAGAAGATGGAGAAATTAACGATCGGTCAAATAACGATGACGTGGTTGAATGGAGGAATTACACATTTAGATGGGGGAGCGATGTTTGGTGTCGTGCCAAAACCGCTTTGGATGAAAAAATATCCATGCAACGACCAAAATCAAATTCCGCTTCGCACGGATCCGATTTTATTGCAAGTGGATGGGAAAAACATACTCATTGAATCAGGCATTGGAAAAGGAAAATTGAATGAGAAGCAAAAACGAAATTTTGGTGTTACGGAAGAGTCTGACTTAGAAAAGCAGTTGGCGCTTCTTTCTTTAACTACTGAAGACATCGATCTTGTATTAATGACGCATTTGCACTTCGATCATGCGAGCGGGTTAACAAAATGGGAAGAAAATAAGCTCGTTCCAACGTTTCCTCGTGCGCGCATTATTACATCGGCAGTGGAATGGGCGGAGATGAAAGAGCCGAATATTCGTTCGCGCAATACGTACTGGAAAGAAAACTGGGAAGCCATTGTAGAGCAAGTTGATACGTTTGCTGAGCAGTTAGAAGTCGTTCCTGGTGTGACGATGATTCATACAGGCGGTCATAGCGATGGACATGCCATTATTATTATTACATCTGAAGGAGAAACGGCTGTTCATCTCGGTGATTTAATGCCGACACATGCACATCAAAATCCGCTTTGGGTGATGGCATACGATGATTACCCGATGACGTCCATTTTCGCTAAACAAAAATGGCTCGCCTATGGAATGGAAAACGATGCATGGTTTACGTTTTATCACGATGCGTATTATCGCGCTGTCCGTTGGAATGATGAGTTTCAAATCATTGAATCGATTAAACGTCAATAAAAACCCAAGCGGCTTGCTTGGGTTTTACAATTTTCGTGCTTCAATAATTGTTCCTGTTTTTGCATCAATGAGACACTCATATGCGCCAGTTGGACGCGTAATGCCACCTCGATAGACGTTGTAGCGTAGCCCATTTTTTTCAATTGTTTCAACGGTCGTTTGGATCCACGATCCTGTAATGTCACCCGTTTGTTGAAAGGCGTCTTTCGCCTTTTGGAGCGCTTGTTCAGATGAAATAAAACGTTGATGTTGCCACTCATTCCATATGTATGCTGCTGTTGCACCGACAACGATCCCAGTAAGAAACGTTTTGACGCGCATAATCCATTCCTCCACTTTTTCTTTTAGTATACCGAATTGTTCGAGTGGAAACTACATGTAAAATTCGCTACAATGACAAATAGCGAGCAAAGAAAGGGGAAAAAACGATGGATTTGCAGTTGTTTCAAACGTTAACCGAATTGCCGGGGGCACCGGGGAATGAACATGCGGTGCGTGCTTTTATGCGTGAACAGTTAAAAAAATATGCTGATGATATTGTGCAAGATCGGCTTGGGAGCATTTTTGGAGTGAAGCGCGGAACAAAAGATGGTCCAGTCGTGATGGTTGCAGGGCATATGGATGAAGTAGGTTTTATGGTGACCGCCATTACAGAACAAGGAATGATTCGTTTTCAGCCACTTGGCGGTTGGTGGAATCAAGTATTGTTAGCTCAACGTGTACAAATTATAACAGATCGCGGTCCCATTGTTGGTGTAATCGGCTCGATTCCTCCTCATTTGCTTGACGAAGAGCAGCGAAAAAAGCCAATGGATATAAACAATATGCTCATTGATGTTGGAGCAGATGATCGGAATGATGCAGAGCGCATGGGCATTCGCCCGGGGCAACAAATTGTGCCTATTTGTCCGTTTACACCGATGGCAAACGAGAAAAAAATTATGGCGAAAGCATGGGACAATCGTTACGGCTGTGGTTTAGCCATTGAATTGTTAAAAGAGTTAAAAGACGAAACGATACCGAATGTATTATATTCTGGAGCGACAGTTCAAGAAGAAGTTGGGCTTCGTGGGGCGCAAACGGCAGCCACGATGATTAAACCAGATATTTTCTTTGCGCTAGATGCTAGCCCAGCGAACGATATGACAGGAGACGAAAAAGAGTTTGGGCATCTTGGCAAAGGTGCGCTCGTGCGCATTTATGATCGTACAATGATTATGCATCGCGGCATGCGTGAATTTATTTTAGACATCGCAGAAACGAACAACATTCCATACCAATACTTTATTTCACCAGGTGGTGGAACAGATGCAGGAAGAGTACATATCGCGAATAGCGGTGTCCCTTCAGCTGTGATTGGCATTTGTGCACGCTATATTCATACACATGCTTCCATCATTCATGTGGATGACTATGAAGCGGCAAAACAGTTATTAGTCGCTCTTGTGAAACGATGTGACCGTGCGACAGTAGACGCTATTCGTCATAACGCTTAAGGAGATCGAGAGATGAACATAGCTGTTGGAACGAAAAATAATACAAAAGTGAAAGCGGTAAAGGCTGTGTTTCATGAGGCACACTATACGATTATTTCGAGTGATGTGCAACCGAGTGTGTCAAAACAACCGTTTTCCGACGAAGAAACGTTGCAAGGTGCGATTGAGCGAGCGACGTTAGCTGTTTGTAAACAACAAGCACATATCGGGATTGGTTTAGAAGGTGGTGTGTTCGTTGCACAAAATGGGGGAATTTGGTTATGTAATTGGGGGGCGCTCGTTGATCGCGATGGAGTTGTTGTTGTGGCAGGAGGGGCACGTATTCCCCTCCCCGCTGAAATCGGTGAACAATTAAGAAGTGGAAAAGAATTAGCTGAAGTGATGGATGAATACGCAAATCGCCGCGACGTTCGTTCAAATGAAGGAGCGATTGGTATTTTGACGAACGGAGCGATCGATCGAACAACGATGTATACACATATTGTTCATATGTTAAAAGGGCAGTATGAACATCAAAAGAAAGGATGGATAGATAGATGAAAACAATTGAACGTATAGAGCAATATAATGAAGTCATTCAACAAGGGAAAGTTATTATGATGTTTACAGCTGATTGGTGTCCAGATTGTCAAGTTATCAAGCCGATTTTGCCAGAAATCGAAGAACAGTTTTCGGATTATACGTTTTATGCGGTTGATCGCGATCAATTGCTCGATTTGTTTACAGCGCATAACGTATTCGGCATTCCAAGTTTTATCGCTTATGAAAACGGACAAGAACGAGGCCGATTTGTCAGCAAAGATCGGAAAACAAAAGAAGAAATCGTTGCTTTTATTGAACATTTAGGTGAGCGTGATGAATAGTAAACAAATAAGCGAGCATATTCAACAGCGATTATCTCATTATCGGTGGGAGTTTCAATGGGATCGAAAAAAAGATACACTTCGCATTGAACATCGTGAAACGAAAAAAGGAGTGACGATCTCCTTACCTCCAATTATTGCGAAATGGGAACTGGAAAAAGAGCGCGCTATTGATGAAGTCGTTTATTATGTAGAACAAACATTGAATGCATTACATGATGATTCATCGTTGCATGGAAAAGAAAAACATGTATATCCGGTTATTCGCTCTACTTCATTTCCGACAAAGACGAACGAAGGAGCGATGTTTATTTATGATGAACATACAGCAGAAACGCGCATTTATTATGCACTTGATTTAGGAACAACGTATCGGCTTATTGATGAGCGGTTAGTTGAATCGGAGCGCTGGGATGTGCAACAATTAAAAGAAATTGCACGTTTTAATGTGCGTTCCTTGCCTACAACGGTAAAAGAAGACCGTGTTGCAGGTAATACGTTTTACTTTTTAAATACAAACGATGGGTATGATGCAAGTCGCATATTAAATGATGCTTTTTTGAAAAAGTTTTCTGAAAAAATAAAAGGAACGATGTTATTGGCCGTTCCTCATCAAGATGTGCTTATTATTGCTGACATTGAGAACGAAATCGGATATGATGTACTTGCGCAGTTGACGATGAGTTTTTTTGCAAGCGGTAGAGTGCCGATTACCGCCCTCTCATTTTTATACGAAGATGGGCAACTTCAACCGATTTTTATTCTTGGAAAAAATCGTCGAAAGGATGAGAAACAATGAATGTATTTTACAATCGTGAAGGGATCGGAGATACGTTACTTATTACATTGAAAGCTGTCGATCCGCAAGTGCGAGCTTTTGAGAAAAAAGGAGATGTCGTGCGCATTTTCAATGAGCAGACAGGTGAGACAGTCGGTTACAATATTTTTCACGCATCTACATACGGTACATTTGAAGGAAATGGGGTCATTGAACGAACAGAACAACTGATTGCGACAATTAATGATATACTTCAAAAAAACGGTGTAGATGAGCAAGTAGCGGCTGATTTTTCACCGAAGTTTGTCGTTGGTTACGTGAAACAAAAAGAGAAACATCCGAATGCTGATAAGTTAAGCGTTTGTCAAGTCGATGTCGGTACGGAAACGTTGCAAATTGTATGTGGCGCTCCAAACGTTGAAGCTGGACAAAAAGTTGTTGTTGCAAAAGTTGGGGCAGTCATGCCAAGCGGTCTTGTCATTCAAGAGGCAGAGCTACGTGGCGTAAAATCTTACGGAATGATTTGTTCTGCACGCGAACTAAACTTACCGAACGCTCCTCAAGAGAAAGGCATTCTCGTTTTAAATGATGAGTACGAAGTAGGCCAACCATTTTTCAGCTGACTTCCGTTGCGGCAGTCAGCTTTTTTTTGTGATAAAATAAAACTGAATGTACAAAGAAAGAGTGAGGACTGAATGGGTTGGTTAAAGGCATTATTTCGTTATTTATTTGGAGAGAACGATGAGATAAAAGAGACGCGAAAACACTCTCCGTCCGTACCAAAAAACGAACATAAAGAGATGGAGGCGAAAGTCGTTTATGAATATCCGAAAGGGAAGTTTCGCTTTCCGTTAATTCCAGATGAACCGAAAGAAAGAAGAAAAGATAGAACAGATGAACCGTTGCCACAAACGGGTTCATTCGAGAAAAAAGTATATCGTCTCGATCGTAAAGCAAGTGAATCACGCGCATTTCGCCCAACGGATGTCCCATCACCTGTATTTGGTTATCAAAGAATGGAACGTGTAGAACGAAAAAATGAACATAAACAAATGGTTGAATTTGAACTTCCGATCGTTGAAAAAGTCGAAACAAACGAATGTGTGAATGTAGAGGCAACTGAATCGATAGAAAAAGAAGAACATTTTGTTGCTGAGACAAACGAACATGCGCATATACAGGAGAGTGAGCCACTTCGTCATGAGGTGGACGATTTTGTTCATGAAAAGGAAGACGAAAAGCAAGAAGAAACAGAAATTGTTGAAGAAAAAACGGAACAAAAGCAGCCACAAGAAAATAGAGAACAAGGGAGAGAAGAAGAAAAGGAGAAACAAGTACGGCAACGAAGTGGTGTGCCATACAATGTGATGATGTTAAAGCAAGATCGAGAAAAATGGAAAGAGCGACAAAAACAGTCAACATACGTGTTTCCGTCCTTATCATTGCTGCATCCACCACTCATCCGTCAAGAAGATGATGAAACATGGTTAAAAGAACAAGCGGAGCGGTTGAACGAGACGTTTAAAAATTTTAACGTTGGAGCAAAGGTTGTCCATGTAACGAAAGGGCCGACAGTTACTCGTTTTGAAGTACAGCCGGAACTTGGCGTGAAAGTGAATAAAATTACGAATTTAGCAGATGATATTAAATTAAATTTAGCAGCTGTCGATATTCGGATGGAAGCACCTATTCCAGGGAAAAACACAATAGGGATTGAAGTGCCGAATCGATCAAGTCGCCCGGTCTTTATTCGCGAAGTGTTACAAAGCGAAGCGTTTCAAAAGTCAGACTCTCCATTAACCGTTGCTTTAGGATTAGATATTTCAGGGAGACCCGTTGTGACCGATTTAAAAAAGATGCCTCATGGATTGATCGCTGGGGCAACAGGATCAGGGAAAAGTGTATGTATGAATGCGATGTTAGTCAGCTTGTTGTATAAAGCAACACCACATGAAGTGAAGTTGCTACTGATCGACCCGAAAATGGTTGAGCTTGCACCATATAATCATATTCCACACTTAGTCAGTCCGGTCATCACTGATGCAAAAGCAGCAACAGCAGCGTTAAAATGGGCTGTATCTGAAATGGAGCGACGATACGAACTATTTGCACATACGGGTGTACGTGATATAGTTCGTTATAACGAGTTAGTGCGAAAAGCACAAAAGCCGGAACAACATTTACCTTATATCGTTATTGTCATTGATGAGCTTGCCGATTTAATGATGGTTGCGCCAGCTGACGTCGAAGAAGCGATTTGCCGTATTGCTCAAAAAGCGCGAGCATGTGGTATGCACTTGCTTGTTGCTACACAGCGACCATCGGTGGACGTGATTACCGGTTTAATTAAAGCAAATATTCCAACACGCATTGCCTTTTCTGTATCGTCACAAATTGATTCACGCACGATTATTGATATAAACGGCGCGGAAAAGTTACTGGGGCGAGGCGATATGTTATTTTTAGAAAATGGAACGGCGAAACCGATTCGTTTACAAGGAAATTTCGTATCCGATGAAGAAATTGAGCGCGTCGTTGCCCATGTGCGTCAGCAAATGGAACCATCTTATTTATTTCAACATGACGAGCTGTTGCAACAACATGTACAAGCTGATGAAGATGATGAATTGTTTTATGAGGCGTGTGAGTTTGTTGTTCAACAGGGGGGCGCTTCCACATCAAGTTTACAACGCCGCTTTCGCATTGGCTACAATCGAGCGGCACGTTTAATTGAGATGATGGAACAACGCGGAATCGTATCAGCTCCGAAAGGAAGTAAGCCGCGTGATGTTTTAATTGATGAGCAAGATCTTGAGCAACTACAAGATACGATTTAGATCAAGTGGTCGTGAAATAGAAAACATGCTATGCTAAATAAGTGAAAACGATGGTTGAAGGGGAAAGCAAAATGAAAGAAATCGAATTAAAGCTACAAGGAAAGATTAAACGGCTAACGAATAAAACGTTTAAATTTGATGAACGTGTGCGAGATGGTTGGTTTTCAGCTGTATATTTTTTAAAAACGCGCGAAATTGTAAAAGAATTTCGTCCAAATAATATTGTCACGATGCAGTTTTTCCAAAAAGAACATGCAGTCTTATGCGGAACGGATGAAGTGATTGCTTTGTTGCATACATTTGCGGACGAACCAGAAAAATTAGAAATTTATTCATTAAAAGACGGAGATAAAATTAGCCCGTTTGAAACGGTGTTGACCATCACAGGTCCGTATCAAAATTTCGGATATTTAGAAGGGATTATTGACGGGATTTTGGCGCGCCGAACATCTGTAGCAACAAACGTGTATAACGTCGTTAAAGCTGCCGCTTTGTCAGGTGTGCAAAAACCGGTCATTTTTATGGGGGATCGTGATGACCATTTTATGATGCAAGCGGGTGATGGATATGCCGCTTTTATTGGCGGTTCAACCGCGCAAGCGACCCATGCGATGAACGAATGGTGGGGGAAACAAGGAATGGGAACGATGCCGCATGCGCTCATTCAATTGTTTGATGGGGATGTTGTTGCGGCAGCAAAGGCGTACCATACAAAATATCCAGATGACGATTTAATCGTTCTTGTCGATTATAATAATGACTGTATTACAGATGCACTGAAAGTGGCGCGAGAGTTTGGTGATAAGTTAAAGGCTGTTCGCGTCGATACGTCTCGAACGATGATCGATCAATATTTTATTCGTCACCCAGAAGTGCTTGGCACATTTGATCCGCGCGGTGTCAATCCACCACTTATTTTCGCTTTGCGTGAGGCACTTGATCGCGAAGGATTTGAGCATGTGAAAATTGTTGTTAGTGGCGGATTCAACGAACAGCGCATTATTGAGTTTGAAAAACAAGGTGTGCCAGTTGATATGTACGGTGTAGGAAGCAGTTTGTTAAAAGTACACATCGGCTTTACTGGCGATAACGTATTGTTAAACGGAAAACATCAAGCGAAAGCAGGGCGCCGTTATCGTCCAAATCCACGCCTTGAAAAAGTGGAGTATACTGGTCAGTAACACGGAAAAACTGATAGAAGAATGATGCTTCTATCAGTTTTTCTTATCATCGCGGTGAAACGATGGTATAATGAAGTTTGTTACATAAGATGAAAATAGCAAAACGGAATTTGTGTCATATACTGCTATATAGATCAACGATAGTTGGTGGAGGTTTTTTTATGACTATTTACCATTTTGTCGGCATTAAAGGTACTGGAATGAGCGCACTTGCTCAAGTGTTACATGATATGAAATGTGTTGTGCAAGGTTCAGACTATGATAAGCGGTTTTTTACGCAAGAGGCTTTAGAAGAACGTGGGATTCCCATTCTTCCATTTCGGGCGGAAAATATTCAAAAAAATATGGTTGTGATTGCAGGGAACGCATTTCCAGATACTCATGAAGAAATTGTAGCCGCTCGCGAACTCGGTGTACCAGTCATTCGTTATCATCAGTTTTTAGGTGAATTTTTGCAGAAATTTACTAGTATCGCTGTGACTGGCGCCCACGGGAAGACATCAACAACAGGATTGCTCGCTCATGTGATGCAAGGAGCGCAACCGACGTCATATTTAATCGGAGATGGTTCCGGAAAGGGGAGAGAAGGAAGTAAATATTTTGTATTTGAAGCGTGCGAATATCGTCGTCATTTTTTAGCATATTGCCCTGATTATGCGATTATGACAAATATTGATTTCGATCATCCAGATTATTTTGCAAATATTGAAGATGTGTTTTCTGCATTTCAACAAATGGCGTGGCAAGTAAAAAAAGGAATTATTGCTTGCGGGGATGATGAATATTTACAAAAAATTCAAGCGAAAGTTCCTGTTGTTTTTTATGGGTTTGCTGAAGATAACGATTTTCAAGCACGAAATATTGTGAAAACATCAGAAGGTACATCGTTTGATGTGTTTGTGCGCCATACGTTTTTTGCTTCTTTCCATATTCCTCGATATGGCGATCATAACGTACTGAATGCGCTTGCTGTCATTGCGCTTTGCCATTACGAAGGGATTGATGTGAGCATTATTCAAGAACGATTAAAAACGTTTCCTGGGGTGAAACGTCGCTTCCATGAGAAACCGTTTGGTTCACAAGTGCTTATTGATGATTATGCTCATCATCCGACGGAAATACGGGCAACGATCGAGGCGGCAAGACAAAAGTATCCAGATCGTCAAATTGTTGCGATTTTTCAACCGCACACATATACACGGACGCAAACATTTTTACAAGAGTTTGCTGAAAGTTTATCGCTTGCTGATGCGGTATATTTGTGCGATATTTTTGGCTCAGCGCGCGAGCACCAAGGGAAATTATCCATCGAGGATTTGCGTGCAAAAATTGATGGGGCAAAACTGTTGCATGAGGAACAAGTTGACGTGTTAAAACACCATGATCACGCTGTCCTTATTTTTATGGGAGCAGGCGATATTCAAAAATTTCAAGAGAAATACGAACAATCGGTTCACGTATAAGCAAAAAGCAACTATGATGCGCTCATAGTTGCTTTTTTCATTTGTTCGTATGTGACGTTCCAATGTGAAGCATGCCACTTTACTCCTTGTTCAGTCACCCATAACACTTGAGGAGATTCATGCTTTACTTGGAGAGCTTCTGCGATATGCTGTGACAACGGACGAGCGTGTTGTACATGTAAGTAATAGGCGCGAATGTGTGGAAAATCGTTTGTAAACCGTTCAAATTCTAGCCATGCCCGATGGCTAATTGGGCATGTAAGGCTATGTTTCATAAATAAAAACGGGCGATGTGACAAGAAAATTTGCTCAAATTGTTCAATTGTTTCAACTTTCTCCATGTGCATCAGTTCCTTTATTCAAACGTTTTTCGACATCATGAACCGCTTGTTCGGTTTCTTTTAATAACTGTTCCACATCTGATGAAGGAAGCGGAATCGGGATAGATGAAATGGAATGCGATTTCTCTTGTTCGCTTTTTATCGGTTCTTCTTTTTCTTCACTTTTTCTCCATTCATTTATATTGCTTTCTTTGAAATCATTCAACAGTTGTTTTCCATGTTGTGCTGATTCGGTTAATAACTGCTTTCCGCGTTCGCTCGACAAAAAGAGTGCTGCTGCTGCACCTGCAATTCCCCCAACAATCGCCCCGAGTAGAAAAGAACCGTTTTTCGCCATATGAATGCCTCCTTACTTTCGTTTCTCTTTCCATTTTGTCCATATTTCAATGAGTGTTTGTCCCCACTGAATCGCCTGCGCAATTTTTTTTTCGTTTGTTGTTAACGTTTTAGAAATCGAGTCGCTAAATGTTTGAACGGTAACACCTACTTGTTTTACTGCATCGAATACGCTTTGCAAGCTTTCTGCTTTTTTATGCACGTCATCTGCAAGCGCGTTCGTCTTATGTAGTAATTGTGCCGTTTCTTTCCCAATTTCATGCATTTGTTTTTCAACTTCTTCTACTGTTTTTGCAACGTGTTGCAACGTTGTTTGAAGTGTTTTTAATGTTTGGACGACATAAATAACTAAAATGAGAAAGGCGATGGAGATGAGCGCAATGCTACTATACAAAACGATGTTCATTGTAAAACCCCTTTCTGTCTATCTTACATTTCATTCGACAAAAAGAGAAAAAATCCTGCAAAAAACTCCAAATTTTTTGTAGATCGGTTACAATATACATGTACATACGATGGAATGGAGGAATACAAAATGAAAGATCCGCGCATTGAAAAATTAGCGAAAAATTTAATTCATTACTCGCTTCGCCTACAAAAAGGAGAGAAAGTATTAATCGAAAACTTCGGTTTGCAGCGAGAGCTCGTCATTGCACTTGTGCGTGAAGCGTATGCTGTAGGAGCGTATCCGTTTGTTTCATTAAAAGATCATCAAGTCGATCGTGCGCTTTTGCTTGGTGCACAAGAAGAGCAGTTTCACATGATGGCTGAATTTGAAGCAAACGTCATGAAAGAAATGGATGCTTACATCGGCTTACGTGCAGGGGATAACATTAATGAGTTTGCGGATGTACCAGCTGACAAAATGAAAATTCATGGAAAAACAATTATGCAAAAAGTGCATCGGGACATTCGTGTACCGAAAACGAAATGGGTCGTGCTCCGCTATCCGAATCCGTCTATGGCACAGCTTGCGAAAATGAGTACAGAGGCGTTTGAAGATTTTTATTTCAACGTATGTAACTTAGACTACGGCAAAATGGATAAAGCGATGGATGCCCTTGTTGAGTTGATGAATAAAACAGACGAAGTGCGCATTACAGGACCAGGTACAGATTTAACGTTCTCCATTAAAGATATTCCTGCTATAAAATGTTCAGGTCAAATGAACATTCCAGACGGAGAAGTGTATACCGCTCCTGTTCGCGATTCCGTCAATGGTACAATTACATTTAATACGCCTTCACCTTATCAAGGCTTTACGTTTGAAAATGTCAAATTAACGTTTAAAGACGGAAAAATTATTGAAGCAACAGCAAACGATACAGAACGTATTAATCAAATTTTTGATACAGATGAAGGGGCGCGTTACATCGGCGAATTTGCAATCGGAGTCAACCCGTACATTCAACATCCGATGCAAGACATTTTATTTGATGAAAAAATCGATGGTAGCTTCCATTTCACACCAGGTCAATGTTACGATGAAGCGTACAATGGCAACCATTCGAACATCCATTGGGATATGGTTATGATTCAACGTCCAGAATATGGTGGCGGTGAAATATATTTTGATGGTGTGCTCATTCGTAAAGACGGCCGTTTTGTTCTCCCAGAGTTAGAGCCGTTAAATCCAGAAAACTTAAAATAAAAGAAAAAAGCAACTATGGGCTGCTCATAGTTGCTTTTTCTTCTGCCAAATAATTTCAAGTTGATCACCTGGGGCAAGCGTTTCGTAAAATGTTGTCGGTTTTCCGTTTTTCAGTAATGTAAATGTTGTTGACGCTCCTTGAGGAATATCAACTTGGACGTATTGAAATATATCTTGAAAAATAAACGGCTCGATTTTTCGCTCGCTAAATTGAAGCTCATCTCCATGTTGAACGAGATCGTCCTCATGAAGCTGTTCACCGTTACGATAAAACGCACCAATTTGTTTTGTTAATGTTAACGTTTCACCGTTAAATATAATTGGAAGCGAGTAATGAATGTTCAACTGTCTTGCTTCCGCTATTTGAGCGATTGTTCGCTGTTTTTGTTCATGAACGACGATGTGATCGCCGTCTTCAAATGGGGTATAGCGTTGGCACTCCATTCCATTTCGATATATCGTTGCGCCCCATTCAGGAAACTTTATTTTTTTTCCGTTTAACGTGATCGTAAATGGCTCGAGATGTTGGAGAAGATGGTCGTTTTTTGTTGCTTGCAAAAGTTGTTCCATCGTTTCTGGCATATGGACGACAATGGCGTCTCGATCACATAAAACAGCATCGAGGGAAGCAGGTTCCCCGTTCCGCAACACAAGCGGTTCAATCGTATATTGTTGCCCATTGATCGTCACTTGTTTTGTCGGTAATGATTCAAGCAAATCACGAAGTTGAATGGTTGCTTGCTTTCCGTCTTTCCCTTTTTCAACAACGATATGGTCGCCGTTTTTAATAGGTGTATCGAACGTTGCTGGTTCACCGTTTCTCATAATGATTGGTGGCTCTCCGTGTGTTCCGGGAACTGTAATTGTATTTCCATTGAGCGTAACGACGCAAGCTAAGCCGGGTTTGCCGTATAGTTTATGTAATTGAATACCTGCAGTTAATAGTGCATCACCGATCGTCAGTTGTTTCATATCAAATAAACGAATCGATTGTCCGTTTACCTCTACCGTTACGTATTGAATGGGTGTTTGTTTTGCAGCGATCGCAATGCCAATAGGGGTTACGAGTTCTGGACGATGTTTCATTTCTTCACGATCGATGTGCAATTTTTGAATGGCATCAATGCCGCGAATGGCGACGCGATTTTCTGGCAGATGAAGTTTTTGAGCAAGCCGTTTTGGCAGTTCTGGCGTCAAGCTTCCTCCTCCAACAAGCATCACCGCTTTCGGCGGTTGATCGTTATTTAATCGTAAAATTTCTTGGCTGATCGCATCAGCAAGTCGATCAATCGCCTCAGAAATAGTTGCAATCATTTGTTCGCGAGACACTTCTGTTTCAAAACCGAGAATGTCTGTAATCGTTACTGTTTCTTTTGTATGTAAGTCACGTTTTGCCTGTTCAGCAAGAGGGAAATCGAGTAAATATGCATCAGAAATCGCTTCTGTAATTTCATCGCCCGCCATCGGTACCATTCCGTAAGCAATCACTGTCCCGCCATCTGTAATCGCGATATCAGACGTTCCTGCACCAATATCTACAAGCGCAACATTTAATCGCCGCATCGTCGGAGGAATAAGTACATTTAGGGCAGCGATCGGTTCGAGTGTTAGCGCCTCCATTTCTAAATGGGCACGTTGCAATGCTGCAAGAAGCGACTCGACGACAAGTTTCGGTAAAAATGTGGCGATGACTTCAACGCTCGCTTCATCTCCTTGTTGATCAATTAAGCTACCGATTTCTTCACCATCAATTTCATAGCGCGTCACCGAATAACCGACGCAGTAATAATGATGACTTTTTTCATTCGATGATTTTTCCGCTAACGTCATTTGTGCTTGTTGAACGGCGGCGAGTTCTAAGTATGTGACATCTTCATGAGTTAAAAGCGGTTTTCCTTTCACTGAAATCGTTGTTTTTCCTTTTTCTGTTTTTAATGAACGACCTGCTGCTGCGACGCATACACGTGTAAGAGGCCCATGCCGTTCCTCTAACGTTTTTTTTATATCGATAATGACTTTCGCAACAGCAAGTACGTCATGAATTTGTCCATCAAGCATGGCCCGTTCTTCATGTTCTTTGATGACAATGTCTTCAACTTGATATTGTCCATCTGTTTCCTTTAAAATAATGCCAACCACTGAACGAGTGCCGATATCTAATGCAAAAATCAAGCTTCCCACCTTCTTTTTCGAAAATTAAAAAATTCTTTATTGCTTAAACGCGTTTTATAAATAAAGGGGTGACAACTTTATCCACTTCGTTTATAATAATCTCTAATTATATAGAAATGTACCATATTTTTTAGCTTATATAAAGAAAGGATGAGATGAATGAGTAACGAACGATTAGATGAGCTGAGAGCAAAGATTGATGAGTTAAATTTACAGTTGTTAAAGTTAATTAATGAACGTGGACGCCTTGTTCAAGAAATCGGGAAAATTAAAGATGCCCAAGGGACGTATTTTTATGATCCTGTTCGTGAAAGAAAAATGTTGGATTTAATTTTAGAACATAATGACGGCCCGTTTGATAAGGCGACGTTAAAACATATTTTTAAAGAAATTTTTAAAGCCGGTCTTGATTTACAAGAAGATGATCATAAAAAAGCATTGCTCGTATCTCGAAAGAAAAAGCCAGAAAATACGATTGTCGATGTGAAAGGGGAAAAAATCGGCGATGGCAATCAATATTTTGTCATGGGACCATGCGCCGTTGAAAGCTATGAACAAGTGGCGGAAGTTGCACAAGCAATCAAGCGTCACGGTTTAAGATTGTTGCGAGGGGGAGCGTATAAACCACGCACATCACCATACGATTTCCAAGGTCTTGGAGTAGAAGGGTTAAAAATTTTAAAACGTGTAGCAGATGAATTCGATTTAGCGGTTATTAGTGAAATTGTGACGCCTGCAGATATTGAAACAGCGCTTGATTATATTGACGTCATTCAAATCGGGGCGCGCAATATGCAAAACTTTGAGTTGCTCAAAGCGGCTGGGCAAGTGAATAAACCGGTGTTGTTAAAGCGTGGATTAGCTGCAACGATTGAAGAGTTTATTCATGCGGCAGAATACATTATGTCGCAAGGAAATGGACAAATCATTTTGTGTGAACGTGGCATTCGCACATATGAAAAAGCGACGCGCAATACGCTTGACATTTCTGCAGTGCCGATTTTGAAAAAGGAAACGCACTTACCTGTTTTTGTTGATGTGACACATTCGACAGGGCGTCGAGATTTACTTTTACCGTGTGCGAAAGCAGCGCTTGCCATTGGGGCGGATGGCGTCATGGCTGAAGTGCATCCTGATCCTGCTGTGGCGTTATCTGATTCCGCACAACAGATGGACATTGATCAGTTCAATGAGTTTATGGAAGAATTAAAATCATTTCAAAAACAATTTGTAAAAGCATAACGAGAAGAAGCTGGTGATTTGTTCGCCAGCTTTTCTTTTTCTTATGAATTTATTTGTGAAAACGTTGCACTTGGGTAATCATTTATCGTATGATATTTTTACATAAAATTGCGATGTACGACAGTTTTCGATATATAGAGCGCTGAAAAGGAGTGTGTATGTGATGAATGTAACAATTTATGATGTCGCAAGAGAAGCAAACGTGTCGATGGCGACCGTTTCACGTGTAGTAAATGGGAACCCAAACGTAAAGCCTTCTACACGCAAAAAAGTATTAGAAGTGATTGAGCGACTCGGATATCGTCCGAATGCGGTGGCGCGCGGATTAGCAAGTAAGAAGACGACGACAGTCGGAGTAATTATTCCGGATATATCAAGCATTTTCTTTGCAGAAATGGCTCGCGGCATCGAAGATATTGCAACGATGTATAAGTATAACATTATTTTAAGTAATTCAGATCAAAATAAAGAAAAAGAGCTGCATTTATTAAATACGATGTTGGCAAAACAAGTCGATGGCATTTTATTTATGGGCGGTGATGTCACTGAAGAGCATGTCGAGCAGTTTAAAAAGTCAGATGTACCGATTGTATTAGCTGCAACCATTGAAAAAAACAATATTATTCCATCCGTCAATATTGACTATGAGCAAGCGGCATATGATGCAGTACATATGTTAATCGAAAAAGGACATAAACGAATTGCTTATGTGACAGGGCCGCTAAATGACCCAATTAACGGATTGAAAAAATTAGCTGGTTATCGCCGTGCTTTAGAAGAAGCGAATATTGCTTATGATGACGAGCTCGTCGTTGAAGGGGATTACACGTATGATTCAGGAATGGAAGCATATGAAAAACTAGCCGAACTTGCCCAGCGACCAACAGCCATTTTTGTTGGGACAGATGAAATGGCGCTTGGTGTCATTCATGGGGCCCAAGACCGTGGTGTGCGCATTCCTGATGAATTAGAAGTAGTCGGTTTTGATAACACTCGTTTAGCTACAATGGTTCGCCCGAAGCTAACGACAGTCGTACAGCCGATGTACGATATTGGTGCGGTAGCGATGCGTTTATTAACAAAATATATGAACAAAGAACATGTGGACAATCACATTGTTGTATTACCACATCGAATTGAATATCGCGATTCGACAAAATCATAAAGAGGCAGAAGCCTCTTTATGATTTTTTTATAAATTTAATCGTTGTTTATTGCTTCGAATTGGTTGAAGTGCTTTGATGACAGTTTGGGCATTTTTTTCTGTAATTTCTGCCTTTCTCGGAATGGGTGGGTATAAGTCGTCCGGGTCATCCCACTCGAGCGGTAAAGAAACGGGTGCATGTTGTTGCCAGCGAGCAATCCATTCTTTCGGTAAAGGTCCAGAAATATCGGATTGTTCTGTCATTTCAAGCCATAATAGCGCCCATGCACGCGGAACAACGCGCCAAATGTCGTATCCTCCGCCACCGACTGCAATCCAACGACCGTTGCAATATTGATGAGCAATTTGATGTGCAAGTTTTGGAATTTCACGATACATGCGCATCGTCCCACATAAATGAGTTAACGGATCGTAATAATGAGCGTCCACACCGTTTTGGGTTAAAATGACGTCAGGCCGAAAGAAGTCGGCGATTTCCATGAGTGCCTCTTTATATGCTGCTAGCCAAGACTCATCTTCTGTAAACGCGTCGACAGGAATGTTAAAGGAATAACCATATCCTTTTCCTTGTCCTCGTTCATTGACATTTCCTGTACCAGGGAATAAGTAACGTCCTGTTTCATGAATGGAAAATGTACAAACATTTGGATCGTCATAAAACGTCCATTGTACTCCATCACCATGATGAGCATCTGTGTCGACGTATAAAACGCGGACACCGTATTTTTCTTGCATATATTTAATGGCGACAGAACTGTCATTGTAAATGCAAAATCCGGATGCTTTGCCGCGGAATCCATGATGAAGCCCTCCGCCTAAACTGAGCGCATGCTCGGCTTTTCCAGAAAGCACGTAATCAACCGCTGTTAATGTTCCCCCAACAAGAAGGGCGCTCGCTTCATGCATATTTGGAAAAATAGGTGTATCTTCCGTTCCTAAGCCATAATTGATTGCAATTTCTTCTGAAAGTTGTCCCTTCCCCGCTTTTTTTACTGCTTCAATGTAATCCATATCGTGAACAAGAACTAGCTCTTCATCTGTGGCAAGACGCGGTGCTACAATTTGTGAATCATGGAGCGCACCGACCGTTTGTAATAAGTCATACGTTAGTTTGACACGCAGTTGATTGAACGGATGGCGATCATGGAATTTATACGTTTGAAATGCATCGGAATAAACGAACACACTATTTTTGCTCATGATGAAACCCCCGGCAAGTTTGGCCATAGTACGTCGTATCCTTGTGCTTTTAAATCATCAATAATCGCCATCGGGTTCATTGTTTGAATACGAAACACGAGCACTTTATACTTTTCATCTTGATCAGGATATACAAGAACGCTTGAAATATTGATGTTCCGTTTTTGAAAAACAGAAGCGACTTCACTTAACATCCCTGCTCGGTTCGGCACTTTAATTTCAATTTGTGAGCCGGGCTGATGAGCCCCTGTTAATTGTACGAGCGTATATAGCAAATCGCTTTCCGTAATAATGCCGACGAGTTTATTTTCTTTGACGATTGGCATGCAGCTGATGCGATGTTCGTAAAATAAAGCTGCCACTTCTTCGACGAAATCAAGCGGGTGACCTGTAATGACGTTTGTTTTCATAATGGTGCTTAACGGTTTTTGTAAATCTTCTACATGTTCATTTGCATGAAAGATCGATGGACTTGCATCGCGTAAATCGCGATCGGTGACGATTCCAATGACATGATATTCCTCATCGACAATTGGTAAGTGACGAATGTTTTTTTGCTTGACAACATTTAACGCATCGGCAATTGTATTTGACGGCTTTAGTGCGATGACATCTGTTTTCATCATTTGTTCGACAATCATTTCCCCATCCCCTTTGTTTTTTAATACATAAAGCGGTTCATAAAGCGAAGTTGATCAAACTTTTGGATCGATTGTTGATCGACGCGTTTCCCAATGCGCGCCATTAAGCAGTTAGCTGGATGCGAACAAATTTCAGGATCGTCCGTTGCATACCAAACGAGTCCGCCCGCGTTCATCATTTTCTCCATCACTTTCCGATATTCCCATACGTTTAAACCGGTTCGTTTTAAATCCCAATGCCAATAGTACTCTGTTGTAATAATGATGTAATCTTCCATCGCATCGTCCATCATCGCTACTTTCAATAAATTTTTTCCGACACCACATCCCCGAAAGTCTGGAATAACTTCGATTGCCCCGAGTTCGATTAAATTTTCCATCTTCCCTTGTGACCATCTTTCAAGCGGGTCAGGATACAAAAACGTGACGTAACCAACGATCGTATGACCGTGGCGTGCAATAATAATTCGACCTTCTGGAAGGCCTGTAATTTCAATGAGCGCTTGATGTTGCTGGTGCGGTTGTCGAAATGCTGTTAAATCATGATGAAATTCGTAGCTAGCTAATTTTTCTGGGGAAATCGGTCCCTCAATAATTAACGTCCCTTTCGGTGTTTTTAATTGTTTTGCGTTATATGTTTTTTTATGCTCCATTGCCCCACCGCCTACTGAAATAATCTCACTTCAATTATACATAAAAAAATAAAAATTAAATCGTTTTCATAATAAACATAAATGAAAATTTTTTAAAAATTGAGAAATTGTTTATAGTATAATATAATTACGAATGTAAACACTTCAAACAAGGGGGAGTTTGGGATGATTAAAGTGGAAACGCTACCAGTCATTCAAGGGGATTTCAATTTAAAAAATTATGAAGAAACGTATAAAACGTTTGACTGGTCTGAAGCAGAAAAATATTTTTCGTGGTATGAAACAGGAAAAGTAAACATGGCGTATGAAGCGATTGATCGTCATGCAGAAACGTTCCGAAAAAACAAAGTGGCTCTTTATTATCGTGACGCGACAAGAGAAGAAAAGTACACATTTAAAGAAATGAAGGAGTTTTCAAACAAAGTAGCCAACGTGTTAAAAGAAGTGGCCGATGTAGAAAAAGGCGATCGCGTCTTCATTTTTATGCCTCGCTCGCCTGAACTGTACTTCTCTGTGCTTGGAGCAATTAAACTTGGCGCAATTGTTGGACCTCTTTTTGAGGCGTTCATGGAAGGAGCAGTACGTGACCGTTTAGAAGATAGCGAAGCAAAAGTGATTATTACGACGCCGGAGCTTTTACCACGTGTACCTGTAAATGAATTACCAGCATTAAAATACGTATTTTTAGTTGGAGATGACATTAAAGAAGAAGGGCCATTTTTTGATTTGAAAAAGCGGATGAACGCAGCAAGCAAACATTTTCAGATTGAATGGGTCGGACGCGAGGACGGACTTATTTTACATTATACATCTGGTTCAACAGGAAAACCAAAAGGTGTACTGCA
Organism: Anoxybacillus sp. ST70; assembly: GCF_019553625.1. Lineage (NCBI taxonomy): Bacteria > Bacillati > Bacillota > Bacilli > Caryophanales > Anoxybacillaceae > Anoxybacillus > Anoxybacillus sp. ST70. The sequence continues at coordinate 59,101 of NZ_JAHZOF010000002.1, forward strand.
TGTGCATAACGCGATGATTCAACATTATCAAACAGCAAAATGGGTATTAGATTTAAAAGAAGATGACGTATATTGGTGCACGGCTGATCCGGGTTGGGTGACAGGAACTTCGTACGGCATTTTCGGTCCATGGCTTTGTGGGGCATCAAATGTCATTGTAGGTGGGCGCTTTAACCCTGAAGCATGGTATAAAACGATTGAAGACTACGGTGTTACGGTATGGTATAGTGCACCGACGGCGTTTCGTATGTTAATGGGTGCTGGGGACGAGCTTGTGAAAAAGTTTGATTTGCGCTCGCTTCGCCATATTTTAAGCGTAGGGGAACCGCTCAATCCAGAAGTCGTCCGTTGGGGAATGAAAGTGTTCAATCGCCGTATTCACGATACGTGGTGGATGACAGAAACAGGGGCACAACTCATTTGTAACTATCCGTGTATGGAAATTAAGCCGGGATCGATGGGGAAACCAATTCCAGGAGTAAAGGCAGCGATTGTTGACGATCAAGGAAATGAATTACCGCCATATCGCATGGGCAATTTAGCAATTAAAAAAGGTTGGCCTTCAATGATGCGCGCGATTTGGAACAATCCACAAAAATACGAGTCGTACTTCTTACCTGGTGATTGGTATGTATCTGGCGATTCGGCATATATGGATGAAGACGGATATTTCTGGTTCCAAGGACGAATTGATGATGTCATTATGACAGCGGGAGAGCGTGTTGGTCCGTTTGAAGTGGAAAGCAAACTCGTTGAACATCCTGCTGTTGCAGAAGCAGGTGTTATCGGAAAGCCAGATCCGGTGCGCGGTGAAATTATTAAAGCGTTTGTTGCTTTACGAGAAGGGTACGAGCCATCAGAAGAATTAAAAGAAGATATTCGTAACTTTGTGAAAAAAGGTTTAGCTGCGCATGCAGCGCCACGTGAGATCGAGTTCCGTGATAAGCTGCCAAAAACGCGAAGTGGAAAAATTATGCGTCGCGTCTTGAAAGCTTGGGAACTAAACTTACCGACAGGTGATTTATCAACAATGGAAGACTAAAAAAATCGGGCATGGCCCGATTTTTTTAGTTTGTTGATGACTGTTCTTCTGTTGGTATTTCTATCGGTTGTTCATCGGTTGATTGCTCGGGTGGTGTCGCAGGTAACATACGAACGATATTGGACGGATTCGATTCCAATCCAGCAATATCGACAGCCGTCACGTAATATATTCCTTGTTTTAACGGTATGCTTTTTTGTTCGCCTTTACGAATTGTTGCGATAACTTGAAACGTTGCTGTTTCGGATGAAGCGTAGTATACCCGATAACCGATGACGTCTTGTTCATGATGTTCGTTCCAAACGAGCGTCGTTCCTTTTTGTTGTGCAGCTAGTGGGTCAGGTTTTTTCCCGTTTTCTTGAAGCGTTTTTGCGACAAATACATGTTTCCATTTATCGTTTTGCGGGAGTAATTTGCTCATATCTTTTATATGTTGAATTCCCCACGCTTCAAGTAACGAACCATCAATCATCACACCTTCTTTTGTAAATTCTTTCGGTGTTGTCGGTAAAGAGGCGTATCGTTCTCCGTTCAACTCAACGAAAGCTCCGCTAATTAAATACGGGTCTTCTTTTTTCGGTACAAACGCTGTATTGAATAAATCGCTTTCGATCAGTCCGAATCGTTTACACGTTTCTGATGGAAGTAATCCAGAAATTGCGCAATATGAGCGTTGGACAATTCCTCCAGGCATTTGGAATCGTTCTTTCGGCGCAATCAATTCTGGGCGAATATCGTACGCCCCATTCATCAGCTGTGCCCATAGCAATAAGTTTCTTTGTGAATATGATAACCCTTTATAGCTTTTTTCAAGCGGTTTTGGTGTATCGTATCCTATCCAAGTACCGAACGTTACATTTGGATTTGTCGCAACAAACCAAGCGTCCTTTGTATTTTGGCTCGTTCCTGTTTTTCCAGCCCAATCTGCTGAAAATTTTAACTTGCCATTTAAAAAGGCTGCTGTGCCAGAGCGAATCACATCGCGCATCATATCGATTGTTAAATACGCTGTTTGAGGCGAAAACACCTCAACTGGTTTTGTCTCGTGTTCATATACAACTTTTCCGTTTTTATCGACAATTTTTTCGATTAAATACGCGTCAATGAACTTTCCATCATTTGCAAACGTTGCATATGCGTTTACATTTTCTTCGATCGTTACTCCTTTTGTTAATCCCCCAAGGGCAAGGGATAAATGATGTCCATCTCCCGTTGTTAAGCTTGTGAAGCCCATTTTTTCTAAATATGAAATGGGGCGTTGGTCGATGATGCGCGCATATGTCCGAATCGCAGGAATGTTATACGATTTTTTTAGCGCATGACGAACCGATGTTAAGCCGTGTGTTTTACCATCTGCATTTTTTGGGCGATATGGGCCTTGTTGTGTAGGAATTTCTAAATCAATATCTGGAATGACAGATCCCGGTTGAATAATGCCCATTTCCATTGCTGGTGCATAGACGAGAAGCGGCTTCATCGTTGAACCGTTCGAACGATACGCTTGGGTGGCGTGATTCAGTTGTTCTCTGTTATAATCTCGTCCACCGACAAAGCTAATAATACGCCCTGTTTTGTTTTCGATTAAAATCGCTCCGACTTCTACCGGTTGACGAACAGAAATCATTTGTCCTGTTTTTTCATCTCTTTTCCGAACAACTGTATCGCTTCCAAAGTACGGATATTTTTCGACAATCGCTTTCATCCGCTCATATATGTCTTTATCAATCGTTGTGTAAATCGTGTAGCCGTTTTGGCGTAATTGTTTTTCGGCTTTTTCGGCATATTCTTTATATAACTGGTCGTTGGAACGTACATCTTGCCGTTCGTATCCATCTTTTTTCGCTAATAAATCGATGAAAATCTCTTTAGCGCGACGTTCGATTTCAAACGTCAGCCATGGATATTTTTCCACTGGAGATGGCAAGGAAGAAACAAAGTCTTTTGTAATGTCGTATGATAACGCGTCCTTATATTGCTCTTCTGAAATGTATCCAGCTTTTTTCATGCGCGTTAATACAGTTTTCATTCGATTTAGCGCAGGAGATAAATCGCTTTTTAGTTCCCCTTCGCTTGTAAACGGTGTATAGCGAAATGGACTTTGTGGCAATCCTGCTAAAAAAGCAGCTTGCGGCAGCGTTAATTCTTTTGCATCGACGCCGAAAACGCCTTTTGCGGCAGCTTGCACGCCGGCAATATTTCGCCCAGATGCGTTCCTCCCGAACGGCACAACGTTAATGTAGGCTTCCAATATTTCATCTTTTGAGAAAAACTTTTCAAGTCGTAAAGCGAGCAACACTTCTTTTGCTTTTCTCTCAAACGACACTTCGCTCGTTAAAATTTGATTTTTTACAAGCTGTTGAGTTAATGTACTTCCTCCGCTACGTGTCGAGGAGTTTGTTGCTTCTTGGAAAATGGCACGTATAATAGCTTTTGGTACAACCCCTTTATGTTCATAAAAATGTTCATCTTCTGTAGCGATGACCGCTTGAATGAAATGAGGGGAAACTTGTGAAAGTTTGACTTCATCGCGTTCTAAATCCGAACGGAAATAGCCAAGATATTCACGATTAGCAAAATAAATATGCGTTGTTTCTTCATAGTTATAAATATCTTTTTTCATTTCTTTGTAAGGAATTGGCTTGGCATCTTTCACAAGTGAGGCAAAATATCCCGCACCGACACCGAAGGCAAAACTGAATGCGCATAAACAGGCGATCAATATAATTAAACATACATTCCAAATCACTTCGTACGTAATCGTAAAATGATGCCATAGTTTTTGCCATGAAAATCGGACTTGTTTTTCTGACATAGTGACCTCCCATCCGTATTGTATTTTCATTATTATATCATAATTTGTTTTTTCGTATCGGAAAATGTCTAATTTTGTTTGAATATCTTGACAACAGTTGATGTTTTATGATAAAAGAGGGTATACTAACATGTAAATAATTGAGCGATGAGCGGAACGAGTAGTGCTTATCTCCCTGTTGACAGAGAGCTAGTGGTTGGTGCGAACTAGTACATAGGTAAGCATGAATTACCTCCGTGAGCATCTTTTGCGAACAGCTTGTGCGAAAGTAGCAAAAGACGGTATAGGCCGTTATGTCAATGAAGCGAGAGAACATATATGTTCTCTAAGTAGGGTGGTACCGCGATGAAACTCGTCCCTCCATAATGAAGGACGGGTTTTTTTGTTTCCATAATAAACAGAAAGGGTGGTTGCAATGGATTTGCTTCAAGATTTACAATTTCGCGGTTTAATTAATCAAATGACAGATGAAGATGGACTGAAAGCGCTGTTAGCAGAGGAAAGCGTCAAAGTATATTGTGGTTTTGACCCAACGGCAGATAGTTTGCATATCGGTCATTTGCTTCCGATTTTAATGTTGCGTCGCTTTCAACAAGCTGGTCACCAACCGATTGCGCTCGTTGGTGGAGCAACGGGACTGATTGGAGATCCGAGTGGAAAAAAAGCAGAGCGAAAATTAAATGAAAAAGAGACGGTCGCTTATTACAGTGAGCGAATTAAACAACAGTTAAGCCGCTTTTTAGATTTTGACAAAGATGACAATCCAGCGATTATCGCAAATAACTACGAGTGGATCGGTTCGCTTGATGTCATTACATTTTTGCGTGATGTCGGGAAAAACTTTGGAATTAACTACATGCTTGCGAAAGAATCTGTACAGTCGCGATTGGAAACAGGAATTTCGTTTACAGAGTTTAGTTATATGATTTTGCAGGCATACGACTTTTTGAAGCTGTATGAAATGTATGGATGCAAGTTGCAAGTTGGCGGAAGTGACCAATGGGGGAACATTACGGCGGGGCTCGAGCTCATTAGAAAAACAGAAGAAGATGCAAAAGTGTTTGGATTAACAGTTCCGCTCGTAACAAAAGCAGACGGAACAAAGTTTGGGAAAACAGAAGGTGGAGCGGTATGGCTTGATGCTGACAAAACGTCTCCATATGAGTTTTATCAATTTTGGATTAATACAGATGATCGTGATGTTGTAAAATATTTGAAGTGCTTTACGTTTTTATCGCACGAAGAAATTATGGAATTAGAAAAACAAACAGCTGAAGCACCGGAAAAACGGGCAGCACAAAAAGCATTAGCTGCGGAGATGACGCGTCTCGTTCATGGGGAGGAAGCGTTGCAACAGGCAATCAACATTTCTGAAGCGCTCTTTAGCGGAGAAGTAGCAAAATTAACAGCAAATGAGATTGAACAAGGTTTTAAAGATGTACCATCGTATGTATGTCATGAAAAGGAAGTGGCGCTTGTTGATTTGCTCGTAGCGAGTGGCATTTGTCCATCGAAACGTCAAGCTCGCGAGGACGTAGCGAATGGAGCGATTTACGTAAACGGCGAGCGCATGCAAGACGTAAATAAAATAATGACAGAAGAAAATCGCATTGAAGGACGCTTTACGATTATTCGCCGCGGCAAGAAAAAATATTATTTAATTCGTTATGCATAAAAAATCCTCTCTGCTTTGGCAGAGAGGATTTTTTATTAACGTGAGTAGAACTCAACGATTAATGCTTCGTTAATTTCTGCAGGCAATTCAGAGCGTTCAGGTAAACGAGTGTAAGTACCTTCTAATTTGTCTGCATCAAGCGTTAAGTAATCAGGTACAAAGTTGTTCACTTCAAGCGCTTCTTTAATAATTTGAAGGTTGCGAGATTTTTCGCGAACAGAAATTGTTTGACCTGGTTTTACACGATAAGATGGGATGTCAACGCGGCTGCCATCAACTAAAATATGACCGTGGTTAACTAATTGGCGAGCTTGACGGCGAGTGCGCGCGAAACCTAAACGGTAAACAAGGTTGTCTAAACGAGACTCAAGTAAGATCATGAAGTTTTCACCATGTTTACCAGCCATTTTACCAGCTTCTTCGAACGTTTTACGGAATTGACGTTCGTTTACACCGTACATATGGCGAAGTTTTTGCTTCTCTTGAAGCTGCATACCATATTCAGATAATTTTTTGCGTTGTCCTGGACCATGTTGACCTGGTGGGTAAGGACGTTTTTGTAATTCTTTACCTGTACCGCTCAATGAAATGCCAAGGCGGCGAGAAATTTTCCAAGTTGGACCTGTATAACGAGCCATAAATGCTCCTCCTTTGTTTTTATTTTTGGTAAAATAAAAACAGTCGTGCCTCACCATTTATCGCCATTTTGTTTTCATGTATCCTCGCCCTAGCAGCTGAGAGTTACACGATACAACCTCCAATTAGAGAATGACGCTCTCTATGGGGAACAAAATGGACATACAAATGTGAGCACAAAGGCTGCAATATTTTACACAAAGGCTATTATAGTTTTTTTTCGTGTCTAAGTCAACAATTTTTGTATAGTCTTTATAATAAGGAGTATGGTATGATATAATTAATAGGTCCTCAGTTTTAGAAATATGACAGAAACTCTCATTTTTTTATTTATATGGTTCATACATATAAAGAGAGGAAGTATGTGCGGGTGAGTGAAAAAAATGAACGTTCAAGAACGCGATCAATACGCCATGTTTAAGCAAAAGTTTTTCGATTGGTTTTTAACAGAAGAAGATTTTACAGATTTACCTCGCATCATCCAAGCGCTGATCACTTTATTGCAAAAAGAGTTTCACTTGTTAGATGTCACGTTTTATGTGCTTAACCCGTTTAAACACGCTTTTGAACCTGAAGTGACGACAAATCACATCATTGAACAACAGCGAGAAAAATATATGATTCCGTTTGATGAGCAGCTAAAACAACAGTTTGATGATGTTGTTGTCATCGATGATGAAAGCGAAATCAAAACCGTTCAGTTTGGTATACATTTTTCAGAAGATTCACTCGGACTCGTTCGTTTTCAGCTTCATGTGCGAGATATGATACCGAGATCGTTAATTAAACAAATGAGACAAGACTTTTTAAAAGTGTTTGCTCGCATTCGCAAAGTGTCTGAAGTATTAAGTGAGGAAAAAAGATACGAACAATTGCATCGAGCGGCAACAAAAATTCATGCGTCTATGAATATCGGGGATGTACTTGAGGAAATTGTAAAAACATTAAAAGAAGTATATCCGGCATTTACGTTTCATTTGTTTTTATCTTATGACAGCACAACAGACCGAGATTTGCCGATTAAACTACTTACATTTGAAAATGAAGATGAGCACATGGGGGCGATGCAAGCGTATGTCACTGGACAAATCCAGCTTCATGATTCGCTTGTTTATAAAAAGTCTGTGATTTATGCTCCGATTAAAGGAGCTCAAGGGATTTACGGGGTGATCGAAATGATTGCTCCGACAATTATGGAGCTGCCAGAACGGGAAATGCGCTTTATTTCCTTATTGGCAAATACGGCTGGTAGCGCATTAGAAAATGCAAAATTATACGAACAATCGAAACGATTAATTGCTGATTTACAACTTATTAACGAGACGATTCACCACTTAAATACGAACTTACGCTTCCAAGACGCCCTGCAGTTTATGATTGAAAAAATTAAAACGTCATTCGATGCGGAAGAAGTCGGTTTTATTATTTTACAAGAAAAAGAGCGTAAAGTACTTCCTGGAAGTACGGCATTTTTCCAATCACGCGAAGCAAAGGCATATGTAGATTTCGTTTTCCATCGCATTCAACATCCACGGGATAATTTATTTTTAGGTGATGTGAAAATTCATAGTGATCATGCAAAACGTTTTCGTTCGCTTATGGCCGTACCGATGATGCGCGGAATGATGAAAGGTGTAGCGATCGTGTTACATCAAGAGGCGTACCACTTTTCGTTTGATATGTTTAAATTGTTACAATCACTTATTCATCATTCCACGTTGGCGTTTACAAACGCAGCATTGCGTGAAGAACTTGAACGAATGGTCATTACAGATCGGCTAACAAATTTATATGCACGTCATTATTTAGATGAACGTATCCAACGTTCGATGGAAGAGGATGGATTAGGTACATTTATTTTAATAGATATTGATAATTTCAAAAAAATAAACGATACGTACGGACATCAAGTAGGCGATGAAATTATTATTCAAGTAGCAAATATTATTAAAGCGAACATTCGCCAAAATGATATTGGAGCTCGATGGGGAGGAGAAGAACTCGCCATTTATTTACCAAAAGTGTCTATTAATGCAGGTTTATCGATTGCGAACCGCTTAGTACAAAAAGTTCGTGAGCTAACAAACCCACCGGTGACGATTTCTTGTGGGGTATCGTACTGGAAGAAAAATCGCGCGGACTCTGTGAAAGAGTTATTTAATCGCGCTGATGAAGCATTGTATACGGCGAAACGGACAGGGAAAAATCGCGTCGTTGTTCAAGAATATTAAAAAGAGGCCAAATATTTCGGCCTCTTTCTTATATGTTAACATATTGAATAAGCGTTTCAACAAACTGTTGTAAATACTGTTCATCTACTTCATCAAAACGGTTTTTTATTGGACTATCAATATCGAGCACACCAATCACACGGCCGTCTTTTATCATCGGAACGACAATTTCAGATTGAGATGCAGCATCGCATGCAATGTGGCCAGGAAATGTATGAACGTCTGCCACACGCACTGTTCGTTTTTCGGCCGCTGCTGTCCCACATACGCCTTTACCAAATGGAATGCGCACGCATGCGGGCAATCCTTGAAACGGTCCGAGAACAAGTTCATTTCCTTCTGTTATGTAAAAACCGACCCAATTAATATCGTGTAAAAAGTAGTTCAATAAAGCAGAAGCATTGGCTAGGTTTGCCACAACATTTTTTTCATCCGAAATTAACGCTCTTAATTGATCGATGACAAGTGCATAATTTTCTTCTCTTGTCCCTGTGTATGTTTGTGCATGAAACATGTATTTCACTCCTTTATATCAGCATATGTTCCATTCCTTGGTGAAGGCCAGCAACCGAGTGAGCATCCGAGCCATATACGAGCGGAATGCCGTGTTTTAACGCTTCTTTTACAACCCAATGAGGCGGATATGGCTCTAAGCAGAGCGGTTTTGTTGTGCCGGCACCGTTGTAGTCAAGTTCTAGTTGACGATTTTTCATTTCATCTAGAATGCGTGTGATGATTTTGTTCTCATCGTATTCACACGGATATGCTCGATGAAACTTGCGGACGAGCGTGATATGTCCGATACGTTTTGGTTTGTATGGGCCTAAATCGGCAACAACAGAAGCGAGAACGGTGTTATAATACGCATCATACACTCGTTCAATAGAGTGAAACGCTGCAACGATTTCGCCGAACATGTCTTCGCTATAATCGATACACATGTACCGATTGTCCATTTGTAAAAAATGAACGGATAAAATGCTATCGTCTAATTGTGGACCGATTTCATTTAAAAATGTTTTCGTTTCTTGTTCATATCCGACAATGAAATCAACCTCTAATCCGATGCGAATACGAATATGTCTTTCGTACTGTTTTTTTAATGATTGTAAAATTGATACGTACGACGCTAGTTGTTCTTCTTTCATCGCGCTATCTTGATAAGGGGTTGGATCGATAAATCCTTTCGGAAGCGGTGCGTGTTCGGTAAATGAAATATCTGTATAACCAAGCGAAATGGCCTTTTCGATATATTCATGCAGCGCATCGTCACTTCCGTGGGGACAAAACGGTGTATGAATATGCCCGTCACGCACGTTTTTCACCTCTTTTGGCGCAAAATTCGACAAAATCACGTTTTTTTAGGAAAAAAATTAAAATTTTTGCTCAAAAAATGTTGCTAACATGGTATCATAAAATCATTGAAAAGAAAATGCCTTCTCCACAAAAAAGAAAGCTTGACAACAAGGAGGCCCATTATGGAATTTGTAGCGATTAGTGCGCTCCTCGTCATCGGAGGACTTACATATACATATGTGTACCGAAAACGTTTATATAAACAAATTGATCAATTGGAACAATGGAAAATTTCTTTAATGAATCGCCCTGTACCAGAAGAAATGGCGAAAATTAAGTCATTAAATATGATGGGGGAAACAGAGCAGCTGTTTGAAAAGTGGCGGAATGAATGGGATGACATTGTCGCTGTTCAACTGCCGAACATAGAAGAAAAGTTGTTTGATATTGAGGAAGCAGTAGTCAAATATCGGTTTATGAAAGCAAAAGATGCGTTACAGCAAACAAAACAGCAGCTTCAAGAAATTGAAGGGAGAATTCAACGCATTTTACTAGAGTTACAAGAATTAGTTGGAAGTGAAGAAAAAAATCGTGAAGAAATTGAACAATTAAAAGAGAAGTATCGCCAAGTAAAAAAAGCGATGCTTACTCAACGTCATACGTTCGGGCGTACAGAAACTGCGCTTGAATCGCGATTAAATGCCCTTCAACAACAATTTCAAACATTTGAACAGTTAACGACGGAAGGGAATTATTTAGCTGCTCGTGAAGTAGTGTTGCTTATTCAAAATGAATTACATGAGTTGAACCATTTTATTGAACACATTCCACTTTTACTGAGCGATGCGCAAGTTGAAATTCCAGCACAACTTGACAATATTGTCGAAGGATATCGTGAACTGTTAGAGAAAGGATATGTGCTTGACCATTTGCCTGTTGACAAAGAAGTAGAAACGATTCGGGAGAAATTGTCAAAAGTGCTTACGCTGTTAGAAACGCTTGCTGTCGATGAAGCAGAAAAGCTTCTTCGAGAAGTGCAAGAAGATGTTGATACGTTGTACGATTTGTTAGAGAAAGAAGTATATGCGGAACGTTTCGTTCATGATGAAACGGAAAAAATTGAACAAACGCTTTACGAGTTAGAAGAAGAAACGAAAGAAACGCGCGATGAAACGTTATTTGTTCAGCAAAGTTATCATTTATCACAACATGATCTTGATAAATATCGACAAATTGAAAAGCAAGTGCAACAATTGATGAAACGATTTATGTTAATTCAAACGAAAATGATCGAGGAGCGTTTAGCTTACTCGCTTATTCGTGAAGAATTGGAGGAAATTTTAGCGCAAATTGCTGCGGTGAAAGAAAAGCACGCCCAATTTCGTGAGCACTTATATGCATTAAGAAAAGACGAATTAGCAGCGCGTGAGAAATTAGCAGAAATGAAAAAACAATTGTCTGAAGCGATTCGGCTCGTGAAAAAAAGCAAACTTCCTGGGCTACCGGAATCTTATATGTTGCAAGTGAGCGAAGCGCGTGAAAGCTTAACGCGTGTGTCGCTTACATTAGACGGAAAACCGTTAAATATGGAAGCTGTTCATCAAGCGCTAGACGAGGCGGTCGTTTTTGTGCAAAATGTATGTGATCAAACAAAGGAAATGATTGAACAAGCTCGATTAGCTGAACAAGTCATTCAATATGGAAACCGTTACCGTCGTCGTTTCCATACGGTGAAAGAAGGATTAGAAGAAGCGGAACAGTTGTTTCGGCGATATGAATACGAATTATCCTTACAAAAAGCGATTGCTACGGTAGAGCAAGTGGAAGAAGGAGCGTTTGAACGTATTCGTGAGTGGCTAAAAGAAAACGAGTGAAAGGGAATCCCTTCACTCGTTTTTAACTTGCTTTTCTTTCGGTACGTGTGACATGATTTGTTTTGTTTAGCAATAAACCGATCAAGCCACCGACGAGTGCCGGTGTGAGCCAACCAATTCCTTGTTCAAACAAAGGTAACGTTTTTTCGTATACGTGTAAAATGGCGGATACATCAAATCCTGCTGTTTTTAGCCCATCAACGACGCTCACAAGAAATGTACCAGAAATCGCTCCGATGTAAACCGTTTGTTTTCCGCCAAAATAGTCATGTAAAAACGATAGAGCGACGAGAGTAATGGCTAACGGATAAATGATAATAAGCACAGGAATGGATAATGAAATAAGTTTTGTTAAACCGACATTTGCGATGAACGCGCTAAAGACGCTCATCACGATGACGAGCATTCGATAAGAGAGCTTTGGCGAAATTTTCGAAAAATAGCTTGCGCACGATGATAATAAACCGACAGATGTCGTTAAGCACGCAAGCATAATAATAACCGATAAGATGACTGTCCCTGCTTCGCCAAATAAGTAAGTGGCTGCTTGGCTAATAATTTCTCCACCGTTATCGCGATAACCAATCGCCTGCACGCTTGATGAACCGATGAAAGCGAGCGATAAATAAACGAGCGTTAGTCCAGAGGCAGCAATAAGCCCAGCTTGAATGCAAAGTTTTGTCAGTTGTTTTTTGTTTGTTATTCCTTTTTGTTGAATAGCCTGAATGACAATAATACCAAAAACGAGCGCAGCAATGGCATCCATCGTTAAGTATCCGTCAATAAATCCTTTAAATAGCGGCGCATGTGCATAGGCATCGGTTGGTTTTTGGATTTCTCCCATAGGTGTCCATACACTTTTGATAAAAAACAAAGTAAGACCGATAAGTAAAAGCGGTGTTAATAACTTACCGATGCGGTCAACTAATTTCGATGGATTTAATGCCAACCAAAGCGATACAATGAAATAAATGACTGTATACGCGGCTAACATGATGGAACGATCGGCTGTTTCAGGTAAAAATGGCGTCACTCCAATTTCAAACGAGACAGTCCCTGTACGTGGAATGCCGAAAAAGGGACCGATCGCTAAATACATGATCGTTGTGAAGATAACACCAAATACAGGATGTACTCGACTAGCTAATTGTTGTAAATCACTTCCTGTTTTTGCAATGGCGCTTACGGCTAAAACGGGTAATCCGACGCCGGTAATTAAAAAGCCAGCAATAGCAATCCATACGTTTTCTCCTGCTGCTTGTCCGAGAGCAGGAGGAAAAATCATGTTACCAGCGCCGAAAAATAAAGCAAATAACATGAAACCGACAGCGATTAAATCTTTTTTCGACATGTTGATCCTCCTTTGTTGTCTCCGTACCAGCCTATATACTACCATACAAAATAAAAATTTTGTCGTTTTTATCAAAAGTTTCAATCTTTAAAATATTCTTTGATCATTTCTTTTTTGAATAAAGATGTGATAATATAAGAAGGCTGTTTGTATATGAACGTATATGGAGGCAAGGGCGATGATGTATTTAGATAATAGCGCCACAACAAAACCGTTTCCAGAAGTGTTGCAATCTTTTATGAAAGTAGCGAACGACTATTTCGGCAATCCGTCGTCGCTACATGGATTAGGTATGCAGGCAGAGCGATTACTTACACAAGCAAGAGAACAAATCGCACGTCTGCTTGAGGTGAAACCGACCGAAGTGATTTTTACATCAGGTGGGACGGAAGGAAACAATTTAGCAATTAAAGGGGTTGCTTGGCAGCACCAGCAGCGCGGGCGTCATATTATTACAACAGCGATTGAACATCCGTCCGTTACCGAAGCATGTAAACAACTTGAACAACTTGGCTTTCAAGTGACATATGTGCCCGTCGATGAACGTGGCATCGTTTCTCCAACACATATTGAACAAGCGTTGCGTGACGATACGATTCTCGTTTCTGTGATGCATGTCAATAATGAAGTAGGTTCCATCCAGCCAATTGAACAAATCGGGATGTTATTAAAAAAATATCCAAAAGTGCTTTTTCACGTGGATGGAGTGCAAGGTGCGGCGAAGGTGCCGCTTCATTTAAAGCGCGCAAATGTGGATTTATATACGATATCCGCTCATAAATTTCACGGTTTAAAAGGAGCAGGCGTATTGTATGTGCGCGAAGGTGTACGCCTTTCTCCGCTTTTATCTGGCGGGGCTCAGGAAATGCAGTTGCGTTCTGGAACAGAAAATGTCGCTGCCATTGTAGCGATGGCGAAAGCGTTGCGAATGTCTGTTGAAAAGTATCACGAAGCCTCTGCACGCCTTGAAGAAATGAAGCGAGCGCTTATCGAACGTTTACAAGCGATTGAAGGCATTGTTGTTCATACCCCGTTGGAACAATCGGCTCCGCATATTATCCATTTTTCTTTAGAAGGAGTCAAATCAGAGGCATTTGTGCATGAATTAGAAAAACAACATGTATATGTATCAACAACATCAGCTTGTTCATCTCGGAAAAAAGCGCCAAGCAAAACATTGTTAGCTATGGGAGTTGAAAAAATGCGAGCGGAGCGTTCCATTCGCATAAGCTTATCATACGAACAACAAATGGAGCACATCTCCATAATCGTTGAAGCAATTGAACGAGCATACGAACGATTAAAAATAGTAGCGAGGGGAACGAAATGACATACGATCATATTGTAATTCGTTACGGTGAAATGTCGACAAAGGGAAAAAACCGTTTGCAATTTGTACGATGTTTAAAACGAAATATAGCAAAAAAATTAAAACATTTTCCAAATCTTCAAATTGAAGCATTACGCGATCGGATGTACGTTCGTTTACATCATACACCACCGCAACCTGTTATTGAAAAATTGCAAGAAGTGTTCGGGATTCAATCGTTAAGTTTAGCGTTAAAAACGGAGAGCGATTTAGAAAAAATAAAAGAGGCTACGCTTTATTTCGTAAAACAATTTCCATATGAAGGGAAAACGTTTAAAATATCCGCAAGAAGAGCGGATAAACAATTCCCGGTCACAACAAATGAATTAAACTATGAACTCGGTAGTTATGTGTTAAAAAATACAACAGGTTTAACAGTCGATGTCCATCATCCTGACATTGATGTTCGAGTGGAAGTTCGAAAAGAAGGTACGTATATTACAGCGTACGACGTACCTGGAGCAGGTGGTTTGCCTGTTGGAACGAGTGGAAAAGCGATGCTCATGCTTTCTGGTGGAATTGATAGTCCGGTAGCGGGATATTTAGCAATGAAGCGCGGCTTGCAAATTGAAGCGGTTCACTTTTTTAGCCCGCCGTTTACAAGTGAACGAGCAAAGCAAAAAGTCATTGACTTAGCTCAACGTTTGACGGAATTTGGCGGAACGATTCGCCTTCATATTGTGCCGTTTACGGAGTTGCAACAAGCAATTTATAAACAAGTGCCAGAAAACTACTCCCTTATTTCAACTCGTCGTGCGATGTTGCGCATTACAGATGAAATTCGTAAAAAAGAAAATGGATTAGCGATCGTGACGGGAGAAAGTTTAGGACAAGTGGCTAGCCAAACATTGGAAAGTATGGTCGTCGTCAACGATGTAACAACGACGCCAATTCTTCGGCCACTTATTTCAATGGACAAAACGGAGATTATTGCAATTGCTGAACGAATTGGGACACATCATATTTCCATTCGTCCATATGAAGATTGTTGTACAATTTTTACTCCAAAAGCACCGAAAACGAAGCCGAAAAAAGAGAAAATTATTCAATATGAACAGTTTTTACCTTTAGACGAAATGATTGCGGAGACGGTCGCTCGTGTCGAAACGATTACGTTGAAACCAGATCAACCATTGGACGAGCTCTTTTAAATGTATGAAGTCCATTCGTTTTGCACAACCTATAGATGCGAGGGGGTGAAAACGAATGGCAAATCGAAATCGATTGCTCGTCCCTGGTGTGCAACAAGCGATTGACCAAATGAAATACGAGATCGCTCAAGAATTTGGTGTGCAGTTAGGTCCAGATACAACTGCACGAGCAAACGGTTCTGTTGGCGGCGAGATTACAAAACGTCTCGTGAAAATGGCAGAACAACAACTCAGTAGCCAAAATAAATAATAAACAAAACTCGGTAGCGCGTTCTACCGAGTTTTTTATCTTTTAAAAATTTTTAGAAAAGTTATACAAAACTATTCGATTTTTTTGTATAATTTTCTTGTATCATATTGGTTAAGGGGGAGAGGGAAATGAATTTAATCGCACCAGAAAAGTATAATTTAACGAGCGAATTTGAAAAATATGCAGATGATCCAAACCGAATCGCTTTAAAATGGGAAAGTGAAACGGGGGAAACAAAAGAGGTTACATATGTTGAACTGATGAAACAGGCGAATAAAATTGCAAACGCTTTCGTTAGTCATCAGTTACAAAAAGGCGATAAAGTACTCGTTATGCTCCCGCGTTTGTTGGAGGCATATGCAGTATATATTGGGGCATTGAAAGCAGGACTTGTCGTTATTCCAAGCTCTGAAATGTTGCGCACAAAAGATTTACAATATCGCATCTCCCATGGGGAAGTAAAAGGAGTTGTTGCGTATTTTCCATATATTGAGCAATTTTCTTCGATTGAAGGTATGGAAAATATTGTTTCGTTTTCTGTTGGCGGTTCGACTGAGCGCTGGCTCGATTTGCATGACGAAATGGCAAAGCAAAGCGATACATTCATGGCTGTAGAAACGTCGCGAGAAGATATGGCGTTTTTATCGTATACATCGGGAACGACAGGAAATCCAAAAGGTGTAGTGCACACGCACGCTTGGGCATATGCCCATTTACGAACAGCCGCAAAAAATTGGCTTTGTATTGAAGAAGGAGACCTCGTTTGGGCAACAGCAAGCCCTGGATGGCAGAAGTGGGTGTGGAGTCCATTTCTATCGACTCTTGGCTCTGGAGCGACAGGGTTTGTGTACTACGGTCGGTTTGAGCCAGAAAAATATTTGCAGCTGTTAGAAAAATATCATATCAACGTCCTTTGTTGTACACCGACAGAATATCGTCTCATGGCTAAAGTCCCGACAATTTCCCAATATAAATTACCGCATTTGCATAGTGCTGTATCCGCTGGCGAACCGTTGAATCGTGAAGTGATCGATACGTTTGAGCGCTATTTCGGTGTTCAAGTTCGCGATGGATATGGACAAACAGAAAACACATTGCTTGTCGGGGTTATGAAAGGAATGAAAATAAAACCGGGATCGATGGGGAAACCAACGCCAGGAAATCGCGTCGAAATTATTAATGAGTTTGGGGAGCCTTGTGCCGTTGGAGAAGTTGGCGATATTGCTGTTCATGTTGAAACGCCAGCTTTGTTTAAATGTTACTATAAAGATCCGGAAAGAACAGCGATGCAGTTCAGAGGGGAATATTATATTACTGGTGATAAAGCGAAAAAAGATGAAGAGGGGTATTTCTGGTTCGAAGGCCGTGGCGATGATATTATTATTAGCTCCGGCTATACGATTGGACCATTTGAAGTAGAAGATGCGCTAGTGAAACATCCATTTGTGAAAGAATGTGCGGTTGTTGCTAGTCCAGATGAAATTCGAGGACACGTTGTTAAAGCGTTTATTGTATTGCGTGAAGGAGTAGATAAAAATGACCCGAATTTAATTCCGCAACTTCAAGAGCATGTAAAGCAGCTCACAGCGCCATATAAATATCCGCGCAAAATTGAGTTTGTCGACGACCTGCCAAAAACGACTTCTGGAAAAATTCGTCGTGTTGAATTGCGCGAACGTGAAATGAAAGCTATGCAAAAATAACATGTTCCGCTCCGATTCATTCGGAGCGGAAAAAAAGCTTGACGGACCAAAAAAAATTGTGTACTATTCTTTTTGGAATTTTCTTAAAATTAAGAAATGTTTTTTATGACCTCTTTTGATAACGCTTACATTTTTGTTTTTTCGTTGTGTAAAGTCATAAAGATATAAAAACGTCCATAAAGTGTTATCGAAAGAGAGAGAAATAAAGAAAAAGGGGGGAATGAAGTGGGTATATTGAAAGTGCAAAACGTGTCCATTCGCTTCGGCGGTGTATTGGCACTTGATTCTGTTTCCTTTGAAGTGAAAGAAGGGGAAATTTTCTCATTGATCGGCCCAAACGGAGCAGGAAAAACGAGTATGTTGAACTGTATTAGCGGGCTGTATAAACCGACAGAGGGCGACATCTTTTTCAAAGATGAGCGCATTACACATGTGAAGCCGCATAAACGAGCGGCCTTAGGTATTGCACGCGCTTTCCAAAATATCGAGTTATTTCCGCATTTATCTGTATTGGACAATCTTATGCTCGGTAGGCATGTGCGGATGAAAACAGGAGTGCTTGCAGGTGGATTGTACTGGGGGAAAGCGCAAAAAGAAGAAGTAGAGCATCGTTATAAAGTCGAAGAAGTGATCGATTTTTTAGAGCTCGAGCATGTGCGCAATGTGCCTGTTGGTACGCTCTCTTACGGTCTACAAAAACGGGTAGAAGTCGGTCGCGCATTAGCGATGGATCCTGATTTACTATTGCTTGATGAACCAATGGCTGGCATGAACAACGAAGAAAAAGAAGACATGGCGCGTTATATTATTGATATTCACGAAGAAAAAAAGACGACAATTATTTTAATTGAACACGATATGGGCGTTGTGATGGATTTATCCAATCATATTGCTGTGTTAGATTTCGGAAAATTGATCGCGTACGGAACGCCAAAAGAAGTGCAAACAAATCCGCGCGTCATAGAAGCATATTTAGGAGAAGAACATGCGGGATAAAGGGGGAGTTTTATGGAACAAATGACGTTTCCACAGCTATTAGCCGCTCGTGCGCGACAAAAACCAACACAAGTCGCTCTGCGCGAAAAAGATTACGGCATTTGGAACGAATACACATATAGCGACTATTACGAACAAGTGAAAGCGTTCGCATTAGGAATTGCTTCGCTCGGGTTTCGACGCGGCGATAAACTGGCTATTATTGGCGATAACCGTCCAGAGTGGGTATTTAGCCAACTCGCAGCTCAAAGTTTAGGAGGTATTTCCGTTGGCATTTATCAAGAATCGTTACCAAACGAATTAGCGTATATTATTGACAATTGCGATGCGACGTTTGTTGTCGTCGAGGATCAAGAGCAAGTTGATAAAGTGTTAGAAGTGGAACAAGAACTTTCGAAAGTGAAACATATTATTTACTACGATTCACGCGGTATGCGAAACTATAAGCACGATAAATTATTGTATTTTCAAGATGTACAAACGCTCGGTCGACAATTTGAACAAACGCACCCGACATATTTTGATGATGAAGTGCAAAAAGGATGTTATGATGATATCGCCATTTTATCGTATACATCTGGAACGACGGGCAATCCGAAAGGGACGGAACTTTCTTATCGCAACTTATTCGAAATGGCAAAAAACCTCGCAAAAATCGATCCACTTGACGAACAAGACGAATACCTTTCATTTTTACCGCTCGCTTGGATAGGCGAACAAATGATGACCATTTCCATGGCATTCCACTGCAACATTGTTGTGAACTTTCCAGAAGAACCTTCAACGGTGTTTGAAAATTTACGAGAGATTGGACCACACGTTATGTTTTCACCACCGCGCATTTATGAAGACATCGTTTCAAAATTTCAAGTGCGCATTCAAGATGCAAGTTGGTTGAAACGAAAAATGTATGAATGGTGCAAGCCGATTGGAGAAAAAGTAGCAGAAGCGCATTTTACGAAAAGCGACGTTTCCTTTTGGACGAAGTGCTTGTATAAACTAGCTGATTATTTCGTCTTTAGCGCTATTCGTGACCATTTTGGATTGCTGCGCTTAAAGCGAGCGTATACAGGTGGCGCTCCGTTAGGCCCAGATGTGTTTCGCTTTTTCCATAGCATTGGGGTGAACGTAAAAAGTATATACGGTCAAACAGAAGTATCAGGAATTGCGATCGTTCATCGCGATGGGGACATTAAAGTAGATAGCGTTGGTATACCAATCCCAGAAACAGAAGTGAAAATTTCTGAGCAAGGCGAAATTTTGTTAAAAAGCCCGAGTGTATGTTGTGGCTATTATAAAAACGAAAAGGCAACGAGAGAGACGATCGAAGACGGCTGGCTTCATACAGGTGATGCGGGATATGTAGATGAATCAGGCCATTTGTATGTTATTGATCGTTTAAAGGATGTCATTCGTTTACAAACAGGTGAGATGTTTTCGCCGCAATTTATTGAAAATAAACTAAAATTTAGCCCTTACATTCAAGAAGCGGTCGCCATTGGTCGCGATCGTCCGTACGTTGTGGCGATCATTAATATCGATATGGCTAATGTTGGGCGATGGGCAGAAAAAAATCAGCTTGTGTATACGACATATTCCGATTTGTCCGCAAAACAAGAAGTGATTCAACTTATTCAAGAACAAGTGAATGAAATTAATCAATCGTTGCCAGAAAAGGCACGTGTGAAAAAGTTTGTTTTGCTTTATAAAGAGCTTGATGCAGATGATGAAGAATTAACGAGAACGAAAAAAGTGCGTCGTCAATTTATTGCCAAAAAATATGCCTCACTTATTGAAGGGATGTACTCAGAAACAGACCACATTGATGTAGAAGGAACCATTAAATATCGTGATGGCAAAGAGCAAGTCATTAAAACGACGTTGAAAGTCGTCTCGATTGATGAAGGGGAGGGAGCAGCGTAAATGGCTTTTTTCTTACAAATGCTTGTCACTGGTATCGTCGTCGGGAGCGTATATGCGCTCGTTGCGCTAGGGTTTGTCCTCATTTACAAATCGAGCGATGCTATTAACTTTGCTCAAGGCGAATTTTTGCTCATCGGGACGTACGTTTGTTTGACACTTGTGGCTAGCTATAACGTTCCGTTCATTGCTGCCTTGTTGCTCGCTTTAGCGTTTAGTGCGTTGCTTGGTTGGAGTGTAGAAAAAGTTGTGTTGCGTCCTTTCATTGGAAAGCCAGTGATTTCTATGATTATGGCAACGATCGGATTATCGAGCGTACTTGCAGGAATCGTTCATATTATTTGGGGACACGAAACGCGTGTATATCCACCTGTTTTTTCAGAAAAACCGTTGCAGTTCGGAGAAGTCATTATCGCACCTGTATACGCATGGTCGTTTGTCATTGTTATGATTTGGCTCATGATTTTTACGTTGTTTTTCAAATATTCGCGGTTTGGAATTGCCATGCGAGCGACAGCAGACGATCAACAAGCAGCTTTGTCTATGGGGATTAGCGTAAAAACAATTTTTGCGATTGCTTGGGCAATTGCAGCCATCGTATCAGCTGTTGGTGGGGTGTTATTAGGAAATATTAACGGGGTCAACTCTTCGCTTTCACTAATCGGATTAAAAGTGTTACCTGTCGCTATTTTAGGTGGACTTGACAGCATCCCAGGGGCGATCATTGGCGGTATTTTAATCGGGATTATTGAAAGTATGACAGGAGGATATTTAGACCCGCTTGTCGGCGGCGGCTTAAAAGAAGTTATCCCATTTGTCATTTTAGTTATCATTTTAATGGTTAAACCGTATGGGCTATTTGGAAAGAAAGAAATCGAAAGGGTGTGAGAAATGGTGCGAAATCCGTTTGTTATGCAATGTGGTGAATTTCATGTTGATTATAGGCAAGATATGGCCATTTGGAAAATTGCTCGCGTGCGTTGGCGTATTTTTATGATTGTAGCGCTATTTGCTCTTTTTCCTATGGTCGCGACAGACTATGTAGTCGGTTTGGCGACATTATGTGGGATTGCAGCCATTGGAGCGATCGGATTAAATATTTTAACAGGGTTTACTGGTCAAATTTCGATCGGGGTTGGCGCATTTTTAGGGGTAGGAGGTTATACATCAGCGATTTTAACAACGAAGTTAGGGCTTAGCTTTTGGGTTGCTTTTCCGCTTGCTGGGTTAATTACTGCGCTTGTCGGTGCTCTGTTTGGGATCCCGTCTTTGCGCTTAAAAGGGCTATATTTAGCCATTGCTACATTGGCGGCGCAAGTCATCATTTTGTTTGTCATTTCAAGATGGGATTCATTAACAGGGGGAACTGCTGGGCTCGTATTGAACCGTCCACAGATCGGTTCGTTTACGTTCATGAGCGAAACGAGCTATTACTATTTAATGTTTGTCGTTTTACTTATCACAATCGTCTTCTCACTCAACTTATTTCGCACGCGTGTTGGGCGAGCGTTCATTGCGATTCGCGACCGCGATATTGCAGCAGAAGTGATGGGCATTGATTTGTTTAAATATAAAGTGCTTGCTTTCTTCGTTAGCTCGTTTTTCGTCGGTATTGCCGGCGCGCTTCTCGGTCATTACACGATGATTGTCAGCCCTGAGCTTTACAGCATTTCCGTTTCAATTGAATATTTAGCCATGATTTTAGTCGGCGGTTTAGGGAGCGTGTTCGGTTCATTGTATGGGGCTGTATTCATTACGCTCATGCCTGTTGTATTACGAAGCGTTGTAGATGTATTGAGTGGCACGTTTCCTGGACTAGAGGGAGTGCTTGTTGGAATGAAGGAAGTCGTCTTCGGTGTTGTCATCATTTTATTTCTCGTGTATGAGCCAGATGGATTAAATAAAATTTGGTCAAATATAAAAAACTATTTCCGCCTTTGGCCATTTTCTTATACGAAGTAGTATAAAGCGGCATATCCGCTTTATATAAAATGAAAAACAGATAAGGGGGATGAATGAATGAAGAAAAAAGGTGCACTACTCGCTACATTGCTCCTTGGAGCAAGCATGTTATTCGGATGTTCAGGAGGTGACAAAACAGCGACAGAACCGGCAAAAGAAGGAGGAAAAGAACAAGGAACGATTAAAATTGGTGCATTGTTTGATATTACAGGTGCAACGGGAGATGTTGGTACACCGTATGCTGAAGGAGAAAAAGCGTATATTGAATACATTAATTCAAAAGGCGGTGTGAACGGCTATAAAATTGAGCTTGTCGGACAAGATTACGCTTATAAAATTCCTGAAGCGCAAAAGCTGTATCAAAAATATAAAGCGAGCGATAAAGTGTCAGCCATTTTAGGATGGGGAACAGCCGATACGGAAGCGTTGCGACAACAAGTTGCAGCAGATAAACTACCATTTTTCTCAGCTTCTTATTCAGAAAATTTAAAAAATATAAAAGAAAGCCCATACAACTTTTTAACAGCGGCGTCTTACTCTGATCAAGCGCGCTCCGTACTTCGTTGGATTAAAGAAAATCATACAGGTGGAACACCAAAAGTTGCGCTCATTTATAATGACACGGCATTTGGAAAATCGCCAATTCAAGATGCAAAAGACTTTGCGAAAGAAATTGGTGTAGAGATTGTAGACGAACAAATCGTTGACTTAAAAGCGCTTGATGCGACATCTCAACTATTGAACATGAAGAAAAAGGCACCGGATTATGCGATTATTCAACAAACATGGGGTGCGACAGCAACGATTTTAAAAGATGCGAAAAAATTAGGCATTGAAACGCAATTTATTGGCTTAAACTGGACAACTGGTGAAGGATTGCTCCCGATTGCTGGAGATGCGGCAGAAGGGTTTATCGGCGTTGTGACACATGCGTTTCCATATGAAGATTTACCAGGTATGGCTGAAGTGAAAGAGTATTTAGCAAGTAAAGGTGAAAAATTAGAGGATAAAAACCAAAAGTTTATTCAAGGATGGGTCACAGCGAAAATTTTAGTAGAAGGAATTAAGCAAGCGGACGATCCAACGACGGGAGAAGGCATTCGTCAAGGATTAGAAAAATTAAAAGATCTTGATTTAGGCGGCCTAGCTGCACCAGTTACGTTTACGGCTGATAATCATGCGGGGACGAATCAAATTCGTTTAGCAAAAGTAGAAAATGGACAGTTTAAGGTGTTTACAGACTACTTCGGATACTAAAGTGAATGAAAGGGTGTTTTCAATAGGAAGCACCCTTTCGCTTTCAGAAAGGGGGAGACAAATGCTTACGTTAAACAATGTAGAAGTGATGTATAATCGAGTCATTCTCGTGTTAAAAGGTATGTCGATGGTTATTCCAGAAGGGAAAATTGTCGCGTTGCTCGGCAGCAATGGGGCAGGGAAAACAACGACGTTAAAAGCCATTTCGGGATTATTAAGAAGTGAAGATGGCGAAGTAACAGATGGCTATATTGAGCTATATGGAGAACGAATTGAAGGAAAAGATGCAGAAGAAATCGTGAAGAAAGGAATTTTTCAATGTATGGAAGGAAGACGAGTGTTTGAACATTTGACGGTAGAAGAAAATTTAATTGTCGGTGCTCATACACGAAAAGATCGCCACAATATTAAAGCAGATTTACAAAAAGTATATCATTACTTTCCGAAGCTTCATATGTTGCGCCATCGCCAAGCAGGGTATTTATCAGGTGGAGAACAGCAAATGTTGGCAATTGGCCGCGGCATGATGGCAAAACCAAAAATTTTACTGCTTGATGAACCATCGTTAGGGATTGCTCCGTTGCTTGTGAAAGAAATTTTTTCAATTATTAAACGAATTAATGAAGAAGAAGGAACGACAATTCTCGTCGTTGAACAAAATGCGAACATCGCTTTATCGATTGCGCACTACGGATACATTATGGAAAATGGCCGCATCGTCATGGACGGTCCTGTGGAGAGATTACTTGAAAATGAAGATGTAAAAGAATTTTACCTCGGGATGAGCGAAAAAGGCCGTAAAAATTATCGGGAAGTCAAGTCGTATAAACGGAGAAAGCGGTGGTTGTAATGGAACGATGGAAATCGTTTTTGATCGAGGCGTATGAACAGTCATTAGCATTGCGTGAGCGATTAGATGCAGCAAATATGAGTCCGTATGAATTAGAAACGATTGAGCAACTGAATGGCATTCCGGTATTGAAAAAAGAACAATTACCTCTTTTACAAAAACATCAGCTGCCATTTGGAAATATGATTACAACACGATCGAATGAATTGGCACGCATCTTTATGTCCCCAGGACCGATTTACGATCCGCAAGGAAAGGAAGAGGATGATTGGGGATTTGCAGAAGCGCTTCAAGCCGCTGGATTTACAAGCGATGATATTGTACAAAATACGTTTTCATATCATTTATCCCCAGCAGGTTTTATGTTTGATAGCGCTCTTCGCCGGATCGGTGCAACAGTTGTGCCGGCAGGACCAGGCAATCGTGAATTGCAAGTGCAGCTTATGAATGACTTGCAAGTGACTGGATATGTTGGTACGCCAAGTTTTTTACATTTATTGTTGCAGTATGCGGATGAAAAAGGAATACATGTCACGGTGAAAAAGGCGTTTTTCACGGCAGAAAA
Organism: Anoxybacillus sp. ST70; assembly: GCF_019553625.1. Classification (NCBI taxonomy): domain Bacteria; kingdom Bacillati; phylum Bacillota; class Bacilli; order Caryophanales; family Anoxybacillaceae; genus Anoxybacillus; species Anoxybacillus sp. ST70. Next base: position 84,041 of record NZ_JAHZOF010000002.1, read on the forward strand.
GTTAACAGAAAACATGCGCGACCAGTTTGAACAACGAGGTATTCATGTTTTTGAAGGATATGGAACAGCTGATTGTGGTTGTATCGCATTTGAGGACCGTCAAGGACCAGGTTTGAAAATTAGTTCGCGAGCCATCGTCCAACTGTGTGATCCGATTAGCGGAGTACCGCTTGATGAGGAGGGAGAAATTGTCGTTACGATATTTGATCGGACGTACCCTCTCGTTCGATTTGGTACAGGAGATGTGTCACGTTGGGTCGATGGGTATAAAGGTGAACGGATCGTCGGTGTTCTCGGACGTGTCGGAACAAGCGTGAAAGTGAAAGGAATGTTTGTACATGAGCAACAGTTGAAGGAAGTCATGGCTGACGTAGGATGTCCGCTATTTCAAGCGGTCGTAACAAATGAAGGTGATCATGATCAATTGACGATTTACATCGAAAAAGAGCTTAATGAAGAAGCAAAACAAAAAATAAAAAACGTTATTCGTATCACACCGACATTTGTTTCTGTTGATCGTGTAAATGAGGGAGAGCGGTGTCTCATCGATCGAAGAAAATGGTAAAAAGAGGCGTAATGCCTCTTTTTACAAAAATGTCCGCTTTACTTTTTCCCAGAAAGAATTATCTTTCAGTTTGACTGTTTTAATCACTTTTCCACTTAATGCAATATCTATTTTTTCAACATGTTGAATGCTTAGTGCTTCATTATCCATACCGATAATTGGATAGTCGTTTCCGTCTTGTACCACTTTTAATGTTAACTTGCGATTTCCGCTTAAAATAAATGATGAACCGAGCGTACGATAACGATTATTGTTTAGTGATGCTAGTTCGCTTACTTGAAAGCATGGAAGCATCGGGTCCACGACTGCCCCATTAACCGATTTATTGTAAGCTGTACTTCCTGTAGGTGTGGCAATGATCATTCCATCGCCTCGGAACGTTTCAAAATGCAAATTGTCGATAAATACGTCCATGACAAACGTTTTAATAATACTTGAACGAATCGTGCATTCATTTAAACAATAAAATGACGTAGAATCATTGACCGTAACATAAATCGTTGGATATTTACGCACCTCGATTTGTTCCGTTGTCATCGCTTCAATCATTTTTTCTGTATCGTGAATATGAAAATCACAATACATACTTAATGAGCCTAATGTTGAAATACCAGCATATAAGCAATCTTCACGAAATCCGGTTTTTCTCACCGCTTGCAAAAACGTACCGTCGCCACCGACGCTTACAATAATGTTGGCATGTTTTGCCTCATCTACAACTTGAAATTCATACTGTTTGGCGAGTTCAATGAGCGGTTGAACTTGCTTCGTCGTTTCTTCATCGTGTTTATGAAAGAAGTACATGCGATTACGGCGTTCAGTCATCGTTTTCCCTCCGTTAAAATGTCCTCACGTTTATTTTATCATTTATTTTCCATTCATAGCGAATTTATTCGTTTAATTTTTCTTATTTTTGTCGAAAATGTCATCGGGAAGGAAGTGAAAAACCGATGATTTTCGTTATTGCCATCATCTTTATTGCCTTCTTAGCAATCATTCCTTTTTTATATGTGCGCATGACGATTCAATTTCAACATGCACAAGATAATGATCAATTAACAATAGATATTCGCCTTCTTCGTTTTCTTCGTTATCGTTTTACTGTTCCGCTCATTGAAATATCAAAAAGGGAAGCCGGCTTAGTGACAGAGCAAAAAACAAGTACAGGGAAAGATGAAAAAACGACATTTACTGTTACTGATGCGCGCCAACGTATCGCACAAATTAAACGGTGGTTAAATGACATCGTTCATTTACATACGATTATAAAAAAATTTTTACAAAAAGTTTCTGTTTTACAGTTTCAATGGCATACGCAAATCGGCGTCGGAGATGCGGCAAAAACAGCGCTGTTCGTCGGGATCGGTTGGTCGGTTAAATATTACATGGTGGCAATAATGAGCAAATATATGAATGTTTGTAGCACTCCTTCCATTTCTATCGTTCCTTTTTTTCAAGGCGCATTATCGCGTACATCGTTTACATGTATGGTTCGATTTCGAATCGGTTATGCTATATTAGCAGGACTGAAGGTCGTAAAACATTGGAAAAAAGGTGCAAAAGTTTCTAGGAGGAATGAAAATGAATGGACATCCGATTGAAGGATTAATGACGACAGCGATGGAAAATTTAAAACAAATGATTGATGTCAATACGATTATCGGTGATCCTGTCGAGACACCTGATGGAAGCGTCATCTTAACTGTATCGAAAGTCGGTTTCGGCTTTGCAGCAGGTGGTAGCGAGTTTATGTTGAATCATGGCAATGAACAACAAAAAGAAGCTCATCCATTCGGTGGAGGAAGTGGCGGGGGTGTATCAATTACACCGATTGCTTTTTTAATTGTGAACAGTTCAGGCGTAAAGCTATTACATGTAGATGAAAGCACGCATTTATACGAGAAAATTTTAGATCTCGCCCCACAAGCGATTGAAAAAATTCAACAAATGTTTGAGAAAAAAGAAAAACCGAAGCAACAACATAACGAAACAACAGATTTTGATATTTAGTCTCAATCGAAATAATTGAATTTTTCATCTAATTACGTTATGATGAGCCTGTATCTTATATAAAGAGGAGGCTTACTATGGCGAAGGTTACATTTAAAGGAAATCCTGTCACATTAGTCGGTCATGAAGTGAAAGTCGGTGATGCAGCTCCGAATTTTACTGTGCTTGCCAACGACTTATCGCCGGTGACATTAGATGATACAAAAGGATTTGTTCGTTTAATTAGCGTTGTGCCATCGATTGATACAGGAGTTTGTGATGCACAAACACGTCGCTTTAATGAAGAAGCAGGAAACATTGAAGGAGTAAAGGTGTTAACGATTAGCGTTGATTTGCCATTTGCTCAAAAACGTTGGTGCGCGGCAAACGGATTAGAAAACGTTGTTACATTATCTGACCATCGCGATGTATCGTTTGGCCAAGCGTACGGTGTGCTCATTCAAGAGTTACGTTTACTCGCTCGTGCAGTATTTGTCGTTGATCGTAACGATCGCGTCACATATGTCGAGTACGTATCAGAAGCAACAAATCATCCAAACTACGAAGCAGCCATCGAAGCAGCAAAACAAGCGGCTCAACAATAATTGTTTGAGGCTATCTCAAAAAGGGATAGCCTTTTTCGTTTATATTTTTTAAAATAAAATGTCGGACCGAAAGGAGTGAAACACATTGGAAAAGCTATTTACAGTCATCGATGAAACGGCGACATGGTTGCAAGAGGAGTTAAAATGTTCGTATTTAGAAGCTGTCGCAGAAACAGGTGAAAACTTATTTCATGGAGATGTTTTGCAAGAAGAAGTAAACGAGTTGTTAAAAAAACGGTTAAAAAAGGCGTACGCTTCCGTCCGTTTGCATGATTGGAAAAATGAACACATTCGTAAAGCATTACAATTGGCGATGTTAAAAGGAATGAAACAATATGTACAACCTCATCATCAAATGACACCAGATGCTGTATCGGTATTTATCGGTTATTTAATTGATGAATTTACAAAAACATATTTTTCGCTATCCATTCTCGATCCTGCTGTTGGAACAGGAAATTTAATGACGGCTGTGTTGAATCAACTCACAAATAAAAAAGTAAAAAGCTACGGAGCAGATGCAGACGATTTACTATTGAAACTTGCTTATGTCAATGCAAACTTACAACAACATGAAATTCAATTTTTCCATCAAGATAGCTTAAAGCCGTTGTTTATTGAACCGGTCGATGTAGTCGTATGCGATTTGCCGATCGGATATTATCCAGACGATGAACATGCCAAATCGTTTCGTTTACATGCCGAAACTGGCCATTCGTATGCCCATTATTTATTTATTGAACAAAGCATTCGTTATACGAAAGAAGGCGGATATTTGTTTTTCCTCGTCCCAAATACGCTTTTTACATCAGATGAATCAAAAAAATTGCATGCGTTAATTAAAGAGGAAACGTTTATTCAAGGCTTGTTGCAGCTTCCGCTTTCGATGTTTAAAAATGAAGCAGCAGCGAAAAGTATTTTTATTTTACAAAAGAAAGGTGCGCATGCGAAAGCGCCAAAACAAGCATTGCTTGCACAACTTCCTAGCTTTTCAAATAAAGAGGCGATGCAAGCGATGGTCGTAAAACTCGAACAATGGCTGAAAGAAAATCGTTCATAACCTTCTGAATATAACAAATATGCGAAGAAAACGTTTTCGTAACGTTTGCGTACTTGAAAAGAGCGATGAACGACCCGTAAAATGAGAAACGTACCGATGAAATTCGCATATTTGCATACAATAATTGTGAACGATGTTAAAGGAGCTGTTTAGTCAAATGCCAAAAGTCATTGCGATCAATGCGGGAAGTTCTTCGTTAAAGTTTCAATTGTTCAACATGCCGAGTGAAGAAGTATTAACAAAAGGTGTGGTTGAGCGAATCGGTTTTGAAGATGCGATTTTTAATATTACAGTCAATGGAGAAAAAATAAAAGAAGTAACATCCATTCCAGATCATGCGGTTGCTGTGAAAATGTTGCTTGATAAATTAATTGAGCTTGGCATTATTCAATCGTTTGATGAAATTGAAGGAATTGGCCATCGCGTTGTGCATGGGGGTGAAAAGTTTAGCGACTCTGTTTTAATTACAGATGAAACGTTAAAAGAAATTGAAGATTTATCAGATTTAGCCCCATTGCACAACCCAGCAAACGTTGTTGGCATTAAAGCGTTTCGCGAAGTGTTACCGAACGTACCAGCTGTGGCTGTATTCGATACAGCGTTTCATCAGACGATGCCAGAGCAGTCGTTTTTATATAGCTTGCCATACGAGTATTATGAAAAGTTTGGCATTCGTAAATACGGGTTCCACGGCACATCACATAAATATGTGACACAACGGGCTGCTGAGCTATTAGGACGTCCAATCGAGCAACTTCGCTTAATTTCTTGTCATTTAGGAAATGGAGCAAGTATCGCAGCGGTAGAAGGTGGAAAGTCAATTGATACGTCCATGGGCTTTACGCCGCTTGCAGGTGTAGCGATGGGGACACGCTCTGGTAATATTGACCCAGCGTTAATCCCATACATTATGCAAAAAACAGGAAAAACAGCAGAAGAAGTAATTGATATTTTAAATAAAAAGAGCGGTATGCTTGGCTTAACTGGTTTTTCAAGCGATTTGCGCGATATTGAAGAAGCGGCAGCAAAAGGCGATCAACGTGCTGAATTAGCGCTTGAAGTGTTTGCAGGGCGTATTCATAAATATATTGGTTCATACGCAGCGCGTATGTGTGGTGTCGATGCAATTATTTTCACAGCAGGTATTGGAGAAAATAGTGATGTCGTTCGTGCGAAAGTATTGCGTGGTCTTGAATTTATGGGCGTATACTGGGATCCGGCATTAAATAAAGTGCGCGGCAAAGAAGCGTTTATTAGCTATCCGCACTCGCCTGTAAAAGTATTAGTCATTCCAACGAATGAAGAAGTGATGATTGCTCGCGACGTCATGAGATTAGCGAACTTAGCGTAAGAAAAGGTGTCCATACGGGCACCTTTTCCTATTGATGTATGCGATTTGTTACTGTTTGATTCATTCGATACCAAATCCATAAATCGTTAATAATTGAAGCGAGAGCTGCAATTTCAAAGTTGAGCATGCATGAGCGGTTAAAATCGCTTTCTTCTCCGAGTTGTCTTTGTTTTTCATTAATTTGCTGTTCTAATTCAATAATTCGATCAGGAATTTTCCCACGAATCGTCTCCCACTCTAATAAAATTTCTGCTTGTTCTTCTTTCGTGTACATATCCCAAGCTTTTTCTAAATGCGGCAAGCGAATGCCAAGACGTTCATCATATACAAAATGTGCACTCATTTCGTTCTCCCATCCTTTTCACTTATTAATTTTTATTTTAATCAAAATAGTTATTGAAAAAAAGAAAAATAGCTGTTACATTATTAATATGCAAAATGAATAAATATTAAATAACAAGTATTTTTATTCTTTAGGGAGGAACGATCATGGCAAAACCAAAAGTAGTGCTCGCTTATTCTGGGGGTTTAGATACATCGGTAGCGATTAAATGGCTACAAGAACAAGGATATGATGTTGTAGCTTGTTGTTTAGATGTCGGAGAAGGAAAAGATTTAGAGTTTGTGAAAGAAAAAGCGTTGAAAGTTGGCGCTGTAAAATCATATATGATTGATGCGAAAGAAGAATTCGCGAATGAATATGCGTTAATTGCTTTACAAGCCCATGCGCTATATGAAGGAAAATATCCGCTCATCTCTGCGTTGTCCCGTCCGTTAATTTCAAAAAAACTCGTTGAAATTGCTGAATTAGAAGGAGCGGTTGCTGTTGCGCACGGCTGCACAGGAAAAGGGAATGACCAAGTGCGTTTTGAGGTATCCATTCAAGCATTAAATCCGAACTTAAAAGTAATTGCACCTGTTCGAGAGTGGAAATGGTCGCGCGAAGAAGAAATTGAATATGCAAAGCAACATCACATTCCGATTCCAATCGATTTAGATAGCCCGTTTTCCATTGATCAAAACTTATGGGGAAGAAGTAACGAATGTGGCATTTTGGAAGATCCGTGGGCAGCACCGCCAGAAGAAGCGTATGAGTTAACAACTGCACTTGAACATACGCCGAATGAACCAGATGTCATTGAAATCGGTTTTGAACAAGGGGTACCGAAAACAATTAACGGAAAATCATATTCGCTTGCAGAGCTCATTTTACAATTAAATGCACTAGCAGGAAAACACGGTGTCGGCCGCATCGATCATGTTGAAAACCGACTCGTTGGCATTAAATCGCGTGAAGTGTACGAATGTCCTGGGGCGATGACGCTAATTAAAGCGCATAAAGAGTTAGAAGACTTAACGCTTGTAAAAGAAGTAGCTCATTTCAAGCCGATTATCGAGCAAAAAATTGCGGAAGTCATTTATAACGGTCTTTGGTTTTCACCACTAAAAGACGCGCTTGTTGCATTTTTAAAAGAAACGCAAAAAAATGTTACAGGCGTTGTACGTGTGAAACTGTTTAAAGGTCATGCGATTGTAGAAGGGAGAAAATCTCCGTTTTCGTTATATGATGAAAAGTTAGCGACATATACAGCAGAAGACGAATTCGATCATCAAGCAGCTGTTGGATTTATTTCTCTATTTGGCTTGCCTACAAAAGTATATAGCATCGTCAATGGAGAAAAGAAGGTGAACGTGTGAAAAAGTTATGGGGGGGACGATTTACAAAAACAGCAGCACAATGGGTCGATGACTTTGGGGCATCGATCCATTTTGATCAACAGCTCGTTGAAGAAGATATCGAAGGAAGTATCGCGCATGTGACGATGCTTGGCGAATGTGGCATTTTACCGAAAGAAGACGTCGCAACGATCAAAAACGGATTAATGAAGCTATTAGAAAAAGCGAAAAAAGGGGAACTTTCTTTTTCTGTTGCTTATGAAGATATTCATTTAAACATTGAAAAAATGTTAATAGATGAAGTTGGTCCTGTCGGTGGTAAGCTTCATACAGGGAGAAGCCGCAACGATCAAGTGGCGACAGATATGCATTTATATTTGCGAAAACGAGTGATTGAGATCGTTGAACTTATTCGTCAGCTGCAGCGCGTGCTTGTTCAAAAGGCGGAACAACATATTGAAACGCTTGTCCCTGGTTATACACACTTGCAACGGGCGCAGCCGATTTCGTTTGCCCATCATCTCATGGCGTACGTATGGATGTTTGAAAGGGATCGCGAACGTTTTACCGAATCGCTCAAACGAATTAACAAATCACCCCTCGGTGCTGGAGCGCTCGCAGGGACAACGTTTCCGATCGATCGCCATTTAACAGCACAACTTCTCGGTTTTGATAGCATATATGAAAATAGTTTAGATGCGGTAAGTGATCGCGATTTTATTATTGAATTTTTAAGCAATAGCTCTATTTTAATGATGCATTTATCTCGTTTTTGTGAAGAGCTCATTCTTTGGTCGAGCCAGGAGTTTCAGTTTATCGAAATGGATGATACGTTTGCGACGGGAAGCAGCATTATGCCACAAAAGAAAAATCCAGATATGGCTGAACTCATTCGCGGGAAAACGGGGCGAGTGTATGGAAACTTAATGGCTTTATTGACCGTTATGAAAGGGCTACCGCTTGCTTACAATAAAGATATGCAAGAAGATAAAGAAGGAATGTTTGATACCGTTCAAACGGTGATCGGCAGCTTAAAAATTTTTGCTGGGATGATTGAAACGATGACAGTCCGCACAGATGTGATGGAAAAAGCAACGAAACAAGATTTTTCAAATGCAACGGAACTAGCTGATTATTTAGCGAAAAAAGGTGTGCCGTTTCGCGAGGCGCATGAAATCGTTGGAAAACTTGTGCTGACATGTATTGAACGAGGTGTTTTTTTAGCTGATTTACCGCTTGATGTGTATCAACAAGCTTCCCCTTTATTTGAGGAAGACATTTATGAAGCGCTGAATCCGTATACAGCTGTCAACCGTCGCACGAGCGCAGGAGGAACAGGGTTTACGGAAGTGAAAAAAGCGATTGAGAAAGCAAAACAAATGATAGAGGCATAAAAGCAAACGCTTTTATGCCTCTGTTTGTTCAGGTGTGCGTACGACGAGTACGTCGCATTTCGCATATCTTGTAATATGTTCGGAAACGCTTCCGATGAAAAATCGTTCCACAGCGCTCATTCCTGTGGCGCCACAAACAATTAAATCTACTTCATATTTCGGAGCGACTTCTTTCGAAATTTTTACTTTTGGGGAACCGTACTCAATATCTGTGACGACTTCTTTCACGCCTGCATCGACTGCTTGCTTTTCGTATGATTGCAACAATTCTTTTGCGAATTTTTCCGCTCGTTCTGCCACTGTTCGATCGTATGCTTCGATCGTCGCGAATGAACGAACGTCGATAATGTGCGAAAGAACGAGTGAAGCATCGTTCCGTTTAGCAATTTCAATTGCTTTTTTAAACGCCCATTCTGCTTCTTTTGAGCCGTCGACTGCTACTAAAATTTTTTTGTACTTGTACATAAACACTCCCCCAATAAAAAATTTTCCTTCCAATTCAAGTATATCATTTTTTGTAAAACAAACACTACGTATTGTCGAAAAATTTATGACGAAAGGGGTAAAACGATGCGTGAAAAGGAACAAAAAGAACAATTGTATTACGATGAAAATGGAGTCGCAGAAGTAACGGAACAAATTACAGATGCATACATTAGCGGGGTTATTGAACAGGAAGATGAACAAAAGAGGCGATGATGCCTCTTTTGTTTCTCTTTGTCATCGAGCATAACATGTGTTTTCCTCCGTCTATTTGTAGTACGATAAACGTAGCAAAGCTTAGATGGAGGGATCATTGTGAGACATGCCATTGTAACAGCAGGAACGAAAGGACTCGGCAAAAAAGTAACGGAACGCTTTTTAGACAAAGGCTATGCTGTCACTGTTCATTACCGAAGCGACATACAAGCTGTTGAAGCGTTGAAAGAAGCGTATCGCCACTGTCATGATCGGCTTCATTTTGTGCAAGGGGATGTGACGAATAAAGAAGATTTAGTTCGTCTCGTAGATGAAGCGTTTGCTACATTCGGTCGCATCGATTATTTAATTCATAATGCAGGCCCTTACATATTTGAACGAAAAAAATTAGCTGATTATACGGATGATGAATGGTATGAAATGATTGAAGGAAATTTAAGTGCGATGTTTCATTTATTTAAGCGAGTTGTACCAATTATGCGGAATCAACGTTTCGGACGCATTGTGACGTACGGTTTTCAAGGGGCGAATCATGCGCCAGGATGGATGTATCGATCAGCGTTTAGCGCAGCAAAAGTGGGGCTTGTCTCATTAACAAAAACGATTGCACTTGAAGAAGCAGAATACGGCATTACAGCGAATATGGTTTGTCCGGGAAATATTATTGGGGAAATGAAAGAAGCAACGATTGCATATGCTCGTCAGATGAAAGACGACATGACGCCAATTGGCCGGTCAGGGACAGGGGAAGATATTGCGCGCGTTGTCGAGTTTTTATGTGATGATCTTTCCGATATGATTACTGGAACAGTCATTGAAGTGACAGGAGGGCTTGATGTTATTCATCGTTATCGAAAATAGGCTGCCAACATGACAGCCTATATGATTTGTAGTTCTTTTGGATATGTCGTTAAAAGAAGCGGTCCTTTGTCGGTCATATAAATGTCATCTTCAATACGTACGCCACCGACGGAAGGAACGTAAATACCAGGCTCAATCGTAAATACCATTCCCGCTTGAAGTGGCATGGTATTTGTTGCGTTCATCGACGGATATTCATGAACATCAATACCGAGCCCATGTCCGATTCGGTGCGGAAAATACGCTCCGTATCCTTCTTGTTCAATTCGTGAACGAGCTGCCTTGTCAATGCTTCCGATGGATGCACCAATTTGACATGCATGAATAGCTTCTTGTTGCGCTTGGAAGACGACGTCGTATATTCGCTTTTGTTGTTCAGTAGGCTTTCCAAATACGACGGTACGCGTAATATCAGAACAGTATCCGTCCAGTACGACACCGAGATCGAACAAAACAAAATCACCCGGTTGGATGCGATTCATTCCTGGAACACCATGAGGATGTGCGCTATTTGTTCCGGTAAGTACCATCGTATCAAACGCCATGGCGCGCACCCCTCGTTTTTTTAATTCGTACTCAATGGTAGCGATGATGTCCAATTCCGTTTTTCCTTCTTTTAAGGCACGGACACCGACATCGACACCGAAATCAGCTAATTCTGCTGCTTGTCGAAGCGTTTGCAACTCTTTTTCATCTTTTGTCATTCGTAGTTCATGAAGCGTATCGGTTAAATCGAAAAACGATGCATGTGAAAAGCATGATTGCAGTTGCTCGAGACGGCTTACCGTCATATGAGATGTTTCAATACCAATTCGTTCCGTTTGTACGTTTCGTCTATTTAGCTCATCGCGCAACATATGCCAAGGATGATGCACATCATCATAGCTGACGATCGTATATGCCCAACCGGCTTGTCTAGCTTGATTGGCATCCATTTCTGGACAGATGAGAAACGGTTCGTCATTCGGGAAGATCACAACGGCTAGTAGTCGTTCATGTGGATTGCTATAAAAGCCGCTAAAATAAAAAACGTTTGCCGTTGATGTAATAAATGCCCATGATCCGTTTGCATCTTTCAGTTTTTGTTGGAGTTTGCTTATTCGCTCCATCATATTCACATCCTTTCTTTTTCAGCTTATCATGGATAAAAAAAGAAGGAAATAGGACAAAGATGAAGAAACAAAATGATGTCAAAAACGAAGAAAGGAGAAAGAAAGATGAAGCTGACTTATCACGGCCATTCTGTCGTTAAAATGGAGACGAACGGAAAAACGATTTTCATTGACCCATTTATTACGGGTAACCCAATGACAGATTTAAAAGCAGAAGACGTTCACGTGGATGTGATTTTATTAACGCATGGTCATAATGATCATGTCGGTGATACCGTTGCATTAGCAAAACGGAACGACGCCCTTGTCATTGCTCCGTATGAATTAGCAACTTATTTAAGCTGGAAAGGTGTTCGTGTTCATCCGATGCATATCGGTGGATCGTTTACGTTTGACTTTGGGAAGGTTAAATTGACGCAAGCGTTTCACGGTTCTAGCTACGTTGAAGAAGACGAAACGATCGTGTACACAGGTATGCCAAGTGGTATTTTGTTTCATGCCGAAGGAAAAACGATTTATCATGCCGGAGATACAGCTTTGTTTTCCGATATGAAGCTCATTGGAGAAATGAATGACATTGATGTGGCATTTTTACCAATCGGAGACAATTTTACAATGGGACCAGAAGATGCGGCTGTTGCAGCGAAATGGTTGAAAGCGAAAATAGTTGTTCCTATTCATTACAATACATTCCCTGTCATTCAACAAGATCCACAACAGTTTGTAGCGATGATTGAGGGAGTCGGTCGCGTCTTACATGTTGGTGAGAGCATTGAACTGTGAAAACGTTCATTGAATGCGATCATGCACACCCTTATAATAAGAGTAAGAAACTGTCGAAAAAGGGTGGGGCAACTTGACGATTACGAAGCACGAACAAATTTTACAATATATTGAAAGCTTACCGGTCGGAGAAAAAATCTCTGTTCGCCAAATTGCTAAAGAAATGGGAGTAAGCGAAGGGACAGCTTATCGGGCTATTAAAGATGCTGAAACAAAAGGGTATGTAAGCACGATTGAGCGAGTCGGAACGATTCGGATTGAACAAAAAAAGAAAGAAAATATTGAAAAGTTGACGTATGCCGAAGTTGTCAATATCGTTGATGGGCAAGTGCTCGGAGGAAAAGAAGGATTACATAAAACGTTAAATAAATTCGTAATCGGTGCGATGAAGCTTGAAGCGATGATGCGATATACGGGGGCAGGAAATTTGTTGATTGTCGGAAACCGAACAAAAGCGCACGAATTAGCGCTTGAAGCAGGAGCGGGCGTTCTCATCACAGGTGGTTTTGATACAGAAGAACATGTAAAAAAACTAGCGGATGAGCGCCAGTTGCCGATTATTTCGACAAGTTATGATACGTTTACGGTTGCGACAATGATTAACCGTGCCATTTATGACCAGTTGATTAAAAAAGAGATTGTTCTCGTTGAAGATATTTTGACGCCATTTGAAAAAACAGCATATTTGTATGTGACAGATCAAGTCGAACGGTGGTATGAGCTCAATCGTGAAACGAAGCATAGTCGTTTTCCGGTCATCGATCAACAATTAAAAGTGCAAGGGATTGTGACTGCAAAAGATGTGATGGGCTATGAGCGTGACGTGCTCATCGAGAAAGTGATGACGAAACATCCGATCACGGTAAGCGGAAAAACGTCAGTCGCTTCTGCTTCGCATATGATGGTGTGGGAAGGAATTGAAGTGTTGCCGGTCGTCGACGAATATAATCGACTGCAAGGAATTATTAGCCGTCAAGACGTATTAAAGGCATTACAAATGGTGCAACGTCAACCGCAAATGGGTGAGACAATCGATGATATTGTCACAACTCAGTTTTTAACTGAAACGGTTGACGGCGTTTTCCGATGCAACATTACTCCACAAATGACGAACCATTTAGGGACGTTATCATATGGGGTATTTACAACAATTGTAACTGAAGCAGCGACCCGTGCGCTTCGCTTACATAAACGAGGTGACCTCGTCGTAGAAAACATCACCATTTATTTTATTAAACCTGTCCAAATTGATAGCGTCATCGACATTAAACCGAAGCTATTAGAAATAGGTCGTAAGTTTGGGAAGGTTGACGTCGAAGTGTTTCATGAAGGGACGCTTGTCGGAAAGGCGTTAATGATGTGTCAGTTGCTTGAACGACAATAAGGCTGCATATAGCAGCCTATTTTAGTTCCTCCGCTTCTTTTACTGCAAGTGGAAAATAGTAGCGATGGGCACGATAACCTCCCCATATGCTTCCTGCACCAACGAAAAGAAAGACGATGCCAACGATAAGGGAGACAGTTGAACGATGAATAAAAAATTGATTGATCGCAAAGAAAAATACAAATGAGCCAAGTGCAATGCTCGATTTGGCACTAATCCATTTGCGCTCCATCGGCCGTTTGCTGCGGAAATATTTGATTTTGTAATACAAATAAAACGAAAGTGAAAAGATGATAAGTATAACAAATATCGGCATAGTCAGTCCTCCAACACAAAAAATCGTTGCGTGATTATTTTACATCTTTTCTAATCATAATAAAATATGTTTTAATGGAGAAAAAAAGGAGAAGTACCATGGAACAAAAGGTTTTGGAAATCATTCGTCATATTCAACAATTTGATACGATTATTATTCACCGTCACGTTCGACCAGATCCTGATGCGTACGGTTCGCAAGGGGGATTAGCAGAGCTTATTAAAGCGTCATTTCCAGAAAAGCACGTCTATACCGTTGGAAAAGATGAACCGTCGCTCGAATTTTTGCGTAAAATGGATGTGATCCCTGATGAAACGTATAACGACGCTCTTGTGATCGTTTGCGATACGGCAAATGAAGAACGAGTATGCGATCAACGTTATAAACTTGGAAAAAAGATTATTAAAATTGATCATCATCCAAATGAAGACCCGTATGGTGACATTTTATGGGTAGATACAAACGCTAGCTCGGTTAGTGAAATGATTTATGAGTTGTATTTAGTCGGAAAGGAACACGGTCTCGTTTTAACGAAAGAAGCAGCTCGACTAATTTACGCAGGAATTGTTGGGGATACAGGTCGTTTTCTTTTCCCAAGCACGAATCCAAAAACATTTAAATATGCAAGCGAATTAGTTGAATACGGATTTTCATTTGTCGATTTGTATGATCAGTTGTATCGTACAAAGCTATCTATTGCGCATTTAAGCGGATATGTGTTGCAAAATTTCGAACTATCCGAACACGGAGTGGCTCATATTATATTAACGAAACAATTATTAAAACAATATGATGCAACACCATCAGAGGCTTCGCAGCTTGTCAGCGTGCTTGGAAATATTGAAGGAATACGAGCATGGGTGTTTTTTGTGGAAGAAGATGATCAAATTCGCGTCCGTCTTCGTTCAAGAGGTCCGATCGTCAACGAAGTTGCAAAAAAATATCGAGGCGGTGGCCATCCACTAGCAGCAGGAGCGTCCATTTATTCGTGGGACGAAGTTGAACACGTGTTGGCAGATTTAAACGAAGTATGTCAGCAACAGTAGAGAGGCCTCTACTGTTGCTTTAATTTTAGTTCAATAGATATATTTGTAAAAAATAAAATCGTTTCGATATGAAGATTGTACGTACGATTGTCGATCACGTATGTTTTATTTTCAATCGCTTTTTTTAGTAGCTCCTTACTTTTATATACTGTTTCAATATCTTTCGCTGTGATATGTTGAATATCTTTTTTTATATCTTCTTCAATTCGAAACGCTGTGTACGTATCGATGCCGTATGATTGTGCGTTAATGACTTTGACATCAATTGATTGAATCGTTAGTCGTTTTTTATTTTCTTTATTTAGTTCGATGTAATCTTGTTGCCAAATGTTTAAATCGTGTTTCAACTGGGCGATGATTTCTCGTTGTACGTTGAGCTGGCGAACTTGTTTTTCTTGTAAAATACCGAAAATTTGTAAAAAAACGATCCAACTAATGATTGCTCCGATGGCCGCTCCAGCAAAAAAACGTTGCCATCCTGGATCGCGTGTATACGGTGGGACTCTCATGCGCCATGCTCCTGTGTAAACCAGCGAATAAACGTCATACCTGTTTGTGCGCCGCCCGTGGCTGATAAAATGAGTAAAAATTGCTTAATGACATCTCGTGTTTCTCCTTGGAAAAATCCACGTTCAACGCTATAAAACGTATCAAACGTGCCTCCGATCGCTGCAATCAAAGCCCAAATTTTTAAACTGCTTGCAAAACGATACATCATTGTGAGCGGTGGTTCTCCAGATAAAAAAGCTCCAAATCCACCGATGAACGCCCCTCCAACTAACACACCTAAAGCGATGAAATAGCTTTGAATAAAAGCAGGCAAAAACGCTGTTTTCATCTCCATCTGGCTCACTCCTTCTGTATACTATGTATATGGGACAAACAAGCAAGGTATGTTTTGCTTTTCAACATATATAGTGAATATAATAGGAAAAAATAGAAAAGGTGGGAGACACATTGTCGTTTATCCATCTACAAGTGCGAAGTGGTTATAGCTTATTAAGTAGCACAGTGAAAATTGAGGAGCTCGTTATGCGGGCGCGTGAACTTCAATTTTCAGCAGTTGCGTTAACGGATGAAAACGTCTTGTATGGGGTAATTCCGTTTTATAAGGCGTGTCAAGCGCACGGAATCAAACCGATTATCGGCATGATTGCGACAGTATTTGATGAGCACGGGCATACAGATCAACTGGTGCTGTTGGCGAAAAATAACGACGGGTATCGTCAACTTGTCCATATTGCTACAGCCATTCAATTAAATGACGGAAAGGGTATCTCTTTATGTGACTTATCCCGCTACACGAGCGAATTAATCGGTATGACAAGCGGGGTACATGGGCGAGTGGAGCAGCATTTGCTGAACGGAGAAATTGATCAAGCAGAAACGCTTGTGCACACGTACGCGAAGCTATTTCAACGCGGCGATTTTTATATAAATGTGCAGCGACATGGCTTACAAGAACAAGAAGATTTATTGCCGCTACTTTTTGAACATAGTAAACGATGGAACATGCCGCTCGTGGCGACAAACGATGTACGCTACATGTATAAAGAAGATGCTCTTGCTTTTGAATGTTTACTTGCGATGAAACACGGAAAGAAAATGGCTGACCCGAACCGTCCACGCTTTTTAACGAATGAATACCATTTCAAAAGCGCTGACGAAATGATCTCATTATTTTCAATGTATCGTGAAGCCGTTGAGGAGACGGTGCGCATTGCCCAGCGATGTCATGTGACGTTTGAGGCTAAAAAATGGTTTATGCCGCGCTATCCTGTTCCATCGGGGAAAACGGCTGACGAATATTTGCAAACGTGGTGTTGGGAGCAATTCACGAAACGTTTTCCTGATCAGCCAGAAGCATATGTCGCTCGGTTACAATATGAACTGCAAATTATTCAACAGATGAATTTTAGTGACTATTTTTTAATTGTTGCTGATTTCATGCGTTTTGCGCGTGAACGAGGAATATTGACAGGACCGGGACGTGGATCAGCTGCAGGTTCGCTCGTTGCTTACATACTCGGAATTACACAAGTGGACCCATTACAATACGGGCTTTTGTTTGAACGTTTTTTAAACCCAGCTCGTCTGTCACTTCCAGATATTGATATTGATTTTCCCGATCATCGTCGCGAAGAAGTGATTCGTTATATTGAACAAACATATGGAAAAGATCATGTTGCGCAAATTATTACGTTTGGGACATTTGGAACACGCTCAGCCATTCGTGAAGTCGGTCGTGTGTTTGAAGTAGATGAACAAGAAATGGAGCAAACGTTAGCTACGGGACGATTGGATCGTACACGTCCATGGCATAGCGTCGTACAACGGATTGAAGGCTTGCCAAAGCATACATCTATTCATGCGGCTGGTATAGTCATTAGTCCATGCCCGTTAACAGACATCGTCCCCCTTCAAGCCGGACAAACGACAACGTATGTGACGCAATATGCGATGGATGCACTTGAGCAAATCGGATTATTGAAATTTGATTTACTTGCCCTCAAAAATTTAACGATGGTTGAACAAATGATTCATAGCGTTGAACAGCGGACAGGCCATCGTTTACGTTTTGAAAACATGCCGCTCGATGACGAACAAACGTATGCGCTTTTCAGTCAAGGGGATACTTTTGGTGTGTTTCAGCTTGAGTCAGAAGGAATGAAGCGGGTGTTGCGCGAATTACAACCGACAACGTTTGAAGATATTGTAGCAGTAAACGCTTTATTTCGACCGGGACCGATGGAACAAATTCCAACATATATTTCCCGAAAACATGGGCGTGAGCCGATCGTTTACATGCATGATGATTTGCAATCGATTTTGCAATCAACATATGGAGTCATCGTGTATCAAGAACAAATTATGAAAATTGCTGAACAAATGGCACGCTTTTCGTTAGCAGAAGCCGATTTGTTACGTCGCGCAATAAGTAAAAAAGACGTTGGACAAATGGAAAAAGAGAAACAACGTTTTATTGAAGGGTGCATGCAAAATGGGTACGCTGCCCATATGGCAAACGAATTGTATGAGCTCATCGTTCGTTTTGCTGGTTATGGGTTTAACAGAAGCCATGCAGTAGCATATAGCTATATCGCATATATGCTTGCATATATCAAAGCGCATTATCCGCTCGATTTTTACGCTGTTTTATTAACAAATGTCATCGGACAAAAAGAAAAGATGATGCAATGTGTGCACGAACTTCGCAAAAAACGAATACGTTTGCTCCCTCCTTCCATCGGACGAAGTGAAGGGCATTTTACCGTTGATGGAAACGATATTCGTTTTGGATTGTTAGCGATTAAACAAGTAAGCTCCGCCTTTGTTAAACAAATAATTCGGGAGCGTCAAAGACAACCATTTTCCGATTTTTTTGATTTCGTTTCGCGACTACGTATCGAGCCTTCACAAAGAAAGATCGTCGAAGCGCTTATTTTTTCCGGCTGTTTTGACGAATTTCGTGTGGAGCGTGCAACCCTTTATGCAAGTATTGACGTGGCGCTTGAACATGCCGAGTTTCTCACCTCTGATCTCGGCGTACGACCAAAATATGTTCATGCTGAACCGTTATCGCTCAGCGATCAATTGAAATACGAAAAGCAATGGCTTAACGTCTACGTTTCCCCTCATCCGGTTGAATCATTTGCCCATTTTTATTCAATGTGGGGAGCAAAACGTATGTACGAATGGGAAATAGAGAAAGCGAATGTTGGCAAAGTAATCGCATACGTTGAGGAGGTGACGAAAAAGCGGACAAAAAAAGGGGAAGAAATGGCGTTTGTGACGATTTGTGACGATAGCGATGAATGGTATGCGATCGCATTTCCAGCAGTTTATAGCCGATTTCATTCTTTATTGCAACAAGGAAGCGTGTTGTATATGGAAGGAAAAATAGAACAGCGATCGAATGGCTGGCATCTCATTGTACAACAAGTAAGGAAGCCGGTATGTGTTTATGTGAAAATTGATGAACAGCATGCGTCACCAGTTGTATTGCAGCAGTTAAAAGAAGTGTTAATCGCTCATCGCGGATATGCACCTGTCATTTTGTACTATGAAGCAGAACGAAAAAAAGTGCAGCTTTCTTATGAATATGCTGTGTCTCCGCACGATGAGTGCATTCATCAGCTAACGGCATTGCTAGGGGATGGGAATGTCGTTGTGAAATAAAAATGCTTTACTATTTTTCATTTTTATTATATTTTTATAGAAGTTAAGTGGTCAGACCAGTGGCCGCTTGTTAGGGAGGAAGATGTCGTGTCGTTGTTTAAAGAAGCGCTTCATATGCATGAGCGTTATCAAGGGAAGCTCGAAGTAAAAGCGAAAGTGCCGTTAAGAAATGCTTACGATTTAAGCTTAGCGTATTCTCCTGGTGTAGCAGAACCGTGCAAAGCCATTCATGCCGAACCGAGCAAAATATATGATTATACGTTAAAAGCGAACACAGTGGCGGTCGTTTCCAATGGGAGTGCAGTGTTAGGGCTTGGAAATATTGGGGCAGACGCAGCATTGCCAGTGATGGAAGGAAAGGCGGTGCTCTTTAAAAGTTTCGCTGGGGTTGATGCATTCCCTATTTGTTTAAATACATCAGATGTGGAACAAATGATTCAAACGGTCAAATTGCTTGAGCCGACATTTGGAGGCATTAACTTAGAAGATATTGCTGCTCCGCATTGTTTTACGATTGAGGAACGATTAAAGCGAGAAATGAACATTCCTGTTTTTCATGATGATCAACATGGAACAGCGATTGTAACTGTTGCTGGTTTAATGAATGCGTTAAAGTTAGTGAACAAAAAAATAGAGGATATTCAAGTGATCATTAACGGAGCGGGAGCAGCAGGAATTGCGATTATGAAGCTGCTTCGTTGTTATGGGGTTAAACATATCATCATGTGCGATTCAAAAGGGGCGATTTATGAAGGGCGCCCATACGGAATGAATGAGATCAAACATGAAATTGCCCAATGGACAAACGATGAGAAAAAAGCAGGAACATTACAGGAAGTCATCGTTGGTGCTGATGTATTTATTGGTGTGTCTGTTGCAGGAGCATTGACAGCGAGCATGGTTGAAACGATGAATCGGGATGCAATCATTTTTGCGATGGCAAACCCGACGCCAGAAATTATGCCGGAAGAGGCATTGCAAGCAGGGGCAACAGTTGTTGGGACAGGACGTTCCGACTATCCGAATCAAGTGAATAACGTGTTGGCGTTTCCGGGTATTTTCAGAGGTGCGCTTGATGTACGCGCCAAACAAATTAATGAACAAATGAAAATGGCCGCTGTAGAAGCCATTGCGCATTTAATTACAGAAGATGAATTGCGTGCTGATTATGTTATTCCTGCTCCCCTCGATCCGCGTGTCGCTCCAGCTGTTGCTGCTGCAGTGGCGAAAGCCGCCATCGAAACAGGCGTTGCACAAGTGATTGTTGATCCAAAAGAAGTAGAAAAGCGAACACGACAATTAGCTGTGATTGCAGGTGAGGGTGAACATGACTACTTCTAAAGTATACATTGAAACGTTTTGGCAAATTCATCGCATGATTGAAGAAGCAGGTCTTCAACCCGGCGATCGATTGCCATCTGAACGAGAGTTAGCCGACCGATTACGAGTCGGACGCTCTTCTGTTCGTGAAGCGTTGCGGGCGTTAGAGTTGCTTGGATTAATTGAAACGCGCCGCGGGGAAGGAACGTTTATGAAACCGTTTGGCGACCATCAGCTCATTCAACTACTTGGCTCGTTTATTTTGCAAGGAAATCGGGAAAAACGAGATTTAATAGAAACAAAAATATTCATAGAGCGCATATGCTTACAACTTGCTTGCGAGCGACTGACAGATGAAAAGCTTGAGCTTATATCACAAACGGAACATACGTACCATTCATTTTTCCGACGGATTGTAGAAGCCACCGATAACTATTTATTGTTGCGCATTTGGCTTGTGTTAAACGACTTTTTTGAGCACGTATATACGATGAATCTCCCTTCCGAGTTTTATAAACAAATGCGGATCGCACTACAAAAACGGTCTTGTGAAGAAGCGGTTGCTATTTATGAGCAATACGTGATGCAAAAAATGTCGAAAGAGAATTGACACAATGTGACAAACAAAGTTGTCTTTATTCAGTAAAGTAGAAATGGACTAAGTAGGGGAGGGAAACATGTGCTGAAAGATTTGTTCTCCAAAAAGAAGAAGTATGCGACCATTCCGTCTGAACAAGCAAAGCAAGATGTACCTGAAGGCATTATGACAAAATGTCCGAAGTGTAAAAAAATTATGTATACAAAAGAATTAGTGAAAAATTTACGCGTTTGTATATCGTGCGGCTATCATCATCCGATGTCTGCTCCTGAACGCATTGCGTGTTTGTTAGATGAAGGGACGTTTCATGAATACGATCGTCACCTTCTTTCTAAAAATCCGCTTGATTTTCCACAGTATATGGAGAAAATTGAGGAAGATCGTGAGAAAACGAAATTGAACGAAGCGGTTGTTACAGGAGAAGGAACGATAAACGGTTTTCCGGTTGTTATTGCAGTGATGGATTCCCGTTTCCGCATGGGGAGTATGGGATCGGTTGTCGGAGAAAAAATTGCACGCGCCATCGAACGAGCGATGGAAAAATCGGTACCTTTTATTATTTTTACCGCTTCAGGTGGAGCGCGGATGCAAGAAGGTGTATTAAGTTTAATGCAAATGGCGAAAACAAGCGCTGCATTAAAACTATTTAGCGAACAAGGTGGACTCATCATTTCAGTCATGACCCATCCAACGACAGGTGGCGTATCAGCAAGTTTCGCCTCGCTTGGAGATTATAACTTTGCTGAACCGGGGGCGTTGATCGGTTTTGCGGGAAGACGAGTCATCGAACAAACGGTTCGGGAAGAGTTGCCTGATGATTTTCAAACAGCGGAATTTTTATTGAAACATGGACAATTAGATGCTGTTATTCCGCGTCATGAATTAAAAGATAGATTAACGAATGTATTAGACATTCACCAATCGCGAGGTGGAGACGAATGGCGTACGAATTAGAATTTGAAAAGCCGCTTGTAGAACTGCGAAAAAAAATTAGCGAACTGAAAGAGTTTACGAAACATCGTGACGTCGACTTTTCAGATGAAATCAATAAGTTAGAAGCGCGACTTGAAAAGCTTGAAAACGATATTTATGCCAATTTGAGCCCATGGGATCGCGTGCAAATTGCTCGGCATCCAAATCGTCCGACAACGCTTGATTATATCGAGCGGTTGTTTACGAACTTTTTTGAATGTCACGGTGATCGCTGCTTTGGCGACGATGAAGCGATTGTCGGAGGAATTGCGAAATATCACGGATTGCCTGTGACAGTCATCGGACATCAACGTGGAAAAGATACGAAAGAAAATATTCGCCGTAATTTTGGCATGCCGCATCCAGAAGGGTATCGAAAAGCGCTTCGTTTAATGAAGCAAGCTGAAAAATTTGGGCGTCCGATTATTTGTTTTATTGATACGAAAGGGGCGTATCCTGGAAAAGCTGCTGAAGAACGCGGACAAAGTGAAGCGATCGCACGAAATTTGTTTGAAATGGCGGGGTTAACTGTCCCTGTCGTATGCATTGTGATCGGTGAAGGCGGAAGCGGCGGTGCGCTTGCACTTGGTGTTGGAAACTATGTCCATATGCTTGAAAATTCAACGTATTCCGTCATTTCGCCAGAAGGGGCAGCGGCTATTTTATGGAAAGATGCATCGTTGGCAAAAAAGGCTGCCGAAACGATGAAAATTACAGCAAAAGATTTAAAGCAGCTTGGCGTCATTGATGAAATGATTCCAGAAGTGCGCGGCGGTGCGCATCGAAATGTTGATGAGCAGGCGAAATATATTGATGACGTTCTTCAACGTTCGTTACGTGAATTGCTTCCGTTAAATGCTGAACAGTTAATTGCACAACGATATGAAAAATATAAAAAGATTGGCGATTTTATTGAGTCACAACAACATGTGTCCGTTATGTAAAAAAGGTCATCCATTTCGATGGCCTTTTGTATTACATGAAAAGGGCGACTTTGGGTAAACTTTTTGTAGCGTGAAAAAATCAACGTTTTGTGAAACATTTCATTATGTATTGTGTTCCATATACCTTCATGTTATCTTAAAGTAAGAGGTCATACTTCTTATTTTACTTTTTTAAAGAGGTGAAGAGCGATGAAAAGAATTGGTGTGCTTACGAGCGGTGGCGATTCACCAGGAATGAATGCGGCCATTCGCGCAGTTGTTCGAAAAGCAATTTACCATGGATTAGAAGTGTACGGCATTTACCACGGATATGCGGGATTAATTGCCGGAAACATTAAGAAACTTGAAATCGGGGATGTTGGCGATATTATTCATCGTGGTGGAACGATGTTATATACGGCCCGCTGCCCAGAATTTAAAACGTTAGAAGGACAGTTAAAAGGAATTGAGCAATTGAAAAAGCATGGTATTGAAGGGCTCGTTGTGATCGGTGGTGACGGTTCGTATCAAGGGGCGAAAAAATTAACAGAACACGGCTATCCTTGCGTCGGCGTGCCGGGAACAATTGATAATGACATTCCAGGAACAGATTTTACGATCGGGTTTGATACAGCATTGAATACGGTTATTGATGCAATTGACAAAATTCGTGATACAGCGACATCTCATGAGCGTACATACGTCATTGAAGTCATGGGGCGTCATGCTGGGGACATTGCGCTTTGGGCCGGTCTTGCTGGCGGAGCGGAGAGCATTTTAATTCCAGAAGCAGATTATGATATGGATGAAATTGTTGCGCGTCTGAAACGTGGACATGAACGCGGGAAAAAACATAGTATTATTATTGTTGCTGAAGGTGTCGGTAGCGGTGTGGAATTTGGTAAGCGAATTGAAGAAGCAACAGGCTTTGAAACGCGTGTAACTGTGTTAGGTCACGTCCAACGTGGTGGTTCACCGACAGCGTTTGACCGTGTGCTTGCAAGCCGTTTAGGTGCTCGTGCCGTAGAATTGTTGCTTGAAGGAAAAGGCGGACGTTGTGTCGGCATTCAAAACAATCAACTCGTTGATCATGACATCATTGAAGCGTTAGCACAAAAACATACAGTTGACCAAAAAATGTACCAATTGTCCAAAGAGCTTTCAATTTAATGTATATTTATGGTATCGTTTCCATATGCAATTTGTAGGAGGGTGTTTATGCGCAAAACGAAAATTGTTTGTACGATCGGTCCAGCGAGTGAAAGTGTAGAAAAGCTTGTGCAACTTATTGAAGCAGGAATGAACGTCGCTCGCCTCAACTTCTCGCACGGAAGTCATGAAGAGCATGCAGCGCGCATTCGCAACATTCGTGAAGCGTCAAAAATAACTGGAAAAACGGTAGCGATTTTATTGGATACGAAAGGTCCAGAAATTCGTACGCATAACATGGAAAATGAGGCGATTGAGTTAAAGGCGGGCTCTGAAGTGACGATTTCCATGAAAGAAGTGCTCGGCACGCCTGAAAAATTTTCGATTACTTATGAAGGGCTAATTGATGACATTCATGTCGGCTCCACCATTTTATTAGATGATGGATTAATCGGATTAGAAGTGTTAGCGATCGATAAAGAGGCAAAAGAAATTCGTACGAAAGTGTTAAACGGTGGCGTACTGAAAAATAAAAAAGGTGTAAACGTCCCTGGTGTAAAAGTGAAGTTGCCGGGCATTACCGAAAAAGACGCAGAAGATATTCGTTTCGGTATTGAACAAGGCATTGATTTCATTGCCGCATCGTTCGTTCGCCGCGCTTCTGACGTGCTTGAAATTCGTGAATTGCTCGAAGAACATCACGCGTTGCACATTCAAATTATCCCGAAAATTGAAAACCAAGAAGGCGTAGACAATATCGACGAAATTTTAGAAGTGGCAGACGGTTTAATGGTTGCTCGCGGAGATTTAGGTGTTGAAATTCCAGCAGAAGAAGTGCCGCTTGTGCAAAAAGAATTAATTAAAAAATGTAATGCGCTCGGAAAACCGGTTATTACAGCGACACAAATGCTTGATTCGATGCAACGCAACCCACGCCCTACTCGTGCGGAGGCAAGCGACGTCGCGAATGCCATTTTTGATGGAACAGATGCGATTATGCTGTCAGGTGAAACAGCAGCAGGTGCTTATCCAGTAGAGGCGGTACAAACGATGCACCGCATTGCTTTGCGCACAGAACAAGCGTTACAATATCGCGACTTATTATCAAAACGAAGCAAACAAAGCGGTACAACGATTACAGATGCCATTGGACAATCGGTTGCTCACACCGCATTAAACTTAGATGTCGCAGCAATTGTTACGCCGACAGTCAGCGGCCATACAGCTCGCATGATTTCGAAATACCGTCCAAAAGCGCCAATTATCGCAGTTACATCAAATGAAGGTGTTTCGCGTAAATTAGCGCTCGTTTGGGGGGTTTACCCACGCGTTGCTCAACATGCCACATCAACAGATGAAATGCTTGATATTGCTGTTGAAGCAGCTCTCGATACACGTATTGTGAAACATGGTGATCTCGTTGTTATTACGGCAGGCGTTCCGGTTGGAGAGACAGGATCGACAAACTTAATGAAAGTGCATATGATTGGCGATATGATTGCAAAAGGTCAAGGCATTGGTCGCAAATCAGCATTTGGAAAAGTTGTTGTAGCAAAAACAGCTGAAGAAGCAGTTGAAAAAATGATTGAAGGCGGTATTTTAGTTGCTCCTGCAACAGATGCGGATATGATGAAAGCGTTAGAAAAAGCTGCTGCGATCATTACAGAAGAAGGTGGCTTAACAAGCCATGCAGCTGTTGTTGGTTTAAGCTTAGGCATTCCGGTCATCGTCGGTGTAAACAACGCAACAGCCATTTTAAAAGATGGACAAGATATTACAGTAGACGCAAGCTTTGGTGCCATTTATCGTGGTCACGCAAGCGTGTTATAATTAAAGAAGGGGACAACCCCTTCTTTAATTATTTTGGAGGGATGTGTGTGCGTAACATCTTTTTTCTTCTTTTTATCGTTATTCCAGCGTTAGAAATTGTCGTTCTCGTTTTGTCAGGAAAAGCAATCGGGATATGGCCGACATTTGCTTTCATCGTGGCGACAGGCATTATCGGCGCATTTTTAGCAAAAAGGCAAGGATTGCATACGCTTCAGCGCGCGAAGGATGAATGGATGAATGGACGTATCCCAAGCGATGCGCTATTAGATGGGATTTGCATTTTAGTTGGCGGGACGTTATTGTTAACGCCAGGATTTATTACTGATACAGCAGGTTTTATTTTGCTTCTCCCATTTGCGCGCGAAAAAATGAAACCATGGCTCGTCCGTTTGTTTAAGTGGATGTTTTATTAAATTAGCCGAGAACACTCGTGACTTTAGTCATGAGATGAATCGGCTAGGTTAGTTTATCCAAATGTCTGACGTATGTTATTCTATTTACGACAGTATATCCAAAATCAGAAAGCGAGGTGAGAGTCGTGCTCGTCCATAAAGCATACAAATTTCGGATTTATCCAACCAAAGAGCAAGAAATCCTCATTGTCAAAACATTCGGTTGCGCTCGTTTTGTATTCAACCATTTCCTTGCTGAATGGGAACGTGCATACCGAACAACAGGAAAAGGGTTAACCTACAAGGTTTGTTCTTCTCAATTAACTAACCTAAAGAAACAATTTGTATGGCTAAAAGAAGTGGACAGCATTGCACTCCAAACCTCGCTGAAACATTTATCCGATGCGTACACCCGATTTTTTCAAAAACAAAACAATAAACCACGTTTTAAATCAAAAAAGAACAAGGTGCAATCGTACACAACAAAGTACACGAACGGAAACATTGCCGTTGTCGGCAATCGAATCAAACTCCCGAAACTTGGGCTTGTGCGTTTTGCGAAAAGTCGGGAAGTCGAAGGACGCATCTTGTCTGCGACCATTCGCCGAAACGCAAGTGGCAAATACTTTGTGTCTATTCTTGCAGAAGTAGACGTGCAGCCACTCCCTAAAACGAATCGTGCCATCGGGATTGACTTGGGCGTAAAACATTTTGCGATCCTTTCAGACGGTACGACATATGCCAATCCAAAGTTTCTTCGTAAACTCGAAGAAAAATTAGCGAAAGCCCAGCGTATTCTTTCTAGGCGACAAATAGGAAGTTCGAATTGGCATAAACAACGAATCAAGGTCGCACGCCTACACGAGAAAATGACAAATTTCCGAAATGACTACTTGCATAAACTCTCGACCGAGATTGTCAAAAACCACGACATCATCGGAATCGAGGATTTGCAAGTGTCAAACATGATGAAAAACCACAACTTAGCCAAAGCCATTGCCGAAGTATCGTGGTCAACATTTACAGATATGCTCATGTACAAAGCGATATGGTACGGCAAACAAGTGGTGGTAGTGGCGAAAAATTTTCCATCTAGCCAATTGTGTTCTCATTGCGGATATAAAAACAAAGACGTGAAACATCTTCACCTTCGTGAATGGAAATGCCCTTCATGTGGCACACATCACGATCGAGATGTGAACGCAAGTATGAATTTAAAAAACGAAGCCATACGGCTTCTAACCGCAGGAACTGCGGGGCTAGCCTGCTCATTCTCCCTTCGTTAGAAGGGACAGCGCAGGAATCTCGTGGCTTTAGCCATGAGAGGTTCAAACGAAAACTTGGATATACATTCGGAAATAAAAAGCATAAGCTCGTCGCTTATGCTTCTTTTTTGCCAACAATGAAATTCCAAATGTCTTGAAAGACGCCAGCATGATGTAGCGTGCGTCCAATAACAAGCAATACTGGTCCAACGATTAATCCGAGAAACCCGATCAATTTGAAACCGACGAATAAAGCGATTAATGTAGCTAATGGATCGAGCCCGATATTAGAAGAAAGAAGTTTCGGTTCCATCACTTGTCGCTGTACGAGAACAACGATATATAGCACGCCAAGACCGATGGTAAAATGAGTATCACCGCTCAGCGCTGCGTAAACAATCCATGGAACGAATACTAAACCTGTTCCTAAATACGGCAAAATATCTACAATGCCGATAATAAGCGCAATGGTGATCGCATATTCTACTCGCAACACAAGCAAGCCGACTAATACAATGAGCGTTGTAATAGAAATAAGTGTAGCTTGCGCTTTAAGAAAGCCAAACAGCGCCTTTTTTAGTTCAGTAAACACTTTTGTGCTGCTCGTTTGCACTTTGTTTGGTAACAGTTTTTGGAACAACGATTTGAGACGATACCAATCTTTGCTTATAAAAAATGTAGCGAGCAATGAAAAAATAAAGATTGTCGCGAAATTAGGCAACCATCCGATAATCGAAGGAATATTTTGTAATATATTTTGAATAAATTGTCCGACTGTTGTCGCAATTTTCGTTCCAACCGACTGAATGTTTGTCATAATCGTATCTTGTTGAGATGTATCTAAATTTTTAAAGAGCGTAGCTAGCTGGTTGTAAAGTGGAATTAGTTGACTAGCGACAAACTGTTCTAGATAAACAACAAGCTTTTGAAAATGATTTGGAACGACTGTTGCTAAATATTGTGTGCCCGTCACAATTTCTGCGACAAGGAGAGTAACAAGCCCTGCAACGAGTGCAAGTAAAAAAATTAAAACAACGATGACCGCTAGCGCCCTCGGCATTTTCGCTTTTTTCTCTAATACATCCACAACTGGATTAATGAAAAAGGCAATCGCTAACGCAATTAAAAACGGATACGTTAACGTTGATACATAATATAAACTCGCTAACCCAGCAATGATGACAAAGATGACAAATAAAAAGCGAAGGGAGCGATATACATATTGAGTTGGCACGTCTTCACCTCCCGTCTTTTGTCATTTATGACTATTATAATATACAATGCAAAAGAAGAAAAAGTTTCAAAGAAGAAGGTGAATCTTTGATGCAGCCGTTTATTTTTTTATTTATTCTTCTTGTCATTGGCATGATGGCAAAAAATCATTCTCTTATTTTCGCAGTGCTTTTTTTACTCGTTGTGAAAAGCATCGGACTAAGTGCAAAAGTATTCCCTTACTTACAACAAAAAGGAATCAATCTTGGGGTGACCATCATTACGATTGCTGTATTAGTTCCGATTGCCTCTGGAAAAATAGGTTTGAAAGAGTTGGCAGAGTCTGTTCGATCGGTTTACGCGTGGATTGCAATGTTGTCAGGCATTGCGGTCGCTTTATTGGCAAAAGGAGGCGTCACGCTGCTTGCGAAAGACCCGCATATGACGACTGCGCTTGTCATTGGTACGATTTTAGCTGTATCTTTATTCAAAGGCGTTGCGGTCGGGCCGTTAATTGGTGCGGGCATTGCGTATATGCTCATGAAGATGGTCGATATATTTTCGTGATTTATTACTTTTTTATAATAATATTTTTGAATTATGATTTCTTTTAGTTCACAAAAGTCTGATAATTGTTTATAATGGTATTGGAGCATGTACGAAACTATCGTATATATTCCCCTGCTCGCTTCGTTAAGCGGACAGGTGAATATATAACAAAATGTAAGCATTTTCTTTGCATTTTTATTCAGCTGTTTTGAGCAATCGCTCGACGACGCGTTTCAACATGGGAAAAGGGGAATAAAAGAGAAAAGGAGAGATGTAAGATGACAGTAACTCGCGGTCTCGAAGGGGTTGTAGCGACCACTTCCACAATTAGTTCGATCATCGATGATACGCTCACGTATGTTGGGTATAATATCGATGATTTAGCAGAACATGCTACATTTGAAGAGGTTGTTTATTTGCTTTGGCACCGCAAATTGCCAAACAAAGAAGAGTTAGAAGCGTTAACGAAACAGTTGGCAGAAAATGCCGATATTCCGCAACAAATCATTGATCATTTTAAAATGTATCCGCTTGACAAAGTTCATCCAATGGCGGCGCTTCGCACAGCGATTTCGTTCCTTGGATTGTACGATGAAGAAGCGGAAGCGATGAATCCGGAAGCGAACTATCGCAAAGCTATTCGTTTACAGGCGAAAGTATCGACGATTGTTGCTGCGTTTTCGCGCATTCGCAAAGGATTAGAGCCTGTGCCACCGCGCAAAGATTTAAGTTTTGCGGCAAACTTTTTATATATGTTAACAGGTAAAGAGCCGGATCCAATCGCTGAAGAAGCGTTTAATAAGGCGCTTGTGCTTCATGCGGACCATGAATTGAACGCTTCAACATTTACAGCGCGCGTCTGTGTTGCGACTTTATCAGATGTATACTCTGGCATTACTGCAGCGATTGGCGCGTTGAAAGGACCTCTTCATGGCGGAGCAAACGAAGCGGTCATGAAAATGTTGACGGAAATTGGTACGCTACAAAATGTAGAAACGTACATTCATAACAAATTAAACAACAAAGAAAAAATTATGGGCTTCGGTCATCGCGTTTATCGTCACGGAGACCCACGCGCAAAACATTTAAAGAAAATGTCTGAAAAATTGACGAAGTTAACAGGTGAACCGCATTGGTATGACATGTCGGTGAAAATTGAAGAGATTGTTACATCGACAAAAGGGTTACCACCAAATGTTGACTTCTACTCAGCTTCTGTTTACCATAGTTTAGGAATTGATCACGACTTATTTACACCAATTTTTGCAATTAGCCGTATGTCTGGATGGCTTGCACACATTTTAGAGCAGTACGAAAACAACCGTCTCATTCGCCCGCGTGCAGAATATACAGGACCGATGAGACAAGTGTACGTACCGCTTGAAGAACGCGCATAACAATTGTTTAGAAAAGGTGAGAAGTTCGCCTCTCACCTTTTTACACTACATGATTTGGAGGTATGATGATGCAAGGAGAAAAAATTACAGTTACAAACGGAGTATTAAACGTTCCAAATTACCCAATTATCCCATTTATCGAAGGGGACGGGACAGGCCCGGATATTTGGGCAGCCGCTTCTCGCGTATTGGAAGCAGCTGTTGAAAAAGCGTATAAAGGTGAACGAAAAATCGTTTGGAAAGAAGTGCTTGCTGGTGAAAAAGCGTTTAAGTTGACAGGTGAATGGTTGCCACAAGAAACACTTGATACGATTCGTGAATACATAATTGCGATTAAAGGTCCGTTAACAACGCCAGTAGGTGGTGGCATTCGTTCCTTAAACGTTGCGCTTCGCCAAGAGCTCGATTTATTTGTATGCTTACGTCCGGTTCGCTATTTTAAAGGAGTTCCTTCTCCAGTTAAGCGTCCTGAAGATACAGATATGGTCATTTTCCGTGAAAATACAGAAGATATTTATGCTGGAATCGAATATGCGAAAGGAACGCCAGAAGTAAAAAAAGTGATCGATTTCTTACAAAATGAAATGGGCGTACGCAAAATCCGCTTCCCTGAAACGTCAGGAATCGGCATTAAGCCAATTTCAGAAGAAGGAACGAAACGATTAGTGCGTGCGGCGATTAAATATGCGATTGAACACGGTCGCAAATCTGTGACGCTCGTTCATAAAGGAAACATTATGAAATATACAGAAGGTGCGTTTAAAAACTGGGGTTACGAATTAGCTGAACAAGAATTTGGCGATCAAGTGTTTACATGGGCGGAGTATGATCGCATCGTTGAAGCGCATGGAAAAGAAGCTGCAAACAAAGCGCAGGCGGAAGCAGAAGCAGCAGGAAAAATTATCATTAAAGATGCGATTGCAGATATTTTCTTACAACAAATTTTAACTCGTCCACGCGAGTTTGATGTTGTTGCGACGATGAACTTAAACGGCGATTACATTTCTGATGCGCTTGCAGCACAAGTAGGCGGCATCGGTATTGCTCCAGGTGCAAACATTAACTATGAAACAGGTCATGCAATTTTTGAAGCAACGCATGGCACGGCACCAAAATATGCAGGATTAGATAAAGTAAATCCGTCATCGGTCATTTTATCTGGTGTAATGATGTTTGAACATCTCGGTTGGAACGAAGCAGCGAAACTCATTATTGACTCTATGGAAAAAACAATTGCATCTAAAGTGGTCACATATGATTTTGCACGCTTAATGGAAGGTGCAACAGAAGTGAAATGCTCTGAATTTGCGGATGCTCTCATTCGAAATATGAGTGAATAAACGAAAAAAAGGGGATGGAAGAACGTGGGTATGAAACGTAAAAAAATCTCAATTATCGGTGCTGGATTTACGGGAGCGACAACAGCGTTTATTTTAGCGCAAAAAGAGCTAGGGGATATCGTTCTTGTCGACATTCCACAATTGGAAAATCCGACAAAAGGAAAGGCGCTCGATATGCTTGAGTCAAGCCCAGTTCTTGGTTTTGACGCGAACATTATTGGTACGTCAGATTATGCGGATACGGCTGATTCAGATATCGTTGTCATCACTGCGGGGATTGCGCGGAAGCCAGGGATGAGCCGTGACGACTTAGTAACGACAAATCAAAGCATTATGAAAGCTGTAACGAAAGAAGTCGTCAAATACTCACCAAACTGCTTTATTATCGTCTTAACAAACCCAGTAGATGCGATGACATATACAGTATTTAAAGAATCAGGCTTTCCGAAAAACCGCGTCATCGGTCAATCGGGTGTATTAGATACCGCACGTTTCCGAACATTTGTTGCACAAGAATTAAACTTATCTGTTAAAGACATTACAGGATTTGTTTTAGGCGGTCATGGAGATGATATGGTACCGCTTGTACGTTACTCATACGCAGGAGGCATTCCGCTTGAAACGTTAATCCCAAAAGAGCGTTTAGATGCCATTGTTGAACGTACGCGTAAAGGTGGCGGTGAAATCGTCAACTTGCTAGGCAACGGTAGTGCTTATTATGCGCCAGCCGCTTCCCTTGCTGAGATGGTTGAAGCGATCGTAAAAGACCAGCGCCGAGTTCTTCCAGCCATCGCTTATTTAGAAGGCGAATACGGATATGAAGGCATTTATTTAGGTGTGCCAACGATTTTAGGTGGCAACGGAATCGAAAAAGTGATCGAATTACAGCTAACAGAAGAAGAAAAAGCAGCATTAGCGAAATCTGTTGAATCGGTGAAAAACGTGATGAAAGTGTTACAATGATAAAAAATTCGGGGGACCTTTCCCCGAATTTTTATATATGGTCAAACAAAGGGGAGATGGCGATGTTAGGGAAAAAGCGTAAAATTGGGCGTTTAATTTCGGACATTTCGGTAGGGGAGAAGCTCGTATTAACGGAAGCGATTGAAGATAAAGATTTATTGTTATATTTAGGGCTGACAAACGATGCGAACCCGCTTTATATTCAACATGACTATGCATCTCAAACACCGTTGAAACGTCCGATCGTACCAGCGATTATGTTAACAGGTATGATTACATCAGCTATTTCGAAATATTTACCAGGTCCAGGAAGTCATATCGTTTCCCAAACGATTGAATTTAAACGACCGGTATATCATTATGAACACGTGGAGTTTTTATTTGAAGTAACGCATGTTGATGAAGAAAACAATGAAATTCATATTTCTGTTCAAGCGGTTCGAGATGGAGAAGAAATATTAGTTGGGGCGTTGCGTGTCGTTCCTCCATATCCGTTTATGGAAGAAAAAGCATTAGATAACTTTTAAAAGGGGCATCGCCTCTTTTTTTATTTTTATCTTTCAAAGTAACCCGTTATAATAAAAATGTAACAAATTTACGTTGTTGGAGGATGGCTATGTCGAAACGTCTGTTAGTTGTCGATGATGAGCACTCGATCGTCACTTTATTAGAGTACAATTTAAAGCAGGCAGGATTTATTGTATTAACAGCTTATGATGGGGAAGAAGGGCTTCATAAAGCATTGGAAGAACGACCCGATTTTATCATTCTCGATTTAATGTTACCAAAATTAGATGGTATCGAAGTATGTAAGCAATTGCGTCAACAAAAAGTGATGACACCTATTTTAATGTTGACGGCAAAAGACGATGAGTTTGATAAAGTGCTTGGGCTTGAACTAGGTGCTGATGATTATATGACAAAGCCGTTTAGCCCACGCGAAGTTGTCGCGCGTGTCAAGGCGATTTTGCGCCGAACGACCATTCATGGACATGAAGAAAAACAAGAAAATGGTGACGATTCGCTCATTGTCGGGCAACTAAAAATTTTCCCAGATCGTTATGAGGCGTATTTTGCAGAGCAAAGATTAGAATTAACTCCGAAAGAGTTTGAACTATTAGCATATTTAGCGAAATATAAAGGGCGTGTGCTGACGCGCGATCAATTGCTTAGCGCCGTATGGAATTACGATTTTGCTGGTGATACGCGCATTGTCGATGTACATATTAGCCATTTGCGTGAAAAAATTGAACAAGATACGCGAAAACCCGTATATATAAAAACGATACGCGGATTAGGGTATAAACTAGAGGAGCCGAAAGCGGATGAATAAATTTCGCTCTCGGCTATTGCTTGGCCTCATTTCTGTCATTTTATCTGTTTTATTTGGTCTTGGGTTATTATTAGGCCAATTATTTCAAAAATTTTATGCAGATACTGTCCATGAACGTATGGAGAAAGAGGCGAAGCTTTTAGCTTTATATATGGAAAATAAATCGCTCCAATCATCATCGTTTGAGCAAAAATTGCGTGCCATTAGCGATATGTTGTCTGCTCGCATCACCATTGTTGACCGAAATGGGAAACTTATGTTTGATACGAACAATTACGTATCCATTGATGAAAAACGTCATAAAAAATTGATTCAAACGTTATTAAAACAAGAAGATCGGTCCGTTATATTTGAAGAAGAGCAAGATTTATATTACTATGCGGTCCCATTTTGGCAACGAGATGAACAACTGGGGCATATCGTTCTCAGCTTGCCGATATATGCGATTGAGCGGGTAAATGAACAAATTTGGATTTTGCTTACATTCAGCTTAAGCATTGCATTTTTCATTATTCTTTTATTAGGTATTAAAATTACGAATCAATATACAAAACCGATTGAGACCGCGACAAAAGTGGCGATGGAGCTTGCACGCGGCAATTATAAGGCACGAACGTACGAAAGTCGAGAAGATGAAACAGGAATGCTTAGTCAGTCGCTTAACATTTTAGCGCGCAATTTACAAGAGATGGTGCGCATGCAAGAAATGCAGCAAGATCGCTTGCGGGCATTAATTGAAAATATGGGGAGCGGCTTAATTTTAATTGATCAACGTGGCTACATTTCGCTGATGAACCGCGCGTATAAGGAAATGTTTCATATTGATCCGTCCGACTATGTTCATCGTTTATATTATGAGGCGTTTCCGCATAAAGAAGTTATTGCGCTTGTGGAAGAAATATTTATGACCGAAGTAAACGTACGTAAACAATTGCTTCTTCCTGTCGGTATTGAGCGAAAACATTTCGAAGTATACGGAACACCAATTATCGGAACGAACGATGAATGGAAAGGAATTATTGTTGTGTTCCATGATATTACTGAGCTAAAAAAGCTTGAGCAAATGCGAAAAGATTTTGTCGCGAACGTTTCACACGAACTAAAAACGCCGATTACATCGATTAAAGGTTTTGCGGAAACGTTGTTAGATGGGGCGATGCATGATGCTCAAACGCTTGAATATTTTTTAACGATTATTTTAAAAGAAAGTGAACGACTTCAACATTTAATTCAAGATTTGCTTGATTTATCGAAAATTGAACAACAAGGATTTACATTAAATGTATCTGTTGTTGACTTGCATGAAGTATTAAAAGAAGTCATTGTTATGCTTGAAGCGAAAGCAAACGATAAACAAATTGCATTATCATGCACATCGAATGCACCGATTTGTTATATGTATGGGGATTTACATCGTTTAAAGCAAATTTTTATTAATTTAATTAACAACGCCATCGCTTATACGCCAGCAGGTGGACGCGTCACTGTTTCCATCGAAAAGGACGATAAACAATTGCGTGTTCATGTCAGCGACACAGGAATTGGTATTGAACAAAAAGAAATTCCGCGCATTTTTGAACGATTTTATCGCGTAGACAAAGCACGAAGTCGCAATTCAGGTGGAACAGGTCTTGGATTGGCGATTGTAAAACATTTAGTGGAGGCACATCACGGAACGATTTCTGTCAAAAGTGAAGTAGGGGTAGGAACGACCTTTACCGTGCATTTTCGCATCGATGCTTGTTTAGACGAGTAATTTTTTTACGATATATTTACAAACGATTTACCATATATTCAAAAAATATTGGTAAGATAACAGATGAAAACCCCTTCATCCAAGAAGCCGATTGTCTTGGAATAGGCGAGGACAACGAACGTTCTCGTCTTTTTTCTTTTTTTACGGGTATCGTGGTAAAATAAGCGTAAGTGAATAAAGAGGAGGTTTTCGGTTTGACAAATAAATTAGTATTGATCGACGGCAATAGCATCGCTTACCGCGCTTTTTTTGCTCTGCCGCTCTTACATAACGATAAAGGGATTCATACAAATGCGATTTACGGTTTTACCATGATGTTAATGAAGCTCATTGAAGAAGAAAAGCCGACGCACATGCTCGTGGCGTTTGACGCAGGGAAAACGACATTTCGTCATGAAGTGTATACAGAATATAAAGGTGGGAGACAAAAAACGCCACCGGAACTATCAGAACAGTTCCCATTTTTACGTGAGTTGCTCGATGCGTATAACATCCGCACGTATGAGCTTGAAAATTATGAAGCCGATGATATTATTGGGACGCTCGCGACACAAGCGGAAAAAGAAGGATTTCACGTTGTGATTATTTCAGGGGATCGGGACTTAACTCAATTAGCGTCTGAGCGTATTCATGTCCATGTGACGAAAAAAGGAATAACAGATATGGAACGATATACACCAGAACATGTACTTGAAAAGTACGGATTAACGCCGGCGCAAATTGTTGATTTAAAAGGGTTAATGGGAGATGCATCGGATAATATCCCAGGTGTTCCGGGAGTCGGAGAAAAGATAGCATTAAAGTTGTTAAAGGAGTACGGAACAGTTGAACACGTACTTGCATCACTTGAACATATTTCAGGAAAAAAACTAAAAGAAAATTTACAAACGTATCGTGAACAAGCGCTACTAAGTAAACAGCTAGCAACCATTCATCGCGACGTTCCGCTTACGCTATCGCTTGATGAATTAGCATGGCAGTCATACGATGTTGAGCGACTGGCAGCGCTATTTCAAGAGCTAGGTTTTACATCGTTAATGGATAAAATAGGAAAGTCTTTACATGAACAACGATCGTTAACGAACGTCTCTTTTGTGACGGTGCAAACGATTGAAGAACATATGTTGACGGAAGAGAGCGCCCTTGTTGTCGAAGTGCTCGATGCGAATTATCATCAAGCACCGATTCTCGGATTTGCACTTGTTAATGAGCGAGGACATTTTTTTATTCCCACAGATGTTGCTTTCGCCTCATCTATATTTCGAACATGGCTTGAGAATGAGCGATGTAAAAAAAGTGTGTTTGATGCGAAACGAGCGATTGTTGCGCTAAAGTGGCACGGCATTGAATTGAAAGGTGTTGATTTTGATTTATTATTAGCTGCATACTTGCTCAATCCGACAGATGCAAACGGAGATGTCGCTGCTGTTGCAAAAACAAAGCAATATACAGACGTACAAAGCGATGAAGAAGTATACGGAAAAGGGGCAAAACAAACTATTCCCCCGACAAATGTATTAGCTGAACATCTCGTACGAAAAGCAAAAGCGATCGCTTCGCTAAAAGAAACATATATTCATGAACTAAAGCAAAATGAACAATTCGAATTGCTTATTCACTTAGAGTTACCACTTACGTTCATTTTGGCACAAATGGAGTTTCACGGTGTAAAAGTAGATGTGAATCGCTTGCAAGACATGGGGAAAGAGTTCACCGCTCAGCTTCAACAAATTGAGCAACGCATTTATGAATTAGCAGGAACGACATTTAACATCAATTCCCCAAAACAACTAGGGACGATTTTGTTTGAGAAATTACAGTTGCCGATTGTAAAAAAGACGAAAACAGGTTATTCAACATCGGCGGATGTTTTAGAAAAATTAGCTCCTTACCATGAAATCATCGAGCAAATTTTACATTATCGTCAGCTCGGAAAATTACAATCGACATATGTAGAAGGATTAATGAAAGTAGTTCGTCAAGATACAGGGAAAGTGCATACCATTTTCCAACAAGCATTGACGCAAACAGGGCGCTTAAGTTCGACGGAGCCTAATTTACAAAACATTCCGATTCGCATTGAAGAAGGAAGAAAAATTCGTCAAGCATTCGTCCCATCTTTTGATGACTGGGTCATTTTTGCGGCTGACTATTCGCAAATTGAGTTGCGGGTGTTAGCTCATATTGCTAACGATGAAAATTTAATCGCAGCATTTCATCATGATCTCGACATTCATACGAAAACAGCGATGGACATTTTTCATGTAAAGGAAGAAGAAGTAACCGCACATATGCGCCGACAAGCGAAGGCCGTCAATTTTGGTATCGTTTACGGAATTAGCGACTACGGATTGTCGCAAAACTTAGGCATTACACGCAAAGAAGCAGCGGAATTTATCGAGCGATATTTTCAAAGTTATCCGGGTGTCAAACGGTATATGGAAGAAATTATACAAGATGCGAAACAAAAAGGATATGTTACGACGTTGCTTCATCGTCGTCGCTATTTACCGGATATTACGAGCAACAACTTTAATATTCGCAGCTTTGCTGAGCGGACAGCGATGAACACGCCGATTCAAGGAAGTGCTGCCGATATTATTAAAAAGGCGATGATTGATTTAGCGACACGGTTACATGAAGAACGGTTACAAGCTCGTCTATTATTGCAAGTACATGATGAACTGATTTTAGAGGCTCCAAAAGAGGAAATTGATTTGTTGAAAAAACTTGTTCCAGACGTGATGGAAAATGCGGTATCATTACGTGTTCCACTAAAGGTCGATTATCACTTTGGACCGACGTGGTATGATGCAAAGTAAAGAAAGGATGAACACATGATGCCAGAATTACCTGAAGTGGAAACGGTGCGGCGCACGCTTCTTCCGCTTGTTGTCGGCAAAACGATCGAACGGGTGAAAGTGCATTGGGAAAAGATGATTCAACATCCTGACGTAGAAACATTTTGTGAACGATTAAAAGGAAAAACGATTGCCGATATTCAACGACGAGGAAAATTTTTAATTTTTCAATTGGATGATGTCGTTCTTGTGTCCCATTTGCGTATGGAAGGACGCTACATATACGAAAAAGAAAATGCTCCATTTGATCGACATACGCATATCTTTTTTACATTTACAGATCGTACAGAACTTCGTTATCGCGATGTGCGTAAATTTGGGACAATGCATTTGTGCGATAAAGGGGAAAACATTCCTCCTTTATTGCATATCGGCATCGAGCCACTTGATGAGCAGTTTACTGTTTCATGGCTTACCGATCAGCTTCAACGAACAAAACGAAAAATAAAAGCGGTATTGCTTGATCAAACGATTGTTGCTGGGTTAGGGAACATTTATGTCGATGAAGTGCTATTTCGTTCGTCCATTCACCCAGAACGCCTCGCAGCTACGTTAACGACGCAGGAGGTAGAAGCGTTACATGAAGCGATCGTTGAAACGATACGAGAAGCGATTGAAAAAGGGGGAAGTACGGTTCGAACGTACGTCAATACACAAGGGAAAATAGGAACATTTCAGACGCAATTGTACGTATATGGTCGCGTAAACAAGCCGTGCCGTCGATGTGGAGAGCCCATTGTCAAAACAACGGTTGCGAATCGCGGTACGCATTATTGTAAACATTGTCAAACATAGTGTAAGAACATTGCCTAGGCCTCTTCCATATACTATGGTAGTTTTTCAAAGGAAGGGGCGGGCGCTGATGATCACATGGTCTTTATTTTTACTTGCTTTAGCTGTTAGCATCGACGGTTTGACTGTCGGGATTACGTATGGCATGCGGAATGTGCATATTCCGCTTCGGTCATTGCTCATTATTTCGCTGTTTTCGTGCATGACTTTTTTAGTAGCGATGGGCATTGGACGCATCATATATGCGTTTTTTTCCTCAACTGTTGCGAACGCAATGGGTGGAAGTATATTGATCGTATTAGGGCTATGGATGCTCATTCAATTTATCCTTAAACGAGACGACAATGAAGAAAAGTTTCTCATGAATGTAGAAATTCGTTCGCTCGGTATTGTTATTCAAATTTTACGCAAGCCGACGATGGCTGATTTTGACCGATCAGGTACGATTACAGGGATGGAAGCTGTATTTTTAGGTGTTGCGTTGTCTCTTGATGCGTTTGGAGCCGGAGTGAGCGCAGCGCTTTTAAATTATTCTGTAACGTTTACGACATTTCTCGTTTGTTTGCTTAGCTTTAGCTTTTTATTTAGCGGTTTAAAAATTGGTAAGTCGTTTAGGACATATGACTGGCTACAAAAATATTCGTTTTTGCCTGGAATTATGCTCATTGTACTTGGTATTTTTAAAATGAGGTAGGGGGGACGGTAAGTGTTAACGATCGGTTTAACAGGGGGGATTGCGAGCGGAAAAAGCACGGTCGCGGCGATGTTTCGCGACTTACATATTCCTGTCATTGATGCAGATGAAATTGCCCATCGTGTCACAGCAATAAATGGTGAGGCGTATAAGCCCATTATTGAAACGTTCGGCCGCGACATTTTAGATGCAAACGGAGCAATTGATCGCCGCAAACTCGGTGCGATCGTGTTCGATGATGAACAAAAGCGAAAACAGTTAAATGCCATCGTTCATCCGCTTGTGCGCAAACATATGCTACAACAAAAAGAACAATATGCGAAACAGGGGAAAAAGGTAGTTGTTCTTGATATTCCCCTTCTATTCGAAAGCAAATT
The DNA here is from genome assembly GCF_019553625.1 of Anoxybacillus sp. ST70. Lineage (NCBI taxonomy): Bacteria > Bacillati > Bacillota > Bacilli > Caryophanales > Anoxybacillaceae > Anoxybacillus > Anoxybacillus sp. ST70. The sequence goes on from NZ_JAHZOF010000002.1 coordinate 124,785, forward strand.
AGAGCATCTCGTTGATCGCATTCTCGTTGTATATGTCGATGAACAAACCCAGCTTCATCGGCTTTGTGAGCGCAATGGCTTTTCGGCTGAAGAAGCGTGGGCGCGAATCAAAGCACAAATGCCACTTGAAGAAAAAAGAAAGAAAGCCGATGCTGTGATCGACAATAACGGAACGATAGAAGAAACGAAACGACAACTGCATACATGCTTAATGCGTTGGGGTGTCCTTGAAAAATAGGACGCCCTTTTTTTATTTTTTTATAGCATAAACACACTAAAAGTGTTATACTATTTTTGTAGATAACAAGTAAATAGTATAACATATATATTGAAAGGAGCTATATAATGAAAGCGAGAGTAGCGATTAACGGGTTCGGACGCATTGGACGAATGGTGTTCCGAAAAGCGATTATTGAACAAGATCTTGATATTGTAGCGATTAATGCGAGCTATCCGCCTGAAACGTTAGCTCATTTAATAAAATATGATTCAAACCACGGCAAATTTGATGGAGAAGTTATTCCGGTTGAAGATGGGCTTATTGTAAACGGGAAAAAAGTACAGTTGCTCAATTCCCGTGATCCACGCCTATTGCCATGGGGAGAGCTTCAAATCGATATTGTCATTGAAGCGACAGGAAAGTTTAACGCAAAAGAGAAAGCAATGATGCACATCGAAGCAGGAGCAAAACGTGTCATTTTAACAGCGCCAGGAAAAGATGAAGATGTAACGATTGTCATGGGTGTAAATGAACATATGCTTTCTCCGGAACATATCATTATTTCAAATGCTTCATGCACAACAAATTGTTTAGCTCCGGTTGTGAAAGTGCTTGATGAAGCATTCGGCATTGAAAATGGATTGATGACAACTGTGCATGCGTATACAAACGATCAGAAAAATATTGACAATCCACATAAAGATTTACGCCGTGCACGTTCGTGCGCACAATCGATCATTCCGACAACGACAGGTGCAGCGAAAGCGTTAGAGCTCGTATTGCCACATTTAAAAGGAAAAATGCACGGCATGGCGTTGCGTGTTCCAACGCCAAACGTTTCGCTTGTTGATGTCGTTGTCGATGTCAAAAAAGACGTAACGGTCGATGAAGTCAACGAGGCATTTATGCAAGCAGCGCGTGGATCGTTAAAAGGTATTTTAGACGTGACGATGGAACCGCTCGTATCCATTGATTTTAATACGAATCCACACTCTGCCATTGTCGATGGCTTATCCACGATGGTGATCGAAAATCGAAAAGTAAAAGTATTAGCATGGTATGACAATGAATGGGGTTATTCGTGCCGCGTTGTCGACTTAACAAAGCTTGTCGCGAAACAGTTATTAAAAAATGAAGCGGTTGCCATGTCATAACGCTGGGGCTCCAGCGTTATTTTTATGCCTATTTTACAAAAAAACAAAAAACAATATTGAAAAAAATATATAAACAAAGTATACTATTTTTCGTGAACTTCTTGAACGCATGGTAATGTGACTACTTAAAGGGTTAGGACCTCTTTGGACTAACTTTCCCCCGTGGTAGTTATACATTCCAGAAAGCAAAAGAAATTCATCGTTTATTTTTTCAAAATTTATTAAAGGGGGATACGATCATGGATACAATGGGTCGTCACGTTATCTCAGAACTTTGGGGATGCGATTTTGATAAGTTGAATGACATCGAGTTTATTGAAAAAACATTTGTTGATGCAGCGTTAAAGTCAGGTGCGGAAATTCGTGAAGTTGCATTTCATAAATTTGCACCACAAGGCGTTAGCGGTGTTGTGATCATTTCTGAATCACATTTAACAATTCACAGTTTTCCTGAACACGGATATGCGAGTATCGATGTGTACACATGTGGACATTTAGATCCAACAATTGCTGCTGACTATATTGCAGAAGCGTTAGGCGCGCAAACACGTGAAACAATTGAATTGCCTCGTGGCATGGGTCCGATTGAAATTAAACAAGCAAAAGCTTTATAATAAAATGTAAGAGAAAAGAGGTGTAGATTCTGCACCTCTTTTTTATCATTCATTGAAAGGCGAGGAGACGAAAGGTGAAGTGGAAATACGTATTAACGAATCATAATGAAACATCGGAACGTCACCCGGATGAGCAGTTAAAAAGCCGCTATTACAAAACGACGCAAATGGCTGCATTAAAGACAGTGAAAGAAATATTTGAGCAAATGGACGGCTATCATATTGTAGCAATCTCTGAAGAAAGAGGAGAAATGAGTGTATCGCTTACAAAAGGAAAAAAAGCATTTATCGTCGTGACAGTCATTTCTGTTCGACCGTTTGAAACAGCTATTGATTTTTCTGTGACAACGGAAACAAAGTGGTTGCCGATCGACTTTGGATTTAGCCGTCAACTTATTATTCGTTTATATGATCAATTAGCTAAACGATTAACATACATCGGATCGGGAATATATAGTGAGAAGTAGTTGTGTATGTGCCTTTTTTTGTCTACTATAAGGGTAAGATTACTATCGGGAGTTGATACATATGAAATGCCCATCGTGTCACCATCATGGGACGCGTGTACTTGATTCGCGTCCAGTTGATGAAGGGCGTTCCATTCGCCGTCGTCGCGAATGTGAACGTTGCCATTTTCGTTTTACAACGTTTGAAAAGGTAGAGGAAACACCGTTAATTGTCGTGAAAAAAGAAGGAACGCGAGAAGAATTTAGTCGTGAAAAAATATTGCGTGGGCTGATTAAAGCATGTGAGAAGCGGCCGGTTGCCCTTGAACAATTAGAGCAAGTGACGCAGCAAATTGAGCGAGAATTGCGCAATAGTGGCATAAATGAAGTAAAAAGTGAAACGATCGGCGAAATGGTGATGGAAAGATTATCAAAAATTGATGAAGTCGCTTACGTTCGTTTTGCCTCTGTATATCGACAGTTTAAAGATTTAAACGTCTTTATTGAAGAATTAAAAGAGCTCATTAAAAAAGAACAAGGAGAAAGAGCATAACGTGCTCTTTTTCATATGAAGAAGGTCGATAAGATGGAATATAGTTGGAAAGAGTTAATTGCGGTCGACCGATATATTGTCCATGCGAACGGAGTGTTAAGTGAACTAGACCGAAAAGTATTGACGCTTTTATATCAACCTTTAATCGGGGCTCAAGCGTACAGCTTATATATGACGTTATGGAGCGAACTTGAACAAGCGCGTCTATGGAGCGAGGAGACGACACATCATAGCTTAATGGCGATCATGCAATGCAGTTTGCCGACGATATATGCCGAGCGTTTAAAGCTTGAAGGGATTGGGTTGTTAAATACGTACATGAAACGAACGAATGAAGACGATGAACGGGTATTTATTTATGAATTGCTTCTTCCACTTACACCAGAACAATTTTTCAACGATGGCGTTTTAAATGTATTTTTATATGACCGTGTCGGAAAAACAAAATTTCAAAAGCTGAAAAAGTTTTTTTCTGATCGTGCCATTGATCGTACGTCATTTACATCTATCACCCGCTCATTTCACGATGTCTTTTCATCCATCCAACCCGAAAAAATGATTCATAAATTAAGTGATGAAGCGAAACAAGAAGTGATGCTTCAAGATGGACAGCAATATATAGGAAAAGAACGAGCGATGTATAAGATGCAAGATGATATATTTGACTTTGATGCCTTTTACGCTGGACTATCCCATCACCTTGTACCACGACGGGCGATTACTGAAAAAGTAAAAGATGCAATCAAAAAGCTTTCTTTTCTGTATGGGATTGGTCCTCTTGATATGCAAAAAATTGTGATGGGCGTCATCGATCCCGCTGAACAAATTGACATCGAAGCACTACGAAAAGCGGCGCAAGAATGGTATCAATTTGAACGTGGTGAAGCGCTTCCGCGTTTATATGATCGGGTACAACCGTTAGCTGAGCGAACGATGGCACATGTCGAGCCAAAAAATGAAGAAGAATATTTAATAAAACAACTAGAAACCGTTTCGCCGAGACAATTGCTTATGGATTTTTCTGGTGGAGTTGAACCGGCATTAGCTGATTTACAGTTGATTGAAGACATTATGTTTAAACAAAAATTGCCGCCAGGTGTCATGAACGTGCTTATTTACTATGTCATGCTGCGGACGGATATGAAGTTGCCGAAAAAATATGTTGAAAAAATTGCGAGTTCATGGGCGCGAAAAAAGGTACGTACGGTGAAACAAGCGATGGAATTAGCGAAAAAAGAAGCGCGAGAATATGAGACGTTTATGAAAGAAAAAGAGCAAAAAGGCGCGAAAAAACCGATTCGTACCGAACTGTTGCCAGATTGGCTACAGACGGACTATTCACAATTTGAGCGAAAACAAGTGAAATCAGAAGAAGAGCTAGAACAAAAACGGCGCGAGTTGGAAGAACGGTTGAAAAAACCGAAAAGTTAGGGGATAAACGATGAAACCAATTCGGGAAACAATTCACCATTTGATGAATCGTCACGATTTTAAAGAGCGATATGAGGCGATGAAGCGCGACATTTTACGTGATCCTCATGTTCAAACATTTTTGCGTGGCCATCACGTGACGGATGCGATGTTAAATCGTCATCTCGGTAAATTGTACGAGTTTGTGCAACAAAGTAAGCATTGTGAACGTTGCCAAAGCTTAGAACAATGTCCGAACTTACTGAAAGGTTATACGCCTCATTTAATTTGGCAAGGGAAAAACATTGACGTGCAGTATGAGCGGTGTGCTCGTAAAGTGCAAGATGATGAACGAAAAAAGCAACAGTCGCTTATTCGTAGTTTATTTATTCCGCGCGATATGTTGCAAGCCTCGTTTGATAAGCTAGAAACGGACGATCTTGGGCGAATCGAAGCGATCGAGCTTGCGAACACGTTTGCATCGACATATGAAATAGGCAAGCGAATGAAAGGACTATATTTATATGGATCGTTTGGCATCGGAAAAACATATTTGTTAGCGGCGATGGCAAATGAGTTAGCCCAAAGGCACATTGCATCATTTCTTGTGTACGTGCCAGAGTTTGTTCGCTCGCTAAAATCATCACTTCAAACGGATGCATTTCAAGATACGATTGAATATGCAAAGCAAGTACCCGTTCTGATGCTCGATGATTTAGGAGCAGAATTAATGTCAAGCTGGTGGCGCGATGAGGTGCTCGGTCCGATTTTACAATATCGTATGCTTGAACATTTGCCGACATGTTTTACATCAAATTTTGATTTAAAACGTTTGACGCATCACCTTGCTCACTCACAGCGAGGGGAAGAAGAACAAGTAAAAGCGGCACGAATCATTGAACGAATTGTCTATTTAGCTACTCCGATTGAAATGAAAGGAAAAAATCGCCGAATGGAACTGTGATAAACAAACGGTGTTCCCCATATATATAAAACAAGCATGTTTCGGGAAAAGGGGGGGCACCGTTGATTTATATCGTATTTCAAAATGGACAAGATGCACAACGCCTATTTGCACAGTTAAGCAAAGCACCGCAACCATATGGGAAGTTGCTTTATGATGACAAGACGATTACCGTTTTTTTTCATGAACGGGATGTTGCGCATATGCGCGCATTGTTCATTCCTATTTTTGCTTCATGTATCATTCGAGCGTTTGAAGCGCGTTGGATTTTATCGATCATTTCGCGAACGTTTTTTTATGAAAATGAAGAAGAACAACAACAAATTTTGCAGCTTACGTATTCGTTTATTGACGGCGAAAGGCATGATTATCGTCTCGGAAAAAAGATGAATATACCGCGTGAGCAACTTATTGCTCAATCGTTACATGAATGTTTGCATGAAGGGGTGTTTTCGTTTGAGTCGCTTATGACTTTTCGCTTAAAGCCGTATTATGATCGGCTTATGCATTATGTCGAATTAGCGATTGACGAATATAAATTAGAACAAGAATACCAATCGTTTGTTCAACTGTTGCGCGAAATCGTGGTGTCGCGCCAGCCACAAATGAGCATTCTTCATTTAGTATATGAAAACGAAACGTTTCAATTTTTTGATGACCAATTTTTTCACTTGTCGCCTCAGCAATTAAAGCAGTTTATTGACCGTCGATTGATGGTGAGTCAGCCGATGTACATTGATACGTCTGTATTAGCGCCGCTCGTATCGATAGCGCCAGAAAAAATATATATGTATACAAATGTGACAGATGTTGGAATGATTCAAACGATTCAAAATGTGTTCCAAGAGCGAATGGAGCTGCGACCACCTCTTGATTTTCCAAAAAAATATGCTTATAATGACATACATAATGAATAAAGCAAAAAGTGATGATGAGGACATGGGTGTATTTTTACGGTTCACAGAGAGGGAAGGCATAGGCTGAAACCTTCCTAACACGAAAAATGCACTTACCACCTCTAAACTTCAGCAGTGAACAATGGGACGATCGCCCGTTTAGTAATTGCTGACGGTTTGCGCCGTTATCGAAATGAAGCCGTTTATACGCTCGATTTATATCCGTATAGACGGGAAGAAGGGTGGAACCACGAAACCAACTCGTCCCTCGTTTTTGGGACGAGTTTTTTTTATTTCTAAAAAAAGGAGTGAAAAGCTTTGGCGGATGTAGTAAAAATTACATTTCTAGATGGAGCAGTGAAGGAGTTTCCGAAAGGAGTGACGACGGAAGACATTGCAGCGTCCATTAGTCCAGGATTGAAGAAAAAAGCAATTGCAGGAAAGCTAAACGATCGCATGATCGATTTGCGAACACCGATTGAAGAAGATGGCGCCATTTCGATTATTACGCAAGATATGCCGGAGGCGCTTGACATTTTACGTCATAGCACAGCGCATTTAATGGCACAAGCGATTAAACGATTGTACAAAGATGTGAAGCTTGGTGTTGGCCCTGTCATCGAAAACGGCTTTTACTATGATATTGATGTCGATGTACCAATTACAGCAGAAGACTTACCGAAAATTGAACAAGAAATGAAAAAAATTGTGAAAGAAAACTTAGATATCGTTCGTCGAGAAGTTAGTCGTGAAGAGGCGATTCGTCGTTATACAGAAATTGGCGATCATTTAAAAATTGAGCTTATTCACGACATTCCAGAAGGAGAAATCGTCTCCATTTACGAACAAGGCGAATTTTTCGACCTTTGCCGCGGAGTGCACGTCCCATCAACAGGAAAAATTAAAGAGTTTAAACTGTTAAGCGTGGCAGGTGCATACTGGCGTGGTGACAGTAAAAATAAAATGTTGCAACGCATTTACGGTACGGCCTTTTTCAAAAAAGAAGATTTAGATGAATATTTACGTCTTTTACAAGAAGCGAAAGAGCGCGATCATCGCAAGCTCGGAAAAGAGCTCGACTTATTTATGACATCGCAAAAAGTAGGACAAGGATTGCCGCTTTGGCTTCCAAAAGGTGCAACTATTCGCCGAACAATTGAGCGTTATATCGTCGATAAAGAGCTGTCGCTTGGCTATCAACACGTATATACACCAGTGCTAGGTAGCGTCGAGTTATATAAAACGTCTGGTCATTGGGATCACTATAAGGATGGGATGTTTCCGCCAATGGAAATGGATAATGAACAGCTCGTCTTACGTCCGATGAACTGCCCACATCATATGATGGTGTATAAACATAAAATTCATAGCTATCGCGAGTTGCCAATTCGTATCGCAGAGCTCGGTACGATGCATCGTTACGAAATGTCAGGTGCGCTTACAGGATTGCAACGCGTTCGTGGAATGACATTGAATGATGCGCATATTTTCGTTCGCCCAGATCAAATTAAAGACGAGTTTAAGCGTGTCGTTAATTTAATTTTAGATGTATATAAAGATTTCGGTTTAACAGACTATTCGTTCCGTCTGTCGTATCGCGATCCGCACGATAAAGAAAAATATTATGATGACGATGCGATGTGGGAAAAAGCACAAAGCATGTTAAAAGAGGCGATGGACGAGCTTGGACTTGACTATTACGAAGCAGAAGGAGAAGCTGCGTTTTACGGTCCAAAACTAGACGTTCAAGTACGAACAGCGCTTGGAAAAGATGAAACGTTATCTACGGTTCAACTTGATTTCTTGTTACCGGAACGTTTTGACTTAACATATATCGGTGAAGACGGAAAACCGCATCGTCCGGTTGTCATCCATCGCGGTGTCGTATCAACGATGGAACGTTTCGTTGCCTTTTTAATTGAGGAGTATAAAGGGGCGTTCCCGACATGGTTAGCGCCTGTACAAGTACAAGTTATTCCTGTTTCCCCAGCTGTTCATATGGATTATGCGTATGAAGTAAAACATGCGTTACAAGCGGCAGGCATTCGTGTTGAAGTCGATGAGCGTGAAGAAAAAATCGGTTATAAAATTCGCGAAGCACAAATGCAAAAAATTCCGTACATGCTCGTTGTCGGCGATAATGAAGTAAATGAACGGGCAGTGAACGTGCGAAAATATGGCGAACAAAAAAGCGAAACGATGCCGCTTGATGCGTTCGTTGACTCTATCGTAAAAGAAGTGCGTAAATAAATAGTTGCATTTTCTCTCTATGTTTGTTATAGTTTTATTTGTTGTGATCAATTGACATCAGTTGACAATGTGTTTTGATATATGGTATATATGTTAGAGTAAAAGTAAATACTTGTTTGAACACAAGCAGAAGCACCCGCTTCTCACCTGATCGACGCCGCGTGGCTGTTAGCAGGTTTCATGACAAAGAAATGTTGTGAGCGAGACGTGTGGGTGTATTATGCCCACACGTTTTTTGTTATGTGCGTTCTGCTTTAACAAACAAGTTTGAAAAAACCGTGGAGGTGGCTAGTTATTAGCAAAGATTTTATTATTAATGAAAACATTCGGGCACGTGAAGTTCGTTTAGTCGATCCAAATGGCGAGCAGCTTGGGATTAAGACGAAGCAAGAAGCGTTAGAAATTGCAGCGCGTTTAAATTTAGATTTAGTGATGGTTGCGCCAAATGCGAAACCGCCAGTGTGCCGCATTATGGACTATGGCAAATTCCGCTTCGAGCAACAAAAGAAAGAAAAAGAAGCGCGCAAAAAGCAAAAAGTAATTAACGTAAAAGAAATTCGCTTAAGCCCAACGATCGAAGAACATGACTTCAACACAAAATTGCGCAACGCGCGGAAGTTCCTTGAAAAAGGAGATAAAGTAAAAGCGACGATTCGCTTTAAAGGACGTGCGATTACGCATAAAGAAATTGGTCAGCGCGTGCTTGATCGATTTGCTGAGGCGTGCGCGGATATTGGTACGGTTGAGACGGCTCCGAAAATGGACGGCCGCAGCATGTTTTTAGTGCTAGCACCGAAAAACGACAAATAACAAAAGGGAGGAACACCTTATGCCAAAAATGAAAACTCACAAAGGCTCAGCGAAGCGTTTCAAAAAGACAGGAACAGGTCAATTAAAACGTTCACACGCATTCACTAGCCACTTATTTGCAAACAAAACACAAAAACAAAAGCGTAAACTTCGTAAAGCAACGCTTGTATCAAAAGGCGATTTCAAACGCATTCGTCAATTGTTAGATAACGTAAAATAATTTTAGGAGGGAAATGTTATGCCACGTGTAAAAGGCGGTACAGTCACACGCAGACGTCGTAAAAAAATTCTTAAACTTGCAAAAGGATATTTCGGTTCAAAACATCGTTTATATAAAGTTGCAAATCAACAAGTAATGAAATCGTTAATGTATGCGTATCGCGATCGTCGCCAACGCAAACGCGACTTCCGCAAACTTTGGATTACGCGCATTAACGCTGCAGCGCGCATGAACGGTCTTTCTTACAGCCGTTTAATGCACGGATTAAAGCTTGCAGGAATCGAAGTAAACCGCAAAATGCTTGCTGATTTAGCAGTAAACGATGCAGCAGCATTCACACAACTTGCTAACATCGCAAAAGAAAACTTAAACAAATAATAAAGGAAATGACCATTCTCCCTTGAGGGGATGGTCATTTTTTATAAGAGGGGGAGAAAAAATGGATATAAAAAAATTATTTTCTATGCAGCGGCAATTAGATGAGCGAATTGAAACGGAGCGTGGTTTGCGCGGTGAACGTTTAGTGGAGCGCAAGTTGTTAGCTCTTCTTGTTGAAATTGGAGAACTTGCAAACGAAACACGTTGCTTTAAATTTTGGAGTTCGAAGCCGAAAGCGGCAGAAGAAACGATTTTAGAGGAATATGTAGACGGCCTTCATTTTATTTTATCGCTCGGGCTTGATCTTTCCCTTTATGAACATATCCAATGGCCACATGTGCAAGAAAGTAAACCGCTTGTTGAACAGTTTTTACACGTATTTGAAGCCGTTCAGACGTTTCGCAAAAAGATGGACGAAGAAGCATATGGTCAATTAGTGTATGCGTATGCACAGCTTGGTCATGCGCTTCAATTCAATGCTGAACAAATTGAACGAGCGTATGTCGCAAAAAACGAAGTGAACCATGAGCGACAAAGTCACAATTATTAACAACTGTCAAAATGTTTAGTATAATGAATGTTGTACATAGAGAGGAGTGACATACGTGAAAAAATTAGATGAAACGTTAACGATGTTGAAAGCGTTAACGGATGCAAAAGGTGTTCCGGGCAATGAACGGGAAGTACGTGAAGTGATGAAATCGTACATCGCTCCATATGCAGATGAAGTAACGACTGATCGTCTCGGCAGCTTAATTGCCAAAAAAGTAGGAAAAGAAAACGGACCAAAAGTGATGATTGCGGGTCACTTAGATGAAGTTGGTTTTATGGTCACCCAAATTGATGAAAAAGGTTTTATTCGTTTCCAACCGCTTGGCGGGTGGTGGGGACAAGTGATGCTCGCTCAACGCGTGACAATCGTCACAAAACAAGGTGATATTACAGGCATCATCGGCTCAAAACCGCCACATATTTTACCTGCTGAAGCGCGAAGAAAACCGGTGGAAATAAAAGATATGTTTATCGACATCGGAGCTTCTAGCCGTGACGAAGCGCTTGCTTGGGGCGTGCGCCCTGGCGATGCGATTGTGCCATATTTTGAATTTACAGTGATGAACAATGAAAAAATGTTGCTTGCGAAAGCATGGGATAACCGCATCGGTTGTGCGATTGCGATCGATGTGTTGAAACAATTAAAAGACGTCGAGCATCCAAACGTTGTATACGGCGTTGGTACAGTACAAGAAGAAGTCGGCTTGCGCGGTGCACGAACATCTGCTTTTGCGATTGAACCAGATATTGCATTTGCAGTTGATGTTGGTATCGCGGGCGATACGCCGGGCGTGTCAGAGAAAGAGGCGATGGGGAAACTTGGCGCTGGCCCGCATATCGTTTTATACGATGCAACGCTCGTTTCACATAAAGGATTGCGCGAATTTGTCATTCATGTTGCGGAAGAAATGAACATTCCATATCGCTTTGATGTGATGCCAGGTGGCGGAACAGACGCAGGTGCGATCCATATGACAATGCGCGGCGTTCCGGCGTTGACAATCTCCATCCCAACACGGTACATTCACTCCCATGCGGCGCTTCTTCATCGCGATGACTACGAACAAACAGTAAAACTATTAGTCGAAGTCATTAAGCGATTGGATGAAGAGAAAGTAAAAGAAATTACGTTTGATTAAGAGAAGAGAAGTCGACCTGTACACGGTCGGCTTTTTTCTTTTTTCAGAAAATTTTTATTGACGGAAACGAAAAAATTTACTAAAATTTTTACTAGTAGGCGAAAACGCTTACTAAAATAAATTCATTTCTAGGGGGAGATAACAATGAAAAGGAAAAGGATAATTGTGTTTGGAAATTTAATTGCTTCTATGATTTTACTTTTTTTGGTGGGATGTAAAGCGGAGGAGGTAGATGAAAAAGATAGTTCAAGTGAAAAAGTAAAAATCGAATTTTTTCATTATAAGTCTGAAGCGAAAGATACATTTGATGAATTAATTTCCAAATTTGAAAAAGAAAACCCTAATATCGACGTTGTTAACGCCAATCCGCCAGATGCTGAAACGGTTTTGAAAACTCGCGTTGCTAAGCGGGATATTCCGGATATCGTCGCTATTGGAGCAAACTCTACATTCGCTGAACTGTCCAAAGCAGGTGTATTTGTCGATGTAACGAACGCCACAGAACTTGATTCCATTCAACCTGCTTATATTGATATGTTACGCGATGTTACTGGATTAGAAAAAGTATACGCCATTCCATATGCAGCCAATGCAGATGGAATTATTTATAATAAAACGATATTTAACGAACTTGGTTTAACGGTTCCAAAAACATGGGACGAACTAATCGCTGTAGCTGAAAAAGTGAAAGCGGCTGGTAAAACGCCATTCTATTTCACATTCAAAGATGCTTGGACTACCTTGCCAGTCTATAACGCACTCGCTGCCAACACGCAAGGAGAGAATTTCTTCGATCAGTTGAATGATGGAAAAACAACTTTCCAAAAAGGATATAAAGAAGCAACTGAAAAATTTGTCCAATTACTAGAATATGGTCATAAAGATAACTTTGGCAAAGGTTATGCAGATGGGAACGTCGCTTTTGCCAAAGGTGAATCAGCGATGTACTTACAAGGAATTTGGGCTATACCGGAAATCCGAAAAGCAAATCCTGATATTGAACTAGGCGTCTTCCCTTATCCAGCTACAAATGATCCTGAAAATACGAAACTCGTTTCTGGTGTCGATTTACTTTTAGCTATTTCTAAAACGTCAAAACATCCAGAAGAAGCAAGAAAATTTGTAAACTTCTTACTTGATCCGGAAAATGCGAAATTTTACTTAAGCGAACAAAATGCATTCTCTGCCATTAAAGGTATTACACAAGAGGATCCTGCTTTAGATGGATTGAAAGAAAGTTTTGAAAAAGGAGCTCTCGTTGACTTCCCAGACCACTATATCCCACTTGCAGTCGGTTTAGAAAAACTTTTACAACAGCTTACGCATGATAAAGATGTAGAAAAATTCCTTAAAAACTTAGACGCCGAGTGGGAAAAAGTACAGGGTCGTAAATAAACGCATTTTGAGAGGGAATTAGGATTCAACCTAATTTCCTCTTCCCCTACATGAGGAGGAAAACATATGAAGAAGAGGGATATCGCACTTTCAACAAACAAACATATTCTTTTACCCGTAAAAAGCATGAAAAAGCCGAAAAATATTGCGATTTATCTTATGACGATACCTGCTGTTGTTCTATTTGCAACATTTCACACATTCCCGGCTATTCAAGGAATTTTCTACTCGTTTACAAACTGGGATGGCTTAAGCTTTGATTACGATTTTGTAGGATTAAAAAATTATCACTATTTATTTCAAGACGAAAATGTGCTCAACTCTTATCTTTTTACGTTTAAGTTTGCTTTTTTTTCAACTATTTTAGTAAATGTGTTAAGCTTATTAATCGCGATGGGGCTCAATGCAAATATTAAGTTTAAAAACTTTTTTAAGGCTGTCTACTTTCTGCCAAATATTTTAAGCGTCCTCATTGTTGGTTATATTTTCAACTACTTATTCGCCAATGTTATTCCTTTATTAGGAGAAAAATTAGGAATCGACTTTTTATCTACCAATATTTTGGGGAAAGAAAAATGGGCTTGGATCGGAATCGTCATTGTCGCTGTTTGGCAAGCTTGTGCGTTTAATACCATTTTATATCTAGCAGGCTTACAAACGGTTCCTGCAGAGTTGTATGAGGCTGCAAGTATTGATGGTGCTAATAAATGGCAAAGTTTTTGGCATATTACATTTCCAATGATAGCCCCTTTCTTCACAATTAATATGGTTTTAGCTATGAAAAACTTTTTGATGGTCTTTGACCACGTTGTGGCTCTTACTGGCGGCGGACCTGGCCGATCAACCGAATCGATTTCGCTTTTAATTTATAATGGCGGATTCCAAGGCGGTGAATTCGCTTACCAATCCGCAAACGCTGTCATCTATTTTATTGTCATTATGGTCGTATCGTTATTGCAAATTAAATTTCTACAAAAACGGGAAGTGGATATGTAATGAAAAAGAAAACAAATTGGTTCGTCACGTGTTTAATTGTTATCGGATCATTGTTCATTTTGTTTCCTTTATATATGGCTATTTCAATCGCTTTAAAAACACCAGAAGAGTTAGCGCATTCCGTCTTTTCGCTGCCAATCGGACTACACTTTGAAAACTTTACAAAAGCAATCGAAGCAACGAACTTTTTTCAAGCATTTAAAAATAGTGCGTTTATTACCATTACCACTGTCATTTTTACCATTTTAACAAACTCGATGGTGGCTTACGCCATTGCTCGAAACATGCATCGTAGATTTTTCAAAATCTTGTATTACTACTTTGTCAGTGCATTATTCATCCCGTTTCCGATCATTATGTTACCGATCGTTAAGCAAACATCTGCATTCGGTATGAACAATCCAAGCGGTTTAATTTTTCTGTACATCGTTTATGGAATTGCCTTTAACATTTTTATCTATGTCGGATACATTCGTTCCATTCCAAAAGAACTCGAAGAAGCTGCCATCGTGGATGGATGCAGCACGTGGGGCGTTTTTTGGAAAATTGTCTTTCCGCTTCTAGCACCGATTAACGCAACCATCGGTATCCTTACTTGTTTATGGGCATGGAACGACTTTTTATTGCCTTTAGTCATATTAAGCGACCAAGACGATATGACTTTACCATTAGTCCAATACGTGTTTCAGTCTGAATTTGGCACAGATTATAACTTGGCATTTGCCTCCTACTTAATGGCACTTTCACCAATGATTATCGTTTACTTGTTTGCGCAAAAATGGATTATCAGCGGAGTAATAAGAGGCGCAATTAAATAAAAAATAATGGGGGATTACCAATGGCGATTACGTTCGATTCTATAAACAAAACATTTCACTTACAAGCAAAAGACACAAGCTATGTTATGCAAATTTTCCGCGACGGGTATTTAGCCCATCTTTATTTCGGGAAAAAAGTTCGCAACTATCACCATTCGAATAAATTACAGTTTTTAGATCGAGGATTTTCTCCTAATCCAGACCCATCTGATCGAACATTTTCATTAGATACATTGCCGCAAGAATATCCAGCATACGGCAATACAGACTTTCGCACACCTGCTTATCAAATACAACTTGAGAATGGGTCTACTGTATCGGATTTGCGCTATAAAACACATAAAATCTACAAAGGCAAGCCGAAATTAAACGGATTGCCAGCGACTTATGTCGAAACAGAAGATGAAGCGGAGACGCTGGAAATCGAGTTAGAGGATGATAACACCAAGCTAAAAGTAATCCTTTCTTATACCGTATTTGAACATTTCAATGCGATTACACGTTCCGTTCGCTTTGAAAATCAAGGTTCAGAAAATATAAAAATTTTACGTGCGTTAAGCATGAATATCGATTTTCGCGATGCGAACTTCGATTTTCTGCATCTTTCAGGCGCACATTGTCGAGAGAGATATATGGAAAGAAAACCACTTTTTGTAGGTACTCAATCGATCGAAAGCCGAAGAGGGGCAAGCAGTCATCAACAAAACCCATTCATCGCGCTGTTGAGAAAAAATGCCAATGAAGACGAAGGCGAAGTATTTGGCTTTAGCCTCGTGTACAGCGGCAATTTCCTTGCACAAGTGGAAGTTGATCAATTTCACACAGCACGTGTGTCGCTAGGAATTAATCCGTTTGATTTTACTTGGCTATTAGAGCCTGGCGAAGCGTTTCAAACACCGGAAGTGGTGATGGTCTATTCCGATCAAGGACTAAACGGGATGTCGCAAACGTTTCATCGACTATACCGAACTCGTTTAGCCCGCGGACCATTCCGAGACAAAGAACGTCCAATTCTTATTAACAACTGGGAAGCTACCTATTTTGATTTTAACGAAGAGAAAATTTTGGAAATTGCGAAAGCAGGTAAAGAATTAGGAATCGAGTTATTTGTATTAGATGACGGTTGGTTTGGTAAACGGGACGATGATAAAAGCTCTTTAGGAGATTGGTTCGTTGACAAAAGGAAGCTTCCAAATGGATTAGCAGGACTAGCTACAAAAATCCGAGAGATGGGAATGCAGTTTGGACTATGGGTTGAACCGGAGATGATTTCGGTCGATAGCGATTTATATCGCAAGCATCCAGACTGGTGCCTCCATGTTCCAAAACGGCCGCGTTCAGAAGGACGTAATCAGCTTATTTTAGATTACTCACGTAAAGAAGTGTGTGATTACATCATCAAAGTAATGTCCGATATTTTATCAAGCGCCCCCGTTTCCTATGTGAAATGGGATATGAATCGTCACATGACCGAAATCGGATCTGCTGCCTTGCCGCCAGAAAGACAAAGAGAAACAGCCCACCGTTATATGTTAGGGTTGTATCGCGTAATGGAGGAAATCACCTCCAAGTTTCCGCACGTTTTATTTGAAAGTTGTTCAGGAGGAGGCGGGCGTTTTGATCCAGGGATTCTTTATTACATGCCGCAAACGTGGACGAGCGACAATACAGATGCGATCTCTCGTTTAAAAATTCAATACGGCACAAGTATCGTTTATCCAATCAACGCAATGGGAGCGCATGTGTCAGCAGTTCCAAACCATCAAGTTCATCGCATCACTTCACTGGATATTCGCGGGCATGTGGCGATGTCAGGAAACTTTGGCTATGAACTCGATTTAACGAAATTAACCGATGAAGAGAAGGAAAAAGTGAAAGAGCAAGTGGCCTTTTATAAAGAAATTCGCCGTTTAGTGCAATATGGCAACTTTTATCGAATCCTAAGCCCATTTGAAGGAAATGAAACGGCGTGGATGTTCGTTTCAGAAGACCAATCTGAAGCGGTTGTCGCTTACTTTAGAGTATTAGCGGAGGCGAATGCTCCACTTTCTTCAATTCTTCTAAAAGGGTTGGATCCGAATAGACAATACTATCTAATTGGAAAAGGAGTTGAAGAAGGAGAAGTATATGGTGGCGATGAGTTAATGTATGTGGGATTAAATGTTCCATATCTTGAAGGGGATTTCGTGAGTTTTATTTGGGTATTAAAAGAATGGAAGGATAATGAGTGTTAAAACTAATAATCAAAGTGGTGTTTTAAATGATTAAGCAATTAGAAAATGAATATATAAAAATATTTCAAAGGGAATATGGAAGATTTTTATTTTTCTTCGCCCCCGGTCGTGTCAATTTAATCGGTGAACATACTGATTATAACGGAGGGTATGTGCTCCCTTGTTCATTGCATATCGGAACGTATGTAGTCGCTCGATTAAATGATGATGGGATGATTCGGCTCTATTCCAAAAACTTTCATGACGATGGAATCGTTTCGATAAGAAAGGACGAACTCGCCTATGACGAGTGTCATGGATGGGCGAATTATCCAAAGGGAATCATCCAAGCGCTTATGCCGAAACATGTTCAAAAGGGCATTGACGTCTTATACTATGGCAATATTCCGAATGGGGCAGGGCTATCTTCTTCTGCTTCTATCGAGCTCGCTACCGCCGTTATGTTGAACGAGTTGTTTCAACTTCGTATGGAGATGATGGAATTAGTAAAAATTAGTCAAAAAGTAGAAAATGAATATATCGGTGTGAATTGCGGGATTATGGATCAATTTGCGGTCGGAATGGGGAAAGCAGGACATGCGTTATTGCTTGATTGCCAGACACTGAAGTACCAATATTTGCCCCTTTCTTTAGAAGATTGTTCGATTGTTATTGCAAATACAAATAAAAAGCGAGGGTTAGCGGATTCAGCATATAACGAGCGCCGTGCGACATGTGAACAGGCGCTTGCCAAATTACAGCGCTATGTAAGCATCCACTCTCTTAGTGATTTAACGATCGAGCAGTTTAACGAATATGCACATGTTCTTTCACCGATAGAACAAAAACGAGTGCGTCATGTCGTTTCGGAAAATGAACGAACGAAACAAGCTGCCTCTGCTTTACAAAAGGGAGATTTGCATACATTTGGACAATTGATGCGCAAATCACATGAATCATTGCGTGATGATTACGAAGTGACGGGAAAAGAGTTAGATACGCTCGTGGAGGCAGCGTGGAAACATAAAGGGACGATTGGGGCACGCATGACAGGAGCGGGGTTTGGCGGTTGTACAGTAAATATTGTAAAAGACGATCATATTCCGTCGTTTATCGAAGAAGTTGGGAAAATGTATGAAATGGAGATAGGGTATGCACCAAGTTTTTACGTAGCGAAAATTGGTGACGGGGCGAAACAACTGACAAAAGAAGGGGAGAGCATGCGATGATTCTCATTTGTGGGGGAGCAGGATATATCGGGAGTCATGCCGTGTATCGTTTCATTGAAAAAGGAGAACAAGTCGTTGTTGTCGATAATTTACAAACCGGGCATCGAAAAGCTGTTCATTCAGATGCGCTGTTTTACGAGGGAGATATTCGTGATCGTCACTTTTTAAGCGACATATTTAAAAAGCATGAAATAGATACAGTGATTCATTTTGCGGCTCATTCCCTTGTTGGAGAAAGTGTCCAAAACCCATTAGCTTATTACAACAATAATGTTTATGGAACAGAAGTGTTACTTGATGTCATGAATGAACATGGCGTAAAACAAATTGTATTTTCCTCAACAGCGGCTGTGTATGGGGAACCAAAACATATCCCTATTCAAGAGGAAGATGAAACAAATCCTGAAAGTCCGTATGGTGAAACAAAACTAGCAATGGAAAAAATGATGAAATGGGCGAACATTGCATACGGTATTCGTTACATTTCTTTACGATATTTCAACGTCGCAGGCGCGTATGGAACGATGCTTGGCGAAGATCATCGCCCTGAGACACATGTCATTCCTCTTATTTTACAAGTGCCGCTAGGAAAACGAGAAGAGTTTCATATTTTTGGAGATGACTACGACACATATGACGGCACTTGTATTCGCGATTACATTCACGTATTAGATTTAGTAGATGCTCATATGTTAGCGGTGGAAAAACTAAGAAAGGGTAGTGAAAGCGTCGTATACAATTTAGGAAATGGCAACGGGTTTTCTGTCAAAGAAGTCGTTGAAGCAGCACGTCGTGTCACAGGGCATCCGATTCCCGCCAAAATTATGCCGAGACGCCCTGGGGATCCTGCGCGCTTAGTTGCTTCATCCGAAAAAGCGAAACGTGAGCTTGGATGGAAGCCAATATATACAACAATAGAAGAAATTGTTTCTTCGGCATGGGAGTGGCATAAAGCGAATCCGAACGGGTATGAAGAGGTGTAGCGATGGTAAACATTTATGAAGAAATTGAAGCACTTATTCAGTATGCACTTTATCATCGTTTAATTGAAAAAGAAGATGTCATTTATACGCGCAATCGACTGCTAGCTTTGTTAAAGCTGGATGAATGGAAACAAGTAGACGTTACCCCCTCCTCCGACCGTCCACTTGTTTCGATTTTACAACATATCATGAATTGGGCGGAAGCGCATGGGCGATTTGCTGGAAAGACAGTGACAGAACGTGATTTATTTGATACAGAAATTATGAATTGTTTTGTGGCCCGTCCGTCTACGATTATTCAAACGTTTTATGAGAAATATAAACGAAATAAGCAAGAAGCAACAACTTGGTTTTATGAACTGAGTCAAGCGTCCAATTACATTCGTGTAGACCGAGTGATGAAAAATAGACGATGGAAAGTGCGAACGAAATACGGCGATATGGATATAACGATCAACTTATCTAAGCCGGAAAAAGATCCTCGAGATATTGCGCGCATGAAGGAAACAAAAGAGCAACATTATCCTCCTTGCTTGCTATGTATTGAAAATGAAGGGTATGCTGGAACGATTCGACATCCTGCGCGAGCGAACCATCGGATCATTCCTGTTGAGTTATGCGGCGAACGTTGGTTTTTTCAATATTCACCTTACGTTTATTACAACGAGCATTGCATCGTGCTTCGCGATAAGCATGTACCGATGAAAATGGAAAGAAAAACATTTGAGCGGTTGCTTGATTTTGTCGATCAATTTCCTCATTACTTTATCGGTTCAAACGCGGATTTACCTATTGTAGGAGGATCGATTTTATCGCACGATCATTTTCAAGGTGGACAATATACATTTGCGATTGAAAAAGCTTCAGCTGATTTTTCGTTTACACTCGCTGCTTATCCTCACGTACAAATGAGCGTCATTCGTTGGCCTATGTCAGTGATACGTATACGCGGAGAAAAACAAGATGTGTTAGAAGTTAGTGATTTTATCTATAAAGAATGGCAAACGTATAGCGATCCGAAAGTGGATATATATGCACAAACAAACGATGTACCGCATAATACGGTCACGCCAATTGCTCGTAGACGCGAGAAGTTGTACGAGATGGATATTGTGTTAAGAAACAATCGCACATCAGAAAAATATCCGTATGGTATTTTTCATCCGCATGAGGAATTGCATCATATTAAAAAAGAAAATATCGGTTTAATTGAAGTCATGGGATTAGCTGTATTGCCTAGCCGATTAGCGAATGAATTAGAGACGATTGCAACATACATGAAAAATAACACACGAAGAGAGCAATGGGATTCGTCATTATTGAAACATTGGGAATGGGTGCAAGAGATTATGGAGAGACATCCGCTCATCGATGATGTACATGAGCTATTAAAAGAAGAAGTAGGAAAACGATTCGAACAAGTGCTTGAACATGCGGGTGTATTTAAACGAACGGAAGAAGGAAAGGAAGCGTTTTATCGTTTTATTCGTCATATTCAAGAAAAACATAGATAAAGACGGAGGAGAAACCATGTATGTAGGAGTGGACTACTATCCAGAATATTGGCCAAAAGAAATGATCGATGAAGATATTCAAGGAATAAAAGAGCTTGGAGCTAACATCGTTCGTATTGGGGAATTTTCTTGGCATTTAATGGAGAAAGCAGAAGGGAATATTGACTTTTCTTTTTTCGATGAAGTAGTAAAAAAGTTGAAAGAAAACGGGCTTTCGATCATGTTTGGTACGCCGACCGCAACGTTTCCAGCTTGGCTAGCAAAAAAGCACCCAGATATTTTATCGAAAGACGAATATGGACGTACTCGTGTATTTGGGGGACGACGACAATATTGTTTTAATTCGAGAACGTATCGCTCATATGCAGCCAATATAACGGAACAACTTGTTAAACATTACAAAGATGAGGAAGCGATCGTTGCTTGGCAAATCGATAATGAATTTGGACATGAAGGAAGCGATATGTGTTATTGTGAACAGTGTCATCGTGAGTTTCAGCAATTTTTGAAAGAAAAATATAAACAAATTGACGCATTAAATGAAGCGTACGGAACAATTTTTTGGGGGCAGACGTATAACGATTTTTCAGAAATCCCAATGCCAACAAAAACAATAACAACGCATAACCCGTCTTTGCAGTTAGATTGGGCACGTTTTCGTTCGTTTTCAGTCAATCGTTTCGCTCATGAAATGACAAACATCGTCAAAAAATATAAAGGTTCTCATCAGCAAGTAACGACAAACGTATCTGGCGGATTTTTTAATAAATGGTTTGATCACGAAGAAAATGTGCGCGAAATGGATTTTGTATCGTACGATAACTATCCGGTATGGGGAGGACTAGATGAGCCGATTTCTCCTGCGGCGATTGCGATGAGTCATGATTTTAATCGCGGATTGCTCGGAAAAAATTATTGGATTGTTGAAGAGTTAATGGGGGCTCAAGGACATGAGATGATCGGATATTTACCGCGACCGAATCAAGCAAAAATGTGGTCGTATCAAGCGTTCGCTCATGGATGTACGAATATGTTATATTTTAGCTGGCGAGGAATGGATCGAGGGGCCGAGCAATTTTGTTATGGCATCGTTGACCATAGCAACGTACGAGGTAGAAAATATAAAGAAGTACAATCTGTTTTTTCACATATTCCGACATTTGAACACGTATTACAGTCGCCAATTCAAGCGCATATTGCTGTTTTATATGATTATGATAACATTTGGTCGTGGCGTTTTCAGCCGCAAAGTAAGGCGTTTGACTTTACAACCGAACTTCTTCGGTTATATGAGCCGTTTTATCGCTTAAATGCAAATATTGACGTCATTCCTGTTTCACGGGATTTTTCAAAATATAAAGTACTTATCGTTCCTGTATTACAAATCATTGACGAACAATTAGCAGAAAAATTGAAAATGTTTGCTCGTCGTGGCGGGACAATTATATTTTCTTTTCGAACAGGGCTAAAAAATAAACAAAATAATATTCATTTTAAACATGTATTACCTGCGCACGTCAGTGATCTTATCGGTGCGCATATTCATGAAGTAGAATCTCTAGCATATCGTCATGTTCCAATCATCGGTGAAGGAAGATGGCAAGGTAAAAAGGCGATGTGCTCCGTATGGCGAGATTTGCTTGAACCAACAACAGCTAATGTATTATATCGATATGACGATCCGTTTTATCCTCTCGCTGCGATAACTGAAAATGAATACGGTGATGGGAACGTCTATTACGTTGGAGGAGGAGTAGATGTTCAAGCGCTTCGTGACATGGCTAAAGAAGTTGTGCAAAAGCATAACATATGGCATGTAGAAAGCGCAGAAGGTGTCGAAGTATATCGACGTGTATGTGAAGATGTGGAGTATCTATTCATTTTAAATCATACCGATCAAGAGAAACAATTTGGCGATTTGGTTCTAAGACCGTATGATAGTCAAATCGTTAAAATTTAGCATAAATAAAGGAGTGGCATCGATGGCTACATTGAAAGAAATTGCCGAGAAAGCAGGGGTTTCGGTCGCCACTGTATCGCGTGTACTAAACTACGATACAACGTTATCCGTCTCGGATGAAACGAAAAAGCGCATTTTTGAAATTGCCCAAGAGCTGAACTATAAAACGCCTAGAGAACGCAATCAAATGAGTGCAAAAGACCGACTTCGCTTTGGGGTGGTCAACTGGTATTCGGAATCTCAAGAGCTTGACGATCCATACTACATGGCTGTGCGCCTTGGTGTTGAAAAGGAATGTTTTCGCCGCCAAATTGAGTTAGTCAAGTTATTTAAAAAAGAAGGCTCGTATGAATCGGAGTGGTTGACAGGGTTAGATGGGATTATAGCGGTCGGGAAGTTTGGGAAAAGGGAAATTGACTTGTTTGCATCTGTTACCGACCATATCGTTTTTGTTGACTATTCGCCTGATGAAGATCGCTTTGATTCTGTCGTTGTCGATTTTCGAAAAGCGACAGCTCGCGTTCTTCAATATTTAATTGATCTCGGTCATAAACATATCGGCTATATTGGAGGGCGTGAATATGTTGATGACGGTCATTTAATTCAAGATGAGCGTGAGCGTACATTTTACGAATATTTATATTTGCGAGGTATGTTTATTCCAGAATATGTATTAACAGGGCGTTTTATTGCAGAGGATGGGTATATGTTAATGAAACAAGCACTTCAGCTGCCGAATCGGCCAACTGCGTTTTTTATTGCAAGCGACTCGATGGCTATTGGAGCGTTGCGGGCGTTGCATGAAGCAGGAGTTGATGTTCCAAATGAAATTACAGTTGTCGGTTTTAATGATCTCCCTACATCAAAATTTGTTCAGCCTCCATTATCCACTGTGCAAGTTTACACAGAATTTATGGGAGAAACAGCGGTTGAATTGCTTGTCGAACAAATTCAAACGAAAAGAGAGATTCCGAAAAAAATTGTTGTTCCGACGAAACTTGTCGTAAGAGAAAGCAGCTGTGCTTATACAGTAAAGAAATAGCTTCCGCTTTGGCGAAAGCTATTTCTTTATATAACAAATAAGTTAATTAGTTTGTTTATTGAACAAACTAAAATGTTGCTGTTATAATTAAGAAAATGATAATTAAAGAAAATTCAATATTTTTGAGAGGACTGACAGTACAGCTGGTTTCGGTCTTTATCTACACGAGGAGTGAATGAAATGTCAAAAAAAGTACGGTGGGGAATTTTAAGCACGGCTCATATTGCAAGGGAGACGATGATTCCAGCTATTCAGCGTGCAGAGAACGCAGAAGTTGTAGCTATTGCTAGTGGAAATGATAGAGTACACGAGATCGCTGAACGCTTTCACATTCCTAAGGTATACAGTACTTATGAACAGTTATTGAATGATCCCGAGATTGATGCTGTATATATTCCGCTTCCTAATCACATGCACATGAAATGGACAATCAAGGCGACAGAACATAAAAAACATATTCTTTGTGAAAAGCCAGCTGCTTTATGTGAAGACGATGTTCGAAGAATGGTAGAGGTTTGTAGAGAAAATAGTGTCATCTGGATGGAAGCATTTATGTATCAATTCCACCCGCAACATAAGAGAGTAAAAGAGATAATGTCATTAGGAGAAATAGGAATTGTAAAAAGTATGAGAGCAAGTTTTTCTTTTTATCTTGTCGAGCGAGAAAATAATATTCGAATGGAGAAATCACTCGGAGGAGGAAGTTTATTAGATATAGGATGTTATTGTGTCCATTCGATCCGTTCTTTGTTACATGCAGAACCAGTTATTTTGTCTGTTCGCTCCACTTTTGATCACATGAAAGGTGTAGATATAGTCACAAGTGGTTGGCTAAAGATGAGCAACGGCGTGCATGCTTTATTTGATTGCAGCTTCGATATGTTTTCCCGCAATGAATATGAAATTATCGGAACGAAGGGAAAAGTAACCGTTCCGCGGGCGTACCGTCCTGACATACAACAAGGCAACGGTTTAATCATCATCCAAACGGATGACGGAAAAACGCGGGAAGAAGTAGTAAACGGCGACCAATACCGTCTACAGGTGGAGCACTTTTCACAATGTATCCTCGCTGGAACAACGCCAAGCTATTCGGACGATGCGATCATCCAACAAGCGAAAGTGTTAGATGCGTGCCGCATGTCAGCGGAAACAGGAAAAGTGGTCGAGTTAACCGTTTAAGCAACGTACGAAGAAAGGTAGGAAGAGGGATGAGAATTGTACAGGAACAATGGACGGAAGTAGATGGCCGTCCGATTATCGCCTATACCTTTACGAACGATAACGGGATGGAAGTGACGTGTTTAAATTATGGGTGCATCATTACAAAAATATTGGCTCCTGACAAACACGGAAACTATGAAAATGTTGTCTTAGCGTTCAATGAGTTTTCTCCGTATCTTACAAACAGCCCGTATTTCGGAGCGGTGATCGGAAGAGTGGCGGGAAGGATAAAAAATGCCTCTTTTGAATTAAACGGAAAAACCTATACGTTATACAAAAATGAAAACGGCAACCATTTACATGGCGGCAAAAAAGGATTTCATCATGCCATTTGGCAAGGAGCGGGATTTTCTAAAAAGGAGGAAGCCGGCGTCCAATTTTCGTATACAAGTGTCGATGGAGAAGAAGGTTATCCGGGCAATGTAGACGTTCAAATCACATATACGTTAAATAACCAAAACGAGTTCATTATTTCTTACCGTGCGACTTCTGACCAAGACACGCCGCTCACGTTAACGAACCATACGTATTTTAATTTGAGCGGCAATTTAAAAAGCGATATTTTACACCATCGTTTAAAAATCAAGAGCAATCAGTTTTTAGAGCTGGATAATGAGTTTATTCCGACCGGTGTGCTTTTAGATGTGGCGAATACGCCTTTTGACTTGCGTGAAGGAAAAACAATCAAAGAAGGCGTGGAAGCAAATCATCCGCAAATTGCTTTAGTCGGGCAAGGGTATGATCATCCGTTTTTATTAAATGCTCATCACGACGAAGAAATCGTTTTGTTCGACCCAAAAAGCGGACGAACATTACTAGTAGAAACAGACGAACCAGGGGTAGTAGTATATACGGGCAATCAGCTTCCGGATGAAATAAAAGTAAACGGAGTGCCATCGCGAAAATATTTAGGCATTTGTTTAGAAACGCAAGCATTGCCGGATGCGGTACATCATCCGCATTTTCCTTCTTGCATTTTGCGAGCAGGTGAAGTGTATTCATCTGTTACGAAATATACGTTTCGTGTACATGAGGAGGGAGAAAGATGAACTATCGTCGGTTAGGAAACACAGAACTGGAAGTGAGCGAAGTAAGTTTCGGAACGTGGGTGATTGGCGGTTCTTGGGGGCAAACAGATGATAGTGAAGCATTGAAAGGGTTGCAGCGGGCGATTGATGCTGGTGTCAATTTTTTCGATACGGCAGATGTTTATGGCGACGGTCATAGTGAAGAACTTCTAGCAAAAGCGACAAAAGGAAAAGAGGACGACATTTATATCGCCACGAAATTTTGTCGGGCGGGGGACATTCATGATTTTCGCACCTACTCCGAAGAAAACGTGCGGAAATATTGCGAAGGAAGTTTAAAGCGCTTGCAACGTGAACGCATCGATTTATATCAAATTCACTGCCCGCCGTTTGAAGTGTTAAAAGATGGTCGGGTGTTTGAAGTGTTGGATAAGCTGCAGCAAGAAGGAAAGATTCGCTATTATGGCGTAAGTGTCGAAACGGTGGAAGAAGGGCTGTTTTGTCTAACGAATCCGAACGTGAAAGCATTGCAAGTCATTTTTAACATTTTCCGCCAAAAACCGTTAGAACAATTGCTTCCGCAAGCAAAAGCACAAGGTGTCGGGATATTGGCGCGGCTGCCGTTGGCAAGCGGATTATTGACAGGGAAATTTAAAAAAGATACAACATTCGCCGAAAATGATCACCGCCATTTTAATCGAGATGGGCAACACTTTAATGTTGGCGAAACGTTCGCTGGGCTTGAGTTTCATAAAGGGGTAGAGCTCAGTGAACAGCTAGCGTGGATCGCAGACGGCAGAGGCAATATGACAAGAGCCGCATTGCGCTGGATTTTAGATCATGACTCCGTTACATGCGTCATCCCAGGCTTTAAAACGGTACAGCAAGTCGAAGACAATTTGCAGGCGCTCAACGTCCCGTCCTTTAGCGAAGAAGAAAAGGAACGGTTAACAGAGTTTTATAAAAATGAAATCCATCCGTTTATTCGCGGGGCGTATTAAGAAAAAGGCATCCAGCTCGTTTGGATGCCTTTTATTTTACAGAAACACTTCTATTTTTTTCCCTTTTTTCAGGAAATCTTCGATGACAAAAAAAGAAATTCCTAATGCCGTTGAATAAAGCGATAATTTAGAAAAATGAATGTTGACATTCGCGCGGTGAAACGGCAAGGTGCGCTTGTCGATAACTTGTTGGATGGCAGGGAAAAGCCATTTTTTTGCCATCGATAAGCGGTTGCCGATGATGACTTGCTCTGGATTAAACGTATTGATCAAATTATTGATTCCAATGCCTAAATAGCGACCGATGCGCTCTAATAATGCGAGCACGTCTTGATGATTGTTTTCTGCCAATTGTAATAGTTCTTCTAACGATACCTCATTGTCAAAAAACGGACTCGCTCCATCCAATAGCGCTTTTTCCGAAGCATACAATTCCCAGCAGCCAATACTTCCACAGCGGCACGGTGGACCGTCGGCTTCGATCGTCATATGACCGCTTTCTCCAGAAAACCCGCTTGTTCCTCTATATAGCTCTCCGTTTAGGATTAAGCCGACACCGATGCCAATACCGGCACTTACGTAGATGATGTTACGAAAATCTTTACCTGCACCACTACGTTTTTCCCCATATGCACCAGCGTTTGCTTCGTTATCAATCATGACAGGAACGTGGAACGTTGCTTCGATGTCTTGTTTTAGCGGGATGTTTTTCCATCCTAAATTTGGGGCGAATAATAACTCTCCTTCTTTATCAACAATACCTGGAACGCCGATGCCAATTCCGACTAAGCCGTATCGGCTGTCTGGCATCCGTTCCGTTAAATATAAAATGGTTTCTTTTATACGTGTTAGGACAGAAGAATAATTTTTGTCATGAAACATCACTTGTTTTTCAAGGACGATATTTCCTTGCAAATCGGTTAGCACGCCAAGAATGTAATGAACCCCTAAATCAATGCCAATGGAATATCCGGCTTTTTCATTAAATAACAATAAAACAGGCCGTCGACCACCGCTTGATTCTCCTTGCCCGATTTCATACACAAGCTCTTCGTCCATTAACTCTTTTACTAAAGAAGAAACAGTCCCTTTATTTAATCCGGACCGTTGTGCCACATCCGCCCGTGACAAAGGCCCTTGGCTTTTCACCATATCAAGAACAAGCGATTTATTAATTTTTTTAATTAAATGTGGATTTCCAGTTATTCTTGTCAAATTTATCACCCTGATTATCAATGTATCACAATTGTATGAAAAATTCTAGTTCACTTTGTTTGTTTTATAGACAAACAAAATGGAGGGTTTTATAATGTAAGTCAAGAAGAAAGAAGGGGCGCCTTTTCAATCTAAATTTATATGGTGGGAACGTGTTTTAGTTATGTGAAGACAGAGGTGATTTAATGATCCATCTATATGTTAAACAAAAGATGGCTCGCTTTAATACGCTACGTAATCAAATTTTAACGATCTATATTTTTGTGATGACACTTGTGCTATTATTTGTAGGAGTTATTACATTTCATATTGTTTCGTCACTACTGAAGAAAAATGCAGAAGAACAAATACAACAAACAATTATTCAAGCAAATGGAAGGTTAGAATCTTTATATAAACAGTTAAATTCACTAACTGCCCAAATTGTGACTGATATATATGTTCAACGTACATTTTTGAAAGAAGTACAAGGTAAGTATTTGAGTTTTGAAGAGAGGCAGTATTTAATGCAAGTAGTAAACTCATATCAAACATATTTTGATGGTATTCAATCGTTTGAATTATATACAAACGATTATAAGCGAATATTTCCTCTAAATGAAATGAATTTAGTAGAGCGAGTGGGAGTAGAATGGATTCAGGAAATAAAAAAACAACGTGGCAAGATGGTTTGGATTGGGCAAGATCCAAAATCGTCTCATTTTTTTGTCGTTGCGCGTCAAATTCGATTGACAGATCATTCTTTTTCATCAGGCGGTTACTTGTTAGTACGGGTTAATACTGATTATTTTCAATTTAGTGGTTTTTCTGAACAAAAAATAAACAATCAAAGTTATACATTGGTATTAGATGAGAAAGGTCACAAAATTTTCTCAAGTTTGCCCGCATATCTCATACACGTTTTATATGTAAAGAAAAAAGAAGAAAAAAATTATATGGTTGTCGAGCAGACCTCACCTCTTACAAAGTGGAAGATAATTATCGTTACGCCTTTGGAAGCGCTTATAAAAGGTGTCGATATTTTAAAAAATGCAATAATTCTCTCAGGTACTTTTGGTTTTATCATCTTCTTTGCTTTTTCTTTTTTTCTATCCACTATTGTAACTCGCCCACTTTTAAAGTTAACGAAAATTATGCACGGTGGGAGGAACGGAAAATTAAAATTAAGCCCTCCGATTTCGTCTACTATTGAAATTGATGAATTAATTGAAACATACAACTCTTTAGTAAATGATATTAATCATTTAATACAAATGGTTTACGAAAAAGAGTTAGTTCGAAGTCAAGCGGAACTGAAAGCGTTGCAGGCTCAGATCAATCCACATTTTCTTTTTAATACACTTGATGCGCTGTATTGGTCGCTTATTGAAAGAGATGAAGAAGAATTAGCGAAATTTGTATTAAATATGGCTGAGCTGTTCCGTTACACAATTAGCCATTCTGATCATGATGAATGGGTGACAATTCGAGAGGAAATGGAACATATTCAACGTTATATGGAAGTGATGAGGGTAAGGTGGGGAGAACGATTTGTTTGGAAAATTACTGTTCCTGACCATTGTTTACATGTAAGAATTCCGAAATTACTCATTCAGCCGCTTGTTGAAAATGCAGTTCTGCATGGAGTTGGAAATAAAACAGGTATAGGTACAGTTTCAATCAGCATGACAGAATGTATGGAGGGAAATGAGTTGCTTATTAAGGTGCAAGATGATGGAAACGGTATGGATGAAAAAGATTTGAAAACGTTGAAAGAAAAGTTAACAAGTAAAACGGTTCCTTCGAT
This sequence comes from Anoxybacillus sp. ST70, assembly GCF_019553625.1. Lineage (NCBI taxonomy): Bacteria > Bacillati > Bacillota > Bacilli > Caryophanales > Anoxybacillaceae > Anoxybacillus > Anoxybacillus sp. ST70. The sequence continues at coordinate 154,795 of NZ_JAHZOF010000002.1, forward strand.
GAAAGGGAGTGGGATCGCGCTCATGAATGTTAACCGACGATTACAGCTTTACTACGGCGAAGAGCGAGAGTTACTTATTCACAGCGAAGCAGGGAAAGGAACATGTGTAACATTTCAAATTCCTAAAAGTGGGTGAAGCTTCGTGAGAAGTATAAAAACGATTTTGATTGTTGATGATGAGCCAAGAGCACGTGAAGGAATGAAAAAGGTTCTAAATTTGTGGGCAATGGGAAAATATGAAATTGCATGTGCTAGTAGTGCTGAAGAAGCAGTTTCTATTTTACAAAAGAAAAAAATCGATGTGTTATTAACAGATATTCGTATGCCGCAAATTTCAGGTTTAAAACTTATTCGTACCCTTAAGGAAAAAAATGAAATTCCTATTATCATTATCTCGGCTTACTCCGAGTTTACGTACGCTCAGGAGGCGATCACGTTAGGTGTTGTAGACTATTTGCTTAAACCGGTAGATAAAGATAAACTGATTGAAGCGGTGGAGAAAGCACTTGATATATCAGAAAGTCTGGAAAAGGCAAAGAAGATCGAAAAGATTTTGGATGACCATGTCATAGGAATACACGAAGAGAAACTTTCTTCACCTATTAAAAAAGCGATTCAGTTCATTCATGAAAACCTCGACAAACCTTTTAGTTTAAGTGATGTATCTAAATATGTATATTTAAATTCGAGTTATTTTAGCGCCCTATTTAAGCAAGAAATGAATATGACGTTTAGTGAATATGTAACAAGATGTCGATTACAAAAGGCGAAAAACTTATTAATAAATACGAATTTATCGATTGCTGAAATTAGTAGCGTCGTAGGGTATCAAACATCTAAGTACTTTATTAAAATATTTAAAGAGTTTGAAGGGATTACTCCTTATCGTTTTCGAAAAGAGTATCTAAAAAAAATGGAATTTTAAATGATGAATGTTACCTTACTAGGAGCCATCACTCGTGCTACATTAGAAGTAAGAAAACGAAAGGGGGATTTTGAAAGTGTTAAAGAAAGCGCATACAATATTGTGGCTAGTTGTTTTAATGCTTGTTTTAGCGGGCTGTTCAGAAAAAACAGCTGAGAAAGACACAGAAGGAAAAGGTGAGGAAAAAGTAACACTCACTTTCATGCATCTTTGGCCGGCGGGAAGTTCTAAGCAGCATAACATGATTGTAAACGAAATTATTCAAGAGTTTGAAGCAGAAAATCCGAATGTAAAGATTAAACAAGAAATTTTGGAAAACGAACAGTATAAAAACAAACTGAAAGTATTAGGGGCTTCGAATGAACTTCCTGATATTGGGATGACATGGGCTGCAGGGTTTTTAGAGCCTTATGCGAAAGGAGGGCTCTTTACTCCACTAGATGATCTGTTAGCCGACGGATTGCGTGAAAATTTTGTTTCAGGTACAACAGAGCCATATGCATTAGAAGGAAAAACATATGCCCTTCCTTTAGAGTTGAATATTACTCCTATTTACTATAACAAAGGGATTTTTGAAAAATATAATTTGGAAGTCCCTAAAACATACGATGAGTTTAAACAAGTTGTACAAGTACTGGTAGATAACGGGGTTGCCCCTATTGCTCTAGGAAATAAAGATCGTTGGACAGGTTCGATGTGGTATATGTATTTAGCTGATCGTATTGGTGGAGCAGATACATTAAAAAATGCGATTAACGGGAGCGGTACGTTTGAGGATCCGAGTTTAGTACAAGCTGCAGAAGAAATACAAAATCTTGTGAGAATGAAAGCATTTATTAAAGGATTTAACGGTTTATCGAATGATGAAGCAAAGGCAGAATTTACAAATGAAAAGGCTGCTATGTATTTGATGGGAACATGGGATTTACCACAGTTCACAACAAATGAAGATATTCCAAAAGAATTTAGAGAAAAAGTAGGATTTTTCAAGTTCCCAGAAGTTGAAGGTGGAAAAGGAAATATTGATAGCTGGGTTGGTGGACCAGGCGTAGGGTTATTTGTATCTGAAAATTCAAAACATAAAGAAGAAGCGAAACAATTTGTGAAGTTCTTTGTTGAAAAATGGGGAGAACGTTCTGTCACAAGAGCTGGTGTCATTCCAGCAACAAAAGTGAATACCGCCAACATTGAATTACCACAAATGTATATTGATGTTTTAAATGAATTAGCAAATGCGAGCAACATTACATTATTTGCCGATGTGCAGATGAACCCAGAAGCCGCACAAACTCACTTGAATTTAATTCAGTCGTTATTTGGGGAAAGTGTCACACCGGAAAAATTCGCAAAACAGCACCAAGAAGCATTGTCTAACACACGCTAGATATGAAGAACAGAAAAAGGACATATTTTTATAATATGTCCTTTTTCCTCAAAGTATGAGGGAGGAAATAATATGGACAAAGTAATGTCTGATAAACGTGTCATCGCATTATACGTTCTACCTGCTTTATTAATGATCGTTATATTAGTTTATGTCCCGATTATTATGACGGGATATTATAGCTTAATGCAATGGGATGGAATAGGTGAAAGAACATTTATTGCATTGGACAACTATAAACAGTTATTAAAAGATAGTATGTTTTGGAAAAGTGTATATCATTCATTTTTATTAGCTGTTTTTTCTGTTTTGAGCCTTGGTGGTTATTTAGTTGTCTCTCTTATTCTTGCGGGAAGGATAAAAGGCGCAAATATGCTTCGGAAAATTTATTTAATTCCTATGTTGCTTTCCTCTGTGGCTATTGCTCAGTTATGGTTAAGAATTTATCATCCTTCTAACGGAATGTTGAACCAATTTCTTTCATCTTTAGGGGTAGATGATCCTCCAAATTGGCTTGCTGACCCTTCAATTGTACTATATTCTGTTTTTATACCTATAATTTGGCAATACGCAGGGTTTTATATATTGATCTACTACGCAGCTTTAAAAAATATCCCATCTTCCATTATTGAAGCAGCTATTATTGATGGGGCTAATCCTTGGCAGTTAGCATATAAAATTAAATTGCCGCTCATTGCTGGTGTAATCAAAGTGACAATCGTATTGGCTGTTGTCGGTTCTTTGAAATATTTTGATTTGATTTATGTAATGACTGGCGGTGGACCAAACGGAGCAAGTGAAGTTATTGCTTCTTACATGTATCAAAAAGCATTTCGTAGTTTCAATTTTGGATACGGGAGTGCAATTGCTTTTTCTCTGTTGATTCTTTGTATTGTTGCTACGTGGTTAATTAGAAAGTTAACGCACACAGAAGAAGAAGTTCAATATTAATAGTGTATGGGGTGCTGATACGATGGAGAAATCGACATATATATATATGAAAAAAATAGGCATGTTTCTTTTTTATATGATGCTATTTTTAGTAGCTGGATTACAAATACTTCCTCTTGTCTGGTTATTATTTTTCTCTCTGAAAAACAACCAAGAAGTATTTAATACGCCTCTTTTTTCTTTACCTTCCCCTCCACGTTGGGAAAACTATGTGAAGGTATGGGTTGAAGGGGATATTGGTCTTTATTTTTTCAACAGTTTGTGGATTACTACTGTATCAGTCATTTTTACCGTTTTATTAGCTAGTTTTGTAACGTTTGCGATTACACGGATGAATTGGAAACTTAAACATGTCGTACTTGGATTGTTCATGGTCGGATTAATGATTCCGATACACTCGACACTTATCCCTTTGTTTAACTTTTTTATGAAAGTGAAGCTCATCGATCATCCGATGTCGATTGTTTTAACAAATATAGGTTTCAATTTACCTATCACGATTATGATTTTACTAGGTTTTTATAATGCTTTGCCACGTGAACTTGAAGAATCGGCTGTGATGGATGGTTGCTCTGTGCATCGTATGTTTTTCCAAGTAATTTTGCCAATGACTTCCCCGGTTATTGTAACAACGACAATTATTAACATGATTTATAACTGGAATGAGTTTGTATTTGTTAACACATTCATTAGTTCAGACGAGTATAAAACATTAACAGTAGGAATACAAAATTTCATCGGACAGTATACAACCGATTGGGGAGCAATTGGAGCTACTTTAATGATTAGTGTGTTACCAATTTTAATTATTTTCTTCTTTTTAAGCAATAAAATTATGGAAGGAATTACAGCTGGGGCAATTAAAGGATAAGAAAGGGGTATGGTTATGCCGAAAAATATGTTTTTTAATGCGCATCATTCACCAGTCGGAGCATTTGCTAGTTTTACACTGGGGTTTCCCGGAAAAAGTGGAGGATTAGATCTCGAATTAGCTCGTCCTCCAAGACAAAATGTGTTTATTGGTGTAGAGTCATTAGAACAGTCAAATGTATATGATGTATTGCCATTTTTACAAATGGAAAATGAAGATGAAAGCAGACGATACGATATTGAAAACCCAGATCCAAATCCGCAAAAACCAAACATTCTTATTCCGTTTGCAAAAGAGGAGATCAAGCGCGAATTCCGTGTGGCAACCGATACGTGGAAATCTAGGGATTTAACGTTTACGATTTATTCGCCAGTAAAGGCGGTGCCTGATCCTGAAACAGCAGCCGAGGAAGAACTCAAGTTGGCGTTGGTTCCGGCTGTAATTGTAGAGATGACGATCGATAATACAAACGGAACAAGAACACGGCGGGCGTTTTTTGGATTCGAAGGCACCGACCCGTACACCTCGATGCGGCGGATCGATGATACGTGCCCGCAGTTGCGCGGGATTGGCCAAGGACGGATTGTGGGCATTGTCTCCAAAGACGAGGGTGTTCGCTCTGCGTTGCATTTTAGTATGGAAGATATTTTAACAACACCGCTTGAAGAAAACTGGACATTTGGACTTGGGAAAGTTGGGGCGTTAATCGTCGATGTGCCGGCGGGAGAAAAGAAAACATATCAATTTGCCGTTTGTTTTTACCGCGGCGGCTATGCAACGGCGGGAATGGATACTTCTTATTTTTACACCCGTTTCTTCAATAATCTCGAAGAAGTCGGCCTTTATGCGTTAGAGAAGTCGGACGTATTAAAGGAGCAGTCGTTCCGTTCGAATGAACTCATTGAAAAAGAATGGCTCTCCGATGATCAGAAGTTTATGATGGCGCATGCGATTCGCAGCTACTATGGCAATACCCAGTTGCTTGAGCATGAAGGAAAGCCGATTTGGGTCGTTAATGAAGGCGAATATCGGATGATGAACACGTTTGATTTAACGGTTGACCAACTCTTTTTTGAATTGAAAATGAACCCTTGGACGGTGAAAAATGTACTTGATTTGTATGTGGAGCGATACAGCTACGAAGATTGTGCCCGTTTTCCGGGAGACGAAAAGGAATATCCGGGAGGCATCAGCTTTACCCATGATATGGGAGTTGCTAACACATTCTCGCGCCCACATTACTCGTCATATGAGCTATATGGCATTAGCGGCTGCTTTTCGCATATGACACACGAACAGCTCGTCAACTGGGTGCTTTGCGCGGCGGTATACATTGAGCAAACGAAAGATTGGGCATGGCGCGACAAGCGGCTCGACATTTTGGAGCAGTGCCTTGAAAGCATGGTTCGCCGCGATCATCCAGACCGAGAAAAGCGAAACGGAATTATGGAACTTGATAGCACGCGCACGATGGGTGGCGCAGAGATTACAACATATGATAGTTTAGATGTTTCCCTCGGCCAAGCGCGTAATAACTTATATTTAGCAGGAAAGTGCTGGGCAGCCTATGTCGCGCTTGAGAAATTGTTTAGCGATGTCGGCAACGAAGAGCTAGCCGTGTTAGCTGGTGAACAAGCGGAAAAATGCGCAGCGACTATCGTAAGCTATGTGACGGATCAAGGATATATCCCAGCGGTGATGGGGGAAGGAAATGACTCAAAAATCATTCCAGCCATTGAAGGGCTTGTATTCCCTTATTTTACGAATTGCCATGAGGCGTTAAAAGAGGATGGACGTTTTGGGAAATATATTCAAGCGCTGCGCAACCATTTGCGTTATGTATTACAGGAAGGAATTTGCCTCTTTCCAGACGGCGGATGGAAAATTTCCTCGACAAGCAACAACTCGTGGTTAAGTAAAATTTATTTATGCCAGTTTATTGCTCGCCACATTTTAGGGTGGGAATGGGACGAACAAGGAAAACGGGCTGATGCGGCTCATGTCGCGTGGCTCACGCATCCGACGCTCTCCATTTGGAGTTGGAGCGACCAAATTATCGCTGGTGAAATTAGCGGCAGCAAATACTACCCGCGCGGCGTAACGAGCATTTTATGGTTGGAGGAGGGAAGATGAAAGGGCAACTGTACTGGGAGGAAGGAAAACTTTTTCGTTTATGTGAATGGGGAATGAGATTAGCGTATGTGAATGTTCTTTGGTTTTTCTTTACTTTCGCTGGGCTGGTTGTGGCTGGAATCGCTCCATCTTCCATTTCTTTATTTACTGTTATGAGAAAATGGCTGACAGGACAAGAGGATATTCCTGTATTTCAGACGTTTTTTTCCACATACAAAAAAGAATTTTGGCGAACAAATGCAATAGGATTTGTTTTAGGAACCGGTGCCGGTGTATTGTTTCTTGATTTTTTATTTATGACTTACACGAAAGGGATGCTCTCCCTCATACTTTTGGCATTTTTGCTGATGATTACGATGTTTTATTTCATTGTTTGCTTGTATATTTTTCCGGTTTATGTTCATTACCATTTGCGAGTAGTTGATTATATAAAACATTCATTTTTCATCGGAATAGCTAATCCGGCAACAACATTGACGCTGACTATCTCGGTTATTTTGATAGGAATGTTGTTTTTGTCTATACCGGCGCTCATTCCGTTTTATGGAGCTAGTTTATGTTCTCTCATTGTAATGAAAGGGGCATTAAAATGTTTCCGAAAGATAGAGGGGAAATTGTCATAAACTTATAACAAACAAACTTTGTTTATCTAATAGACAAACAAACAAAAAGGCGTTATACTGTTATCAGAAGTTCGATTTCACTAAATGACGAGGAGGATTTTAGTATGGCGTATTTTGAAAACGTTGACAAAGTGGTGTATGAAGGCCCGGCATCGGAAAATCCGCTTGCGTTTAAGTTTTATAATCCGGAAGAAAAAGTCGGGGATAAAACGATGGAGGAGCATTTGCGCTTTTCGGTGGCGTATTGGCACACATTTGTTGGGGATGGGGCAGACCCGTTTGGGGTTGGTACGGCGATCCGCCCGTGGAACCGATACAGCGGAATGGATTTGGCAAAAGCGCGTGTGGAGGCAGCGTTTGAGTTATTTGATAAGCTAAACATTCCATTTTTCTGCTTCCACGATGTCGATATTGCCCCAGAAGGAGCGACGTTAAAAGAAACGTATCAAAACTTAGATACGATTGTTGATATGATCGAAGAATACATGAAAACAAGCAAAACCAAGTTGCTTTGGAATACAGCTAATTTATTTACACATCCTCGTTTTGTACATGGTGCAGCCACTTCTTGCAATGCAGATGTGTTTGCGTATGCAGCAGCAAAGGTGAAAAAAGGCTTAGAAATTGCCAAACGACTTGGTGCAGAAAACTATGTATTCTGGGGCGGGCGTGAAGGCTATGAAACGTTGTTAAATACAAATATGAAGCTCGAACTGGACAATTTAGCCCGCTTTTTGCATATGGCGGTTGACTATGCGAAAGAAATTGGCTTTGACGGGCAATTTTTAATTGAGCCAAAACCAAAAGAACCAACGAAGCATCAATACGACTTTGATGTTGCAACAGCATTAGCGTTTCTACAGACGTATGGACTAAAAGATTATTTCAAATTCAACATTGAAGCAAACCATGCGACATTGGCAGGTCATACATTTGAACATGAACTTCGCGTAGCGCGCATTCACGGAATGCTCGGTTCGGTCGATGCCAACCAAGGCGACCCGTTGCTTGGCTGGGATACCGACGAATTCCCAACAGACTTGTATTCTACTACTCTTGCGATGTACGAAATTTTACAAAATGGCGGACTCGGAAAAGGCGGATTGAACTTTGATGCGAAAGTAAGACGCGGTTCGTTTGAACCAGAAGACTTATTCTACGCCCATATTGCCGGAATGGATAGCTTTGCGATTGGACTAAAAGTGGCGTATCGTTTAATTGAGGATCGTGTGTTTGAATCAGTTGTTGAGGAACGGTATAAAAGCTATACAGAAGGAATTGGCCGGGATATCATTGATGGGAAGGCCGACTTCCATACACTAGAGGCATATGCATTAAATCTTCGCGATATTTCCAATCGTTCAGGACGGCAAGAACGTTTAAAAACGTTGCTTAACCAATATTTACTTGAAGTTTGTGTAGCTCGTTAACGAAATGAGGGATGAACTTGGAACACGTCATTGGCATCGATTTGGGAACGAGTGCAGTTAAAGTATTACTTGTTGACTGGACTGGAAAAGTAAAAGGGGAGTGCACAGAGGCGTATCCCCTTTATCAACCATATTCAGGATATAGCGAGCAAAATCCAGAAGATTGGGTAGAAAAAACGATTACTGCATTACGAAAAGTGTTGCAAGTATCAAATGTCGATCCCAGTTCGATTGTCGGACTCAGTTTTTCTGGACAAATGCATGGGCTAGTATTATTATCTGAAAACAATGAGGTTGTACGTCCAGCCATTCTTTGGAACGATACAAGAACGACAGAAGAGTGCCGATTAATTGAAGAGAAAGTTGGAAGAGATAAGTTGTTGTCCATTACAAAAAATCGGGCACTTGAAGGGTTTACGTTACCCAAATTATTATGGGTAAAAAAGCACGAACCGCATCTTTATAAACAAGTCCGTACGTTTTTATTACCAAAAGATTATGTTCGCATGCGTCTAACGGGTCATATCGCTATGGAATATTCTGATGCAGCAGGAACGTTGCTCCTAGACATAAGTAAAAAGGTGTGGAGTGAGGAAATTTGTCAGGCGCTCGATATTAATATTCATTTATGTCCGCCATTAGTTGAGTCCACGGATTATGTTGGTACATTGTTGCCGGAAATAGCAGAAAAAACCGGATTGTCAAAAAATACAAAAGTATTTGCTGGTGGAGCAGACAACGCATGTGGGGCAATTGGTGCGGGCATTTTAGAAGAAGGACAAACGATGTGTAGTATCGGGACATCTGGTGTCGTGCTTGCATTTGAACAAACTGGTGAAAGAGAATTTGGAGGAAAAGTACATTATTTTAATCACGCAAAACCAAATTCGTACTATATTATGGGTGTAACGTTAGCTGCGGGATATAGTTTTGATTGGTTTAAGCGAACGTTTTTAAATCACATGTCTTTTTCTGAAATTGTCAAACGAGCGTATCAATCATCTATTGGAGCGAACGGACTATTGTTCACACCGTATTTAGTTGGGGAAAGAACTCCTCATGCAGATGCTGATATTCGTGCTTCTTTTATCGGAGTGGATGCTATTCATACATCATGGGATTTTGCGCGCGCTGTATTAGAAGGGATTACGTTTTCTTTAAATGAATCTGTCGAAATCATTAGAGCGAGTGGAAAACGTGTGGATACAGTCGTTTCGATTGGCGGTGGGGCAAAGAGTGAAGAGTGGTTACAAATTCAAGCAGATATATTCGCTACACCAATCGAAAAATTAAAGAATGAACAAGGTCCAAGTATGGGAGCTGCGATGATTGCGGCCTACGGTTGTAAGTGGTTCCCATCTTTAGAACACTGTGCTCGTATATTTAAAGACGTAGAACAAGTTGTTGAGCCGAATAGCCGAGCTGTAGAAAGATATAAAGAAATTTTCGAAATGTATAAAGAAATATACCTACAAACAAAGGAACTGTCGAAAAAATTGAAAGCGTTTAGACGATAAAAATCCCCCCTTAAAATAAATTGTGCAAGAAATAGCCTTCGCATGGAAGGCTATTTTTTTACTGCTTCTTCTAATGTGGCAAGCATCGATTGTTTTTGTTCATCTGTTGCATGATTCCATAATGCTTCAAACAAGACGCCAAGACCAGGCAAATATTTTTCTTCCCCTTGTTGAATCGCATCGACGATCGTATGTTCTAATTGGTCTTTTGAGCTGTTTGCGACGTTTGCCATCACGGCACCACGTAAGTTGAAGTCCATTGTTTTCACTCCATTCTTTATGTATTGCGTACGTAGTTTTTGCTATAATGGTAACTACTATTCATTAAAAGAGGAGAGAGAAAGATGGAAAAAGCAACATTTGCTGGAGGTTGTTTTTGGTGCATGGTCACTCCGTTTGAAGAGCTTGATGGCATTTACGGCATCGTTTCTGGATACACCGGCGGTGATGTGGAAAATCCGACATATGAACAAGTGAAAACAGGGACGACAGGGCATTATGAAGCGGTGCAAATTACGTTTGATCCGAGTGTGTTTCCGTACGAAAAATTGTTAGAGTTATATTGGTGTCAAATTGATCCGACGGATGATGGCGGGCAATTTCATGACCGCGGTCCGCAATATCGAACAGCTATTTTTTATCATAATGAGCGGCAAAAAACATTAGCGGAGCAATCGAAAAAACAACTAGAAGAAAGTGGACGTTTCTCAAAACCGATTGTCACCAAAATTTTGCCTGCGACAACGTTTTATCCAGCAGAAGACTATCATCAAAATTACCATAAAAAAAATCCGAAGCACTATAAAGAAGACCGCGCTGCTTCAGGTCGCGATGAATTTATTGCGAAACATTGGGGGAACAACGAGTGAAACGAATTGAATCACCGAAAAATGAGCGAGTGAAGCAATGGAAAAAACTTTTAACGAAAAAAGAGCGCGACAAAACCGGATTGTTTCTCATTGAAGGATTTCATTTAGTCGAAGAGGCAATAAAAAGCGGCGTTCATATTGAAGAAATCATCATCGCTGAACATGCGACGATTCCAGCAAGCTGGAACGTTGCGCATATTCCGATGACGATTGTGACAAATGACGTGATGAAAGCAATTAGCGACACGGAAACACCGCAAGGCATCGCAGCGGTATGCAAACAATTGCATTGGAACGTCGACGATGTGCAAACAGCATTGTTCATTGATGCCGTTCAAGATCCGGGGAATGTAGGGACGATCATTCGCACCGCAGATGCCGCAGGAGTAGACGTCGTTGTTGTTGGTGAAGGGAGCGCAGACGTATACAATGCAAAAGTCATTCGTGCGACGCAAGGCTCACTGTTTCATTTTCCTGTTATAAAAGGAGACATCGGACAATGGATGGCTCGCTTTCAAAATGAACATATTCCGATTTATGGCACATCGCTTCAAAATGGGGTAGACTATCGTTCTGTCGCTCCTTCGTCATCATTTGCATTAATTGTTGGCAACGAAGGAGGCGGAGTGAGTGAGCAATGGCTAAAACAGACGACAGCGAATTTATATGTTCCGATTTATGGAAAAGCGGAATCATTAAACGTCGCCATTGCGACAGGCATTTTACTGTATCATTTACAGAAAAAATAAACGTATGTTTGCATGATTACCTTGCACCTGATGGCACATTTGCTTATAATAAATGAAGAATTTCATGATGAAAAGACGATGATCGAGAAGAGTAGCTTGCCGATCGCCATTCAGGGAGAAAACGCCATAGACTGCGAGCGTTTTTATGGTAGAAGCAAGTGAATTCACCTCGGGAGTTGACGCTTGGACCATTTTGCATATGCAAAATGTAAAGGCGTTCCGGTGGAAGCCGTTATCTGAATGAAGTGAGCTATGCGAACGGCATAGCTAACAAGGGTGGTACCGCGAGTGCACTCGTCCCTTATGTGAGGGGCGAGTTTTTTTATTTATATAGATCAGAGGAGGGTTTTTATGAAGGAGCGGTTACAACAGCTTCAACAAGAAGCACTTGAAAAAATTGAACAGGCAAACGATTTAAAAGCGCTCAATGACGTGCGCGTCGCATATCTCGGCAAAAAAGGCCCAATTACAGAAGTGCTGCGCGGCATGGGGGCATTGTCTCCTGAAGAGCGTCCTGTGATGGGAGCGCTTGTGAACGAAGTGCGCGAAGCGATTCAAACAGCGCTTGAAGCAAAGCAAGCAACGCTTGAACAAGCAGAAGTCGAGAAAAAACTAGCAGCGGAAGCGATTGATGTGACACTTCCAGGACGCCCGATTAGACGCGGGAATCATCATCCGTTGACGCGCGTCATTGAAGAAATTGAAGATTTATTTATCGGCATGGGCTATACGATTGCCGAAGGACCGGAAGTCGAAAAAGACTATTACAACTTTGAAGCGCTCAATTTGCCAAAAGGTCATCCTGCGCGCGATATGCAAGATTCCTTTTATATTACAGAGGAAATTTTATTGCGCACGCATACGTCACCTGTGCAAGCACGCACGATGGAAAAGCATCAAGGACGCGGTCCAGTAAAAATCATTTGCCCGGGAAAAGTGTATCGCCGCGACAACGACGATGCAACACATTCGCATCAATTTACGCAAATTGAAGGGCTTGTCGTTGATGAACATATTCGCATGAGCGACCTAAAAGGAACGTTGCGCGAGTTTGCTCGCAAAATGTTTGGTGAAGACCGCGACATTCGTTTCCGCCCGAGCTTTTTCCCATTTACTGAGCCGTCGGTCGAAGTTGATGTGTCATGTTTTAATTGCGGCGGACACGGATGCGGAGTATGTAAAGGTACTGGCTGGATTGAAATTTTAGGTGCTGGGATGGTTCATCCGAACGTGCTGGAGATGGCGGGATTTGATTCGAAAAAATATACAGGCTTTGCGTTCGGGATGGGGCCAGAGCGTATTGCGATGTTGAAGTACGGCATTGATGATATTCGTCATTTTTATCAAAACGATGTTCGTTTCTTGCAACAATTTAATCGGGTGTAAAAGGAGGTTGGCATGATGTTTGTTTCATATAAATGGCTACAACAATATGTTGATTTAACAAATATTACGGCAAAAGAATTGGCTGATCGCATCACAAAAGCAGGCATTGAAGTGGAAAGTGTTGAGGTGCGCAATAAAGGAATACAAGGTGTCGTCATCGGACATGTACTTGAGCGTGAACAACATCCGAATGCTGATAAATTAAGCAAATGTTTCGTTGATATCGGTGAAGGAGAGCCGGTGCAAATTATTTGTGGGGCACCGAACGTCGCAAAAGGACAAAAGGTTGCCGTTGCGAAAGTTGGTGCGGTATTGCCTGGAAATTTCAAAATTAAACGCGCCAAATTGCGCGGTGAGGAATCGAACGGCATGATTTGTTCGTTACAAGAACTTGGCGTGGAATCAAAATTAGTGCCGAAAGAATACGCTGATGGCATTTTCGTTTTCCCAAGCGATGCGCCGGTCGGAGCGGATGCGTTAGAACTACTTTACTTGGATGACGAAGTGTTAGAATTAGGATTAACCCCAAACCGTGCCGATTGTTTAAGCATGATTGGCGTTGCTTATGAAGTAGCGGCTATTTTAGGACGGAGCGTGAAGTTGCCGGCAATCGAACTTCACGAAAACAGCGAAAGCGTTTATGATTACATTTCCGTACGCGTCGACGCGCCAGAAGACAATCCGTTATATGCGGGACGTATTGTGAAAAACGTGAAAATTGGTCCATCTCCGCTTTGGATGCAAGCGCATTTAATGGCAGCCGGCATTCGACCGCATAATAACGTCGTTGATATTACGAACTATATTTTACTTGAGTACGGCCAGCCGCTTCATGCGTTTGATTACGACCGCCTCGGTTCAAAAGAAATTGTCGTTCGCCGCGCGAAAGCAGGTGAAACGATCGTGACGCTCGACGATGTAGAGCGGACGCTGACAGAAGAGCATCTTGTCATTACAAACGGCAAAGAGCCTGTCGCTTTAGCCGGTGTGATGGGCGGCGCGAACTCGGAAGTAAAAAATGACACAACGACCGTGTTTATTGAATCCGCGTATTTCGCAAGCCCGATTGTTCGCCAAGCGGTCAAAGATCATGGGTTGCGCAGCGAGTCGAGCACACGTTTTGAAAAAGGCATCGACCCAGCGCGGACAAAAGAAGCGCTTGACCGCGCGGCGATGTTAATGGCGGAATATGCTGGCGGTGAAGTCGTTGGCGGCGTGGTGGAAGTGAACACACTGCAACGAAAAGATGTCGTTGTCACGATTACACTAGACCGTATCAATAATGTGCTTGGCACAACCATTACGAAAGAAGAAGTGGCAGGCATTTTAACGAACTTGCAATTTACGTTCACAGAAGATAACGGAACGTTTACGATTGCTGTTCCATCGCGCCGCCGCGATATTGCGATTGAAGAAGACATCATCGAAGAAGTGGCGCGTCTTTATGGATATGACAACTTGCCAGCAACTCTTCCAGTCGGGGAAGCAAACCCAGGCAAGCTCACACCATACCAAGCAAAGCGTCGTAAAGTACGCCGTTATTTAGAAGATGCGGGCTTGTTCCAAGCAATTACGTACTCGCTCACAAACGAGGCGAAAGCGACGATGTTTGCGCTTGAAACGGCGGAACCGATCCGTTTGGCATTGCCAATGAGTGAAGAACGAAGCGTCTTGCGGCAAAGTTTAGTGCCACACTTGCTTGAAGCTGCAAGCTACAACCGTGCTCGCCAAGTCGAAAACGTAGCGCTATACGAAATCGGTTCGGTATATTTAGCAACGAATGCAAACGAGTTGCCAAACGAAAAAGAGCGGTTAGCCGGTGTCTTGACAGGAGTATGGCATGCGCATGTATGGCAAGGAGAGAAAAAAGCGGTCGATTTCTACGTTGCAAAAGGCATTTTAGACGGTTTATTTGCGCTGCTAGGATTAGAGAACCGCGTGGAATATAAGCAAGCCAAACGCGAGCACCTTCACCCAGGGCGTACAGCAGAAATTTTATTAGATCATAAGACAATCGGTTTTGTCGGTCAGCTTCATCCGGTCGTACAAAAAGAATTTGATTTAAAAGAAACGTATGTGTTTGAACTAGACATTGAAGCATTGTTGAAGGCGGAAGTAGATGACATTCGCTATACAGCGATTCCACGCTTCCCATCCATTACGCGCGACATTGCCCTTGTTGTCGATGAACATGTCGTCGCGGGTGAGTTGCAAAAAGCGATTATCGAAGCAGGCGGCGAACTATTAAAAGACGTATCGATTTTCGACGTCTATAAAGGAGACCGCCTTCCTGAAGGCAAAAAATCAATTGCCTTTGCGCTCCGTTACTACGACCCAGCGCGGACATTAACAGATGAAGAAGTAACAAACGTTCATGAACAAGTGATCAAAGCGGTCGAACAACAATTCGGCGCCACATTGCGCGGATAAAACGAAGCCCCCATCTGATGCACAAGCATTGGATGGGGGTTTTTATGTCCTCATCGAATGGATGAGGGCGTTTTTGTCTAGTCCGCCAAAATTGGCGGGCACACCGCCAAAAAATGGCGGAGTTCGACAATATGTTGGTGGTGAAGAATGGAAAAAAGTGAAGTATAATCAAACTATCAAAACGAAAGGAGGAATTTTTAAAATGATTCGTCAATTGACCAGTATAGTAACAGCGGTAATGCTTGTTGGAGGAGTTTTATTTGGCATAGGAAAAGATTCATTGGCAAATTCCGATCAAAAGGTGGTTAATTCCTCAAAACAATCTGGAACGATTACTCCTCAATCGATTGCATCAAAGACAAAAACAACAACGATCCAAGTTGGACAAACCGTTCAAACTTTGTATGTGACAGGAACTTTTGAAACTCAGTATAGTGATGTTCATAAAAGGAAACTGTTTTCGGGAGTCAAATCGATCTCCTCAAAAGCGTCTGGAAGTGGAACGTGGACACAGACAGGATATAGTGCGGAATTAATTGATGGTGGTCGCACATACGTCATTACAGTGTCAGGAAAATATTCTTATAACGGTGCAACATATACGATTTCCACAAGTATAGAATTTTATTGCAATGCTAATGGTTCTATAGGATAGATAGTAAGGGAAAAGACTTGTCACAATCTTCGACAAGTCTTTTTGTTTTTCAGGAAGGAATTTTATTGGATTTGTCGAATATTCCCTATCTGTAAATATTTGTGCAAGGTATGATCGAATGAGTGAAAAAGAAAAAAGAGCGAAACAAATGAAAGAAATTGTCGAACAATTTATGGCGGAACCGCGACTGAAAGCACACATGCTGATGGCAATCGAGCAACATAAGAAAGAGAGCGATTTTGTTTTTGGTCGATTAGCCTATTCGCACTATGACATGTTTTCAAAACAAGAACATCCCTTCATTTATATCGCCGCAGCTGTTGAATTCATCGTGCTTGCTGGTGATTTACTGGATGATGTAGTCGATCGAGATCGTTTCGAGGATACAGCTATTCCTCTTCATATGGCGATCGGGTTCTTATTGCTTGGTCAGCAAGCGATTGCAAATGTACCGATTCTTGGTGATAAAAAATTGGTTCATCACCACAACATGTACTTGACAAGTGATACGCTTTCTTGAACAAAAATGTACAGAAATCATTGGTTTACTGCTTCTTCCTCACAAGCATCGGTAGAGTGTGTTATAAAAAATCAAGTACAACTTTTGGTGAAGAGCCAATATATTTTTACGATTGAATTAAAAAACAGAACCATATCATCCATCCCTTCATCATTGACTGTTTTGTATTTCATAGTTATATTATTAAATAGTTAAACAATTGAACTATTTTGACAGGAGGCATGAAGTGTTGGAGAGAAGCATACAACAATTGATTGAGCGCTATTTGTCCGTTTCGTTTCTCGTGAATAAACGAGGGGCGGCGCTGATGAAATGTGAGTTAGATGATGTGACGCACGATCAATATTATTTATTGCGCTACATATATAAGCGAGGAGTATGCACATCAACGGAATTGGCGGACGTGTTTGCGGTGAATAAAAGCGCCATTACTGCGATGACAAATCGTCTTGTTGAAAAAGGAATGATTGAACGAGGGAGAGGGGGAGACGACCGTCGTGTTATTGCGCTTTCGCTGACGGAAAAGGGAAGGAAATGGCTTGAAGAAACAGAACAAAACGTGTATGAACTTGTGGAAGCAATTATGACGAAACTTTCACATGAAGAAATTGAACAGTTTATTCAAACGTATGAAAAGCTAGCGATGATTTTACAAGAAATGGGGGAAAGCAAATGAAAGCGATCATTCGCGGAAAGTGGGCCGTTTTGCTTCTTTGGATGTTAGCAGCCGTCGTACTGATGATGACTGCACCGAATATGGGGGAACTTGTGCGCGAAAAGGGGCAAATTACCGTTCCAGACGGCTACTCGTCTTCGCTTGCTAGCGAGCTACTAAAAGAAGTACAAAAACAAGAAAAGAAAGAAGGGGAAATGAGCGCTGTTCTCGTATTTCATCGAAAAGATCGCTTGCAAGATGAAGATTGGAAAGAAATCGAGAAAGCTGTAGAGCAACTGAAGGCGAAAAAAGAATCGCTCGGTTTAATGCAAATCGTTTCGCCACTTGATGATCGCACGCTAAAAGAAAAGCTCGTTTCAAAAGATGAAACAACGGCACTCATTTCGCTTCAATTAGAACGAAACAAACGTACAGCAAAAGAAATAAGCACAGCGCTTTATGAGGCGATTGAGCATATTGATGTGCCGCACTATTACACAGGTAGTTGGATGATTGATGAAGATGTTGTACAAAGTTCACAAGAAGGGTTGAAAAAAACAGAAGGCATTACCGTTGTTTTTATTTTAGTTGTTTTATTTCTTGTGTTCCGTTCGCTCGTCGCTCCGTTTGTGCCGTTGTTAACGGTCGGATTGACGTATGTTGTGTCGCAATCGATTGTCGCTTTTCTCGTCGACCGCGTCGATTTTCCGCTTTCTACATTTACGCAAACGTTTTTAGTCGCCGTTTTGTTCGGGATTGGCACAGACTATTGCATTTTATTGCTTAGCCGTTTTAAAGAAGAACTAGCGAAACGAGAAGACCGGACAGAAGCCATTATCGCAACGTATAAAACAGCAGGAAAAACGGTTATTTTTAGCGGATTGGCGGTGATGATCGGCTTTGCATCGATTGGATTATCGACGTTTAAATTGTATCAGTCCGCCTCCGCCGTTGCGGTTGGTGTCGTTGTGTTACTTGTTGCGCTTGTTACGCTTGTGCCGTTTTTTATGGCTACACTTGGCGAAAAGCTGTTTTGGCCAATGAAAGGTGCACTTGAACATAAGCCGAGCAAATTATGGGATGTGGCAGGTCGCTTTTCTTTCGCACGACCACTATGGGCGCTCGTGATCGTAGCTATCATTACGTTGCCGATTTTATTTACGTATGACAGCAAACTTTCTTTTAACTCGATGGCGGAAATTGGAGATCGTTATCCTTCCGTCAAAGCGTTCAACATCATTTCTTCTCACTTTAGCGAAGGGGAAGCGATGCCTACGAAAATCGTCATGAAAAACGACGAAGCGATGAATGACGAGCAATATTACTACTTAATTGAAAAAATTAGCCGTGAAGTTGCAAATATTGATGGTGTGGACGCTGTTCGTTCGGTGACGCGCCCACTTGGAGAGCCGATCGATCAATTGTTTGTGACAAAGCAAGCAGAACAGTTAAAAGATGGATTAGGAAAAGGAGCAGACGGCATCGGACAAATTCGTTCCGGTTTAAGCGAAGCGAGCAGTGAAATGGCCAAGTCAGCCCCGAAACTCGAGCAGGCAACGGGCGGCATTCGTGAACTCGTCAACGGAACGACGAAGTTGAAAACGGGAATGAACGATTTACAACAAGCATTGAAGCAATTAGAAGATGGTGTGCGAAGTGGAGCGCTCGGTGCGGCTGATTTAGAGAAAGGATTGCAGACGATACAAATGAATATGAAAAAGCTGCATGATGGAGCGAATGAGTTACGAAACGGATATGAGCAAGCAACGAGCGGATTGCGTCAACTAAGCGAACAATATAAACAAATGGAAGCAGGACTTACTGCGATTGCCAAACAATTGCCTCTTCTTTCTCAGTCGCTGAATCGTATGGAAGAACGGCATGCGAGTTTGCGTGAAGACGCGGAGTATGCACATGTGAAGCAAGCGATTGAGCAAATCAGTGTGCAAATGAATACACTCTCTTATGCGTTTGTTCAAGTGAATGATGCGCTACAACGAATTCAACTCGGTTTGCAACAAGCGAATGAATCGTTTGCGACAGTAACAAATGGACAACAGGCGCTCGTGAATGGAATGGATGAAGTCATCGTTGGACTCGGAAAGCTTCGATTAGGATTAGAGAAAGCGGCAGATGGCCAAGGACAAATTGTTCAACGACTGCCAGAAGTGACAAATGGACTAGCGAAAGTAAATGAAGGACAACAGCAATTGCTTACAGGTTTTTCACAACTCAATGGTCAAATGGATCAACTCATCTCGGGATTAAATCAAAGCGTCGATGGATTGCGACAAGTAGAAAATGGACTACAGTCTGCAAAGCAGTACGTTTCTGACTTAGCGAATGCACCAGATGAAGAAATGGCAGGGTGGTATATGCCGCCACAATTGTTAACGAGCGAGGAATTTGCTCAAGCAAAGGAAGCGTATATGTCGAAAGACGGAAAAGTAGTGACGTTCGACGTTGTTTTTTCGTCCAATCCATATGAAACAGAAACGATGGAAAAAATCGCAGAAGTGAAAGAAGCGATTGCTCGGGCAGTGAACGGTACGAAACTTGAACATGCGAAAGTAGGCGTTGGTGGCGTGACAAGCATATACTCAGATTTACGCGACGTTTCTGCCGACGATTATGCGCGCACGTCATTATTTATGCTTATAGGGATTGCGATTATTTTAATTGTTCTCCTTCGTTCGTTCATTATGCCGGCGTACTTAATGTTATCGCTTATTTTAACGTATTATACGTCGATGGCATTCACTGAACTTGTATTTGTCAATATGCTTGGATATGAAGGAGTGAACTGGGCTGTTCCGTTTTTTGCGTTCGTTATTTTAATGGCGCTTGGTATTGACTATAGCATTTTCTTAATGGATCGCTTTAATGAATATCGCGACAAAACTGTTCAAGAAGCGATGCTTGAAGCGATGCGTCACATGGGAACAGTCATTATTTCCGCAGCGGTCATTTTAGGAGGAACGTTTGCGGCGATGTATCCATCAGGTGTGCTATCATTATTGCAAATTGCGACGATTATTTTAACAGGCCTTTTCTTATATGCGCTGATCGTTTTGCCGTTATTTATTCCGGTGATGGCGAAAACGTTTGGACGGGCGAATTGGTGGCCATTTATGAAGTAAGAGCGGGTGTCGATGCCCGCTCTTCTTTTCGTATATCTTTTCATATATCTGCAAGTCGTGGTAAGATAAAAGGTAGAATTTTGCCGAAACGGGAGATCGGATGAATGGGGGAAACGGTTTGAAGGAGCAGCAAAAAACGCGCATTACAGTAGATATATACGGGCAACAATATTCGATCGTCGGAACAGAAAGTTCAAGTCACATTCGTCTCGTTGCGTCAATTGTTGATGACAAAATGCGTGAAATTAGTGCGAAAAATCCGACGCTTGATACGAGTAAGCTCGCCGTACTAACGGCTGTCAATATCGTTCATGAATATATTAAACTAAAAGATGAATACGATCGTCTTTTGCGAAAAATGAATAAAGAAAAGGATGATGACAGCGATGATTGATTTGCTCATTTGTTTCATCCTTCTCATGGGTCTAATGATTGGATTGAAACGAGGATTTATTTTGCAATTTATTCATATGACAGGTTTTTTTATCGCGTTTATCGTTGCGTATAAATATTACGACCAACTAGCGCCACGGCTGAAGTTGTGGGTGCCGTATCCGAGCTTCGGCGATGGTGAGGCGATGAAATTGCTCATTGAAAGCACCAATTTAGATGAAGCATATTATCGTGCGATTGCCTTTGCTGTTTTGTTTTTTGTTACGAAAATCGTGATGCAAGTGATCGGTTCAATGTTAGACTTCGTCGCACAGTTGCCGCTTTTAAAAAGCGTAAATCGTTGGGCAGGCGGGGCGCTTGGATTTATGGAAGTGTATTTGCTTTTATTCGTGCTTTTATACGTGAGTGCCCTTGTTCCTGTGGCTGCGATTCAACAACCGCTCCACGACTCATTTATCGCTAGTTTAATCGTCAAGCATACACCGATTTTATCCGACTTTGTGAAGCATATGCTCGTGCAATATATGGCGTAAAAACTTCTCCGTTTGAGAGAAGTTTTTTCGTCGAAAGGAAGGGAATAAAATGGAAAAAAGTAAAAAAGAAGCGATTCGTTTGCTTGAAACAATCGCTTTATATATGGAGATCAAAGGAGAAAATCCGTTTAAAGTGTCCGCCTTTCGCAAAGCAGCTTCAGCGTTAGAACGAGATGAACGTGCCTTAACAGATATTGCTGATTTTACATCGATTGCAGGCATTGGGAAAGGAACAGCAGCCGTTTTACAACAATGGTTACAGACAGGAACGAGCGATGTGCTTGAACAGTTAAAAAAAGAAATTCCTGAAGGATTGTTTCCGCTTTTAAAATTGCCGGGACTTGGCGGGAAAAAAATTGCTAAGCTGTATCATGAGTTACGCGTGACCGATATCGAAACATTAAAAGAGGCATGTTTAGCTCAACGCGTGCGACAATTAAGCGGTTTTGGCGCAAAAACAGAAGAAAACATTTTAGCTGCGCTCGCTAATCTCCATGCGCGCCCTGAGCGGTTGCCGATTGCGTTTATGCTTGAAGTGGCTTTAGATGTCGAACGTCAGCTTGCGAAGATGGAAGGGATTGTTCAGTTTTCGCGCGCGGGCAGTTTGCGCCGTGTATGCGAGACGATAAAAGACTTAGATTTTATTATTGCAACAAACGATGATTCGCTTGTTCGTGAGCAGTTGTTGCAACTTGAACATATTCATGACGTTGTTGCAAACGGTGAAACGAAAGTATCGTTGCAGTTAACGTATGAGTATGTTGTCAATGTTGATTTCCGCATCGTTTCTCCTGAACATTTTGCTACGACGCTTCATCATTTTACTGGTTCAAAAGATCATAATGTGCGCATGCGTCAGTTAGCGAAAGAACGTGGTGAAAAAATTAGCGAGTACGGCGTCGAGCATATACAAACAGGTGAAGTGAAAACGTTTGCGACAGAAGAGCAATTTTTTGCTCATTTTCATTTGCCGTTTATTCCTCCAGAACTGCGTGAAAGTGGACAAGAAGTCGATGCATATGACGGGACGCCGCTCCTTTCTTTATCCGATATACGCGGCGATTTACATATGCATACGACATGGAGCGACGGTGCGTTTTCGATTCAACAAATGGCGGAAGCATGCCGTAAAAAAGGGTATCGTTATATGGCGATTACCGATCATTCGCAGTTTTTAAAAGTAGCAAATGGGTTAACTGTCGAACGATTAAAACGGCAACAAGAAGAAATTGCTCGCCTGAACGAACAATACGATGACTTTGTTATTTTATCTGGCATTGAAATGGATATTTTACCAGATGGAACGTTAGATTTTTCTGATGATATATTACAAACTGTTGATTTTGTCATCGCTTCCATTCATTCCGCTTTTTCACAACCAGAAGAAACGATAATGAAACGTCTAAAAGAAGCGCTAATGAATCCATACGTTCATATGATTGCTCATCCGACTGGACGGTTAATTGGCGAGCGAAGCGGATACGCTGTAAACATAGAACAATTGTTACAGCTTGCGAAAGAAACAAATACGGTGCTAGAACTAAATGCCAATCCACATCGCCTCGATTTAACGTACACCTATTTACAAAAAGCGCAACAGCTTGGTGTCAAAATTGCGATTAACACGGATGCACACAATATTCGTATGTTGGATGATATGGAACTCGGTGTTGCATTCGCACGTAAAGGGTGGATTCGCAAAGAAACGGTCATAAATACATGGGATATCGACCAACTCATGTCTTTTTTGCGAAAATAAACAGCAGGAGGGTTACTTTGTGCACGTAAAAACGTTACACATTGTTGAGTTTGATAAAGTAAAAGCACAACTTGCGGAATATGCGTCTTCCTCGTTAGGAAAAGAAAAAGTTGTGGCGCTTATGCCGTCATCATCTGTTGAGGAAGTTGTGCGTTGGCAAGAAGAAACAGATGAAGCAGCAACGGTTCTTCGTTTGCGCGGCCACGTGCCGCTAGGTGGCATATTTGATGTACGTCCACAAACGAAGCGTGCAAGCATCGGGGGAACGCTTAGCCCACATGAACTTCTCGATATCGCAAGCACGATGCGAGCAGCACGGCAGTTGAAAAAATTTTTAGAAGGGACCGAGGCAGAGCTTCCGCATATGATGGCATATGCCGAGCAAATCGTTCCGCTTGTTGAGCTTGAGCAACATATATATCGTTGTATTGATGAAAGCGGGGAAGTGCTTGATGAAGCAAGCGATCGGCTTCGTTCGTTGCGCCACCAACTACGCACGATTGAAGGGCGAGTGCGCGATAAGTTAGAAAGTATTATTCGCTCATCATCGGCTCAAAAAACATTGTCTGATGCGATAATTACGATTCGTAACGATCGGTACGTCATTCCGGTCAAACAAGAATATCGCCATACGTATGGCGGCATTGTACACGATCAGTCCTCATCGGGCGCGACGTTATTTATTGAACCGCAATCGGTTGTAGAATTAAACAATGAACTGCAACAATTGCGTGTCAAAGAAAAACAAGAAATTGAACGGATTTTAAGTGAATTATCTGCCTCTGTGGGAGAGCAGGCGACAACGATTGTTGAAAACGTGGCATTACTCGCACAGCTTGACTTTTTGTTCGCTAAGGCAAAATACGCTAAAGCGATCAAAGCAACGAAGCCAGCGATCAATGAGCGTGGATATATTCGCCTCATTCAAGCTCGTCATCCGCTTATTCCACCTGATCAAGTCGTTCCAAACGATATTGAACTAGGGAGCGACTATACGACAATGGTAATTACAGGACCGAATACAGGAGGAAAAACGGTCACGTTAAAAACGATTGGCTTGTTTACTGTCATGGCGCAAGCTGGATTGCAAGTACCCGCTTTAGACGGATCGCAGCTGGCCGTATTTCGTTCGGTGTATGCCGATATTGGAGATGAGCAATCGATTGAACAAAGTTTAAGTACGTTTTCTTCTCATATGGTCAATATTGTTGAGATTTTAAAACAGGTGGACGAGCATAGCCTCGTTTTATTTGATGAGCTTGGTGCAGGAACGGATCCACAAGAAGGTGCAGCGTTAGCCATTGCTATTTTAGATGAAGTGCATAACCGTGGTGCGCGAGTGGTAGCGACAACGCACTACCCTGAATTAAAAGCATATGGCTATAATCGTCGTGGTGTGATAAATGCAAGTGTTGAATTTGACATCGAAACGTTAAGTCCGACGTATAAACTATTGATCGGTATTCCTGGTCGAAGCAATGCGCTTGATATTTCTCGACGGCTCGGATTAGATGAACATATTATTGCGCGCGCACGAACGTATATTAGTGCGGAAAACAATGAAGTCGAAAATATGATTGCTTCTCTAGAGCAAAGCAAAAAGCGGGCAGAAGAAGAGTGGGAGCAAGCAGAAAAACTTCGTCAAGAAGCGGAACAGCTGCGAAACGAATTACAACAGCAGTGGAACGAATGGCATGAACAACGCGATCATTTGCTAGAAAAAGCGAAAGAAGAAGCAGAATTCATTGTGAAAAAAGCGATGAAAACGGCAGAAGAAGTCATTCAAAACCTTCGCGAGATGCAAAAACAACAAGCGATCGCGATGAAAGAACATGAACTCATCGCTGCGCGTAAAAAGCTAGAAGAAGCTATACCGCAAATCGACACGAAAAAGAAAAAGCGAGTGCAAAAAGAAAAGCAACCTTTACAACCTGGTGATGAAGTGAAAGTCACTCATCTCAATCAAAAAGGGCAGTTGATTGAGAAAGTATCCGATAAAGAGTGGCTTGTGCAAATCGGTATTTTAAAAATGAAAGTGGATGAAGAAAATTTGCAGTATGTAAGCAGTCCAACACCAATGGAGACAAAGCCGATTGCGACGGTGAAAGGACGCGATTATCACGTTCCGCTTGAGCTAGATTTGCGTGGTGAACGATATGAAGATGCGTTGCTTCGCGTTGAAAAGTATATTGATGACGCAGTATTAGCAGGATACCCACGCGTGTCCATTATTCACGGAAAAGGAACAGGCGCACTTCGAAAAGGAGTGCAACAATATTTGCAAAATCATCGTTCGGTGAAAAGCATTCGGTTTGGTGAAGCGACCGAAGGGGGAACAGGCGTCACCATTGTCGAATTACAGTGACGGGAGGAACTATGAGCGCTTTTTGGGAAAATGAGATGATTCATATTGCTGCCAATTTTAGTGTCGTCATTTTATGTTTAGTTTTATTTTTAGCCATTTTTGAGCTTGTGACGAAATATAAAAATTGGGAAGAAATTAAAAAAGGAAATATGGCGGTAGCGATGGCGACAGGCGGAAAAATATTTGGTATTGCGAATATTTTTCGTTATTCAATCGATCATCACGATTCACTGTTAACGATGATCGGTTGGGGGATTTATGGCTTTGTCTTGTTGTTAGTCGGTTATTTTATTTATGAGTTTTTAACACCGAAGTTTAACATTGACGACGAAATTGCCAACGATAATCGCGCGGTAGGATTTATTTCGATGGTCATTTCTATCGGTTTGTCGTTTGTCATCGGAGCAAGTATACGGTGAGAGGAGAAAGAAATGGAAACGTTAGCGAAAGTATTGCTTGTATTGTGCGGTGTGTTTTTGCTTATAGGTGTCATATACCTCACATTTTTTGCATAAAAGGTGTCAGTAGGCACCTTTTTATTTTTTGATACAAAAATTTCAGAAAATATTATAAAATATAAATAATCTTATAGAAAAAGGGGGAAACAAAATGGAGAAGCCATGGCTAGCGTTATATCCTCAGCAAGTTCCTCATTCGATTGATTATCCGCGCAAGCCGTTGCAACAATTTTTGCAAGAAGCAGCGGAGCAGTTTCCGCACAAAACAGCGATTCACTTTTTAGGAAAGGAGTTGACGTACAAAGAAATATATGAGCAAGCATTGAAGTTGGCGTCGTATTTACAGCAGCTCGGTTTAGAAAAAGGCGATCGCGTATCGATTATGTTGCCAAACTGCCCTCAAGCGGTCATTAGCTATTATGCCGTTTTGTTTGCAGGTGGCATTGTTGTACAAACAAATCCGCTATACACCGAACGGGAGTTGCAATATCAGTTAAATGACAGCGGTGCAAAAATCATTATTGCTCTTGATTTACTTTATCCGAGAATCATAAAAGTGAAAGCGCATACAAATGTTGAACATATGATCATTACAAGCATAAAAGATTATTTGCCGTTTCCGAAAAACGTATTATATCCGTTTGTACAAAAGAAACAAACAGGAATGATTGTGCGCGTCAAACATGAAGGGGATTGCCATTTATTTACGAAAGCATTATCGCTAGCAAGTGGAAAAGTACAAAAAGTGGACGTTCATCCGATCGAAGATGTTGCGCTGCTTCAATATACAGGGGGGACGACAGGATTTCCGAAAGCAGCGATGCTTACACATTATAATTTAACAGCGAATACGCTCATGTGCGCGAAATGGATGTATAAATGTGAACGTGGCAACGAATCGATTCTCGGAGTGCTTCCGTTTTTCCACGTATACGGGATGACTGCGGTCATGAACTTATCCATTATGGAAGGATATAAAATGATTTTATTGCCAAAGTTTGATGTCGAAACGACGTTGAAAACGATCGAAAAACAGCGGCCAACGCTATTTCCGGGTGCGCCAACGATTTACATCGCGCTACTAAACCACCCGAGTTTGAAAAAATATGACTTATCATCGATTAAAATATGCATTAGCGGTTCAGCTCCACTTCCAGTTGAAGTGCAAGAACAATTCGAAACGGTAACAGGCGGAAAAATTATTGAAGGATACGGTTTAACAGAAGCCTCTCCGGTGACGCATTCTAATTTTATTTGGGATGGAAAACGAATCAAAGGAAGTATCGGTGTGCCTTGGCCAGATACAGAGGCGATGATCGTTTCATTGGAAACGGGCGAACGAGCAAATGTGAATGAAATCGGAGAAATTGTTGTTCGTGGACCGCAAGTGATGAAAGGATATTGGAATCGTCCAGAAGAAACGGCTGCGACGCTTCGGGACGGATGGTTATATACAGGTGACTTAGGCTATATGAACGATGAAGGATATTTCTTTGTTGTAGATCGGAAAAAAGATATGATTATTGCAAGCGGTTATAACGTATATCCGCGCGAAGTAGAAGAAGTGTTGTATGAACATCCGAAAGTGCAAGAAGCGGTCGTCATTGGTGTACCTGATGCTTATCGCGGTGAAACGGTAAAAGCGTTTATTGTGCTGAAAGAAGGGGAACAGTGCACGGAAGAAGAGCTTGACCAATTTATGAGAAGTAAATTGGCGGCATATAAAGTGCCACGCATTTATGAATTTAGAAAAGAATTGCCAAAAACAGCAGTCGGAAAAATATTGCGCCGTGCGCTTGTTGAAGAAGAAAAAGAAAAGCAAAAATAACCTTTGTACGTTTTTTCTTGACACGCTTTTGGCCTCTCTTTAAAATAAAAATATGAATGATTGTTCATTCATATTTTTGAAAGGGAGAATGCAAAGTTGAAACGCGATAAACCGAAGTTTAAACAAATTATTGATGCAGCTGTGATCGTCATTGCTGAAAACGGCTACCATCAAGCTCAAGTCTCAAAAATTGCGAAACAAGCAGGTGTAGCGGATGGTACAATCTACTTGTATTTTAAAAATAAAGAAGATATTTTAATTTCGTTGTTTCAAGAAAAAATGGGCTATTTCATTGAAAAAATTGAAGAAGAAATAGAAGGAATTTCGAGTCCGTCGGAGAAATTGTTCTTGTTGATTCAAAAACATTTTCAAATGTTAGCGGCAGATCCGCATTTAGCAATCGTTACCCAATTGGAACTTCGCCAATCGAATAAATCGTTACGTCTGAAAATTAATGAAATTTTGAAAGGATATTTAAAAGTAGTTGATCGCATTGTACAAGAAGGGATTGACAAAGGGGAATTTCGTTCAGATTTAGACGTACGCCTTACGCGTCAAATGATTTTCGGAACCATTGACGAAATGGTGACAACGTGGGTAATGAATGAGCAAAAATATGATCTTGTCGCATTAGCAAAGCCGGTTCATCAATTGGTAACGAAAGGTTGTTGTGTATAAACAACAACCTTCCGATATATACGAAGGAGGGGGAACATGTTTTCCGTTCAACAAGAGGGGGATGTGACGATTTTGACATTTCATCGCCCGCCAGCCAATGCCTTAGCCTCTTCTGTTTTGAAAGAGCTTTCAGAACGGCTTGATGCATTAAAAGAAGATGATCAAGTACGCGTGATTGTTCTTCATGGGGAAGGAAGATTTTTCTCAGCTGGTGCGGATATTAAAGAATTTACAGCGATTGATGCGAGCGAACAAGCAGCTGAACTCGCTCGTGCAGGGCAACAAGTGATGGAGAAGATTGAACAGTTTCCGAAACCGATTATTGCGGCCATTCACGGTGCTGCACTTGGTGGAGGGTTAGAGTTGGCTATGAGTTGCCATCTGCGCATCGTATCTGAAACGGCCAAACTTGGTTTGCCAGAATTACAGCTTGGCATTATTCCTGGATTTGCAGGTACGCAGCGTTTGTTACGCCATGTCGGTATGGCAAAAGCGTTAGAAATGATGTGGACAAGCGAACCGATGACAGGAGTGGAAGCGGTTCAATGGGGGCTAGCAAATCAAGCGGTGCCAGAAGAACAGTTGCTTCATACAGCAAAGCAACTTGCACAAAAAATTGCACAAAAGAGCCCGATTTCTGTTCAAGCGGTATTGCAGCTTGTTAATGAGGCAAGAACAAAAACGTTCCACGAATGTGTGGAAAAAGAGGCGCAGCTTTTTGGACAAGTATTTGTCACGGAAGATGCGAAAGAAGGCATTTCTGCATTTATTGAGAAACGGACACCACAGTTCCGAGGAAAATAAGAGGGGGAGAGAAACATGAATATTTTCGTATTAATGAAACGTACATTTGATACGGAAGAAAAAATTGTGATTCAAAATGGGAAAGTAAGTGAAGAAGGTGCGGAATTTATCATTAATCCGTACGATGAATATGCGATTGAAGAAGCCATTCAAGTACGCGATCAACACGGTGGAGAAGTGACAGTCGTTACAGTTGGAAACGAAGATGCGGAAAAAGAGCTTCGCACAGCACTTGCGATGGGAGCAGATAAAGCGGTGCTTATTAACATTGAAGATGATGTAGAAAACCGCGATCAATATACAACGGCAAAAGTGCTTGCGGAATATTTAAAAGATAAAGAAGCTGATTTAATTTTAGCAGGAAACGTAGCGATTGACGGTGGTTCCGGTCAAGTTGGCCCACGCGTTGCGGAATTGTTAGGCATTCCTTATGTAACAACAATTACGAAATTAGAAATTGATGGAAGTAATGTGAAAGTGGTGCGCGATGTTGAAGGGGACGAAGAAGTGATTGAAACATCGTTACCGTTATTAGTGACGGCACAACAAGGTTTAAATGAACCACGTTATCCATCATTGCCGGGGATTATGAAAGCGAAAAAGAAACCGCTTGAGGAATTAGAGCTTGATGATTTGGATTTAGAAGAAGATGATGTCGAAGCGAAAACGAAAACGATTGAAATCTTTTTGCCGCCGAAAAAAGAAGTAGGGAAAATTTTACAAGGGGACATTTCGGAGCAAGTAAAAGAACTCGTTTCACTTCTTCATACAGAAGCAAAAGTTATTTAATAGGGGGATGGGGATTATGGCAAGAAAAGTGTTAACATTAGCAGAAGTGCGCGACGGAGCGTTGCGCAACGTATCATTTGAAGCAATTGCTGCGGCAAAAACGATCGCGGAAGGCGGAGAGGTTGTTTCTGTCGTTGTCGGAGCGAGCGTTCGCTCATTAGCGAATGAACTCATTGCTTACGGTGCAGACCGTGTCATTGTTGTCGAGCATGAAAAATTAGCGGCTTATACACCAGACGGGTATGCTCAAGCATTGCAAGCGGTTGTCGAGCAAGAGAAGCCAGAAGGAATTGTATTCGGACATACAGCGCTTGGGAAAGATTTATCGCCAAAACTTGCTGCAAAATGGCAGTCTGGTCTCGTGTCCGACGTTGTTGCTGTGGAAGAAACGGGAGGAAATATCGTCTTTACGAGACCAATTTATTCTGGTAAAGCGTTCGAAAAGAAAATTGTTACAGACGGTTTCATGTTTGTTACCGTTCGTCCGAATAACATTGCTCCACTTGAGAAAGATGAAACGCGCACAGGTGCAGTTGTTGACGTGCAAGTAGATATAAAAGATTTACGCACAATCGTTCGTGATGTTGTACGAAAAACAGCGGAAGGTGTCGATTTGTCAGAAGCGAAGGTGATTGTTGCTGGGGGCCGTGGCGTCAAAAGTGCCGAAGGATTCGAGCCGTTGAAAGAGTTAGCCAACTTGCTTGGCGGTGCGGTTGGGGCATCGCGTGGAGCATGCGATGCAGGATATTGCGATTATTCTCTTCAAATCGGTCAAACGGGAAAAGTCGTTACGCCAGACTTATATATTGCATGCGGTATTTCTGGGGCTATCCAACATTTAGCAGGTATGTCTAACTCGAAGGTAATCGTAGCGATTAATAAAGATCCAGAAGCGAATATTTTCAAAGTAGCAGACTACGGCATCGTCGGTGACTTATTTGAAGTCGTTCCGCTTTTAATTGAGGAGTTTAAAAAATTAAAAGTACATTCATAAGGCAGAGCATGATGCTTTGCCTTTTCTTTTCAGCATATTTTTTGACGACAAGGAAATAGTAGAAGCGAAGCAAAAGATTGGCGTAATGAATACGTTCAATGGTATACTATGTGCATGGAACTGAAATGTTTAAGGAGGAATGAAACATGGCAATTGTAAATGCAACAGATCAAACGTTTGTGAATGAAGTAAAAGAAGGAGTTGTGCTCGTTGACTTTTGGGCACCTTGGTGCGGACCTTGCAAAATGATTGCACCTGTATTAGAAGAAGTAGACCGCGAACTTGGCGGCAAAGTGAAGGTTGTGAAAGTAAACGTCGATGACAACCCAGAAACAGCTGGTAAATTTGGCGTTATGAGCATCCCGACGTTATTTGTCTTTAAAAATGGCGAAGTGGTCGACAAAACGGTTGGTTTCCAACCAAAAGAAGCGCTTGTTGGTCTTTTAAGCAAACATTTATAATCGACACGCCTCGGAGAAATCCGAGGTATTTTTTTTGAAATTTTATATTGACATTGAAAATCGTTCTCTACTATAATGATAACGGTTAATGATAATCGTTATCAAAAAGGGGGATACATACGAAATGAAAAAACGTCAATTAAAAGCTGTATTTGCCATGTTTTTATTAGCAGGTGGAGTGCTTGCAGGTTGCGGACAACAAAAAACAGAAACGACAGAGAAGAAGGAAGAAACAAAAGTAGAGGAAAAACAAGAAGAGCAACAAGCTGAAACCGAGCAAGCAGAAGAGCAAGTAAACGTTCAAACGTTCATTGATGCCTATAAAGCGATCAAAGCTGAAACAGAAAAGGCGAAAGAAGGACAACCAGTTGATTGGAGCCTTGTAGAAAAAACATATACAGAGCAACTGCAAAAGCCAATTAACGAACTAGATGGTACATTTGCTCAAACGATTGAAGCAGCGATTCAAGGTGGAAAAAGCGGAGAACTAAATGTACATCCAGCGCGCCAAATTGTAGATAAAGTGACGCAGTCATATTTTTATCAGTTGCAAAAGAAATTGCAAAAAGACGTTGTAGCTGCACTTGAAGCTGGCGACCAACAAAAAGCGACAACATTGTTCGAACAAATTAAGTTGCTAGCAGCGGAAATTTTCGTCCCAACAGCGATGAAACGTGATGAATATTATCAATTAACAGGAGAATCTAGCCTTGAACAAAGCATTAACGCTGGTTTAGCAGCACAAGAAGAAGCGTTAAAAGCAAACAACGTAGATGATTTTAAAGTGTACATTCAGTTAACGGATAAATCGATCTATCGCAGCTACTATTTAGCATCAAAATCATATGCTGAAAAAATTGAAGCAGGTGTTAAAGAAGGAAAGGCAGAAGATGAGCTAAAAGGTCAACAAGCTGAAGCATGGGGCTTTTTACAAGCGATCAAAGGCTCTTTAGCTGAGGGAGATGAAGCTGCGACAACTCGCTTAGATGAAATTTTATCATTAAATAATGACTACAAAAACATTAAAGCACAAGAAGTGAGTGCATTATTTGCAAAAGCGTTGTTTGGCAAAATGAAAGGCTATCATGAAAAAGCACCGGCACAGTTAGACGAAAATAACGTTGTCGAAGCGAAAGTAAAAGCGTTAGAAGGAAACATGTTCTTAAAAGCGATTGAATTAGATGTGAAAGCAAAATTAGGTGAGCAAAAAGCTGCAGAAGTGTTTGCTACGGCAGAAAAATGGTACAACGCTATTGCAGAGAACAAAAAAGATGAGGCAGCTCAACATAGCAAAGTTGTGCTTGATGCTGTTGGTGCGATCATTGAATAAATAAAAGAGCCGCGCATACCACGCGGCTTTTTTCTTATGATACAATAGTAGCGCATAAACGATGAGGGAGTCGAACAAATGGCAAAAGTATGTATCACAGGTGGAGCAGGATTTATCGGTAGTCATCTCGGAAAAAAAATACTTGAACTTGGACATGAACTCGTTGTCATCGACAACTTCCACCCATATTACTCAACGTGTCGGAAACAGAGCCAGCTTCAACAAATAAAAAACGTCGGTTTTTTTCATTTTTATCATGTAGATATTTTACAGTCAGATGCACTGAAGCAAATTTTTTTACATCATCGCCCGAATGTTGTGTTTCATTTAGCGGCGCTGCCTGGTGTGCAGCCTTCATTAGCAGCGCCTCTCACGTACATTGATTATGATGTAAAAGGAACGGTAAACGTATTACAAGCAGCAGGAGAGGCGGTGGTTGAACATGTGTTATTCGCCTCTTCTTCGTCTGTGTATGGTGACCGAGCATTTCAGCCATTAAAAGAAGAGATGGCAAATGGACAAGTCGTTTCCCCGTATGCAGCGGCAAAATATAGTGCGGAATCGTTTTGTCATGCGTACGCACATATGTATGGGTACACGATGACGATTTTTCGTTATTTTACTGTATACGGACCGTGGGGACGGCCGGATATGGCGATTAGTAAATTTATTCGTCAATTGTTGCGCGACGAACCGATTACCGTTTACGGTGAACATACCGCTCGCGATTATACGTTTATTGATGACATTGTTGACGGAATGATTCGAGCGCTAGAGCGAAAAGGAACAAGTGATGTGTTTAATCTTGGAGCTGGTCAACCGGTGACGATGAAGCAGTTGCTTGCGGAGTTGCGCATCCATTTTCCACATATGCGCATTCATTACGAACCTTCTCGGCTTGGCGATGTCGTCGCTACATGGGCAGATATTACGAAAGCGAAAGAACAGCTCGGAT
Organism: Anoxybacillus sp. ST70; assembly: GCF_019553625.1. Lineage (NCBI taxonomy): Bacteria > Bacillati > Bacillota > Bacilli > Caryophanales > Anoxybacillaceae > Anoxybacillus > Anoxybacillus sp. ST70. The sequence goes on from NZ_JAHZOF010000002.1 coordinate 188,380, forward strand.
ATAAGCCGCATGTATCGTTACGAGAAGGCTTAGCAAAGACGATTGAATGGGCGAAGCAATATGAAAAATAAACAAATCAATATCGTTATACGGCTCATTAGTCTTGGATGTATAGCCATATTTATATGGATGACCGTTCAACATTTTAATGCACAACTGTTGCTTAATCTTATGCATAAGCTTGTTTCGCAACCGGGGCACGCAAGTTGTATGTTCATGATGTATGGGCTTGCCTTCGTTTTGCGTGCAATGGCATGGAAATGGTATTTGCCTCAGGCTCGCTTTCAAACGTGTGTCGATGGATTATTTGCTAGTTTATTTATTAATCACATTTTTCCGATTAAAGTGGGCGATGTTGCCCGCATTGGTATATGTGCAAGGAGAGATCGCATTCCTTTTACGATTGTTGCCGAATCTGTTATTATATTACGCCTTCTCGACTTGATCGTTTTGTTTTTCTTTGCTTTTTTTGGTGCAATCGTTTATATGCACACCGTTATCCGTTCCGCCATGATTTTCCCCCTCATTTTTGGCGGGCTCGTTGTTTTGTTTTTTGTCCTTCGACGCATCGATTTGTCATGGTTACAAAAACATAAACAACATTGGAACATGATATGGAAAAGCCGTCGCTTTGTGCCAATTGTTGTTGCTATTGTTTTCAGTTGGATATGTGAAGCCGTCGTTTTGTTTGAAATGGCGAAAATGGTTGCTTTTCCACTTTCATTTGCTCAATCGTTATGGGTAAATAGTATGACCGTTGGAGGACAAATATTTCAAATGACTCCAGGAGGGTTAGCTACGTATGAAGCCGTTATGGCATTTGCGCTAACGCGCATTCATTCGTATTGGGAACAAGCATATGCCCTTGCGCTAGTGACCCATTTGTTTAAATTTTTATTTTCTTATGTCGTCGGGCTATATGTATGGTTTCGCATCCCGACATTATGGACATTCGTTCGAAAGGAGGACGCAGCATGAAAAAAGCATCGAAGTTTGAAAAAATAGCGGCAAGATGCTGGAACTTATTAAATGAAGGAAAGCCATTCACTCCAATTTTTGTCATCGGAACGATGGTTCTTTTCCATTTATTTGATGGCATCACGTGGGAAGAAGGGGAAAAGTTATTTTATCATTTTTTACTTACAATTCCTCTTTTCGTTTTGTACTACGTATATGACTATCCGCTATTTTTACGTAACTATTTATGGATTCCGTACGTCATGTTTTTAATGATTTGGTCTTTCGTTCCGACGAGCTTACTTTTGTTTGCCGTCAGTCTCTACTTCTTTTTTACCGTTTTCTTTTGGGGAACGTTATATTATCATTTACGCATTGGAACAACATGGTTGAACTTCACTCGCTTTTGGAAACTCGTATTAAAAAATAGCGACTCTACGAGCGGAAATGCGCAAGAACAATTACCGAAAGTGTTGCTTCTTCTTTCTACGTGGGAATACGGGATGCAACATGATGTATATGTTCCGTCATTCATTGCTTTTTACGCATTTGTTTTTATATGGTCATTTATTTTACATCGCTATTTATTTGACTGGAAGCCGAAAGTCATCGGTCATTATACGAACAATGTGCCTCCAAATAATAAACCGTTGAGCGATCGCGTCATCGTCCTCGTGATTGATGGAATGAGAAAAGATCGTTTTGAACAAGCAAACGCTCCATTTTTAAAATCGCTCCGTGCCAATGGAACAGATTTTACACAAATGGAAACAGTATATCCTGCCCGAACGGTCGTTTGTTTTACATCGATGCTTACAGGAACGTATCCGTTTGAGCACGGTATTCGTTCAAATATGGTATGGAAGCTAGGTATTCGAGTAGAAAGCATTTTTGACTCACTTCGAAAAGTAGGGAAAAAAGGAAAAGTGCTCGGTATCGCTCATCTTGTCGATTCCCTAGGAAATGATGTCGAAACAGTTACAGCTGTCATGCATAACGATGTGGCAGATCGTAACATTATGGAGCGGGCGAAACAAATCATGGCCGAACAAGATTTACATTTATTCGTCGTTCAATTCATTGGAACGGATCAAACCGGTCATAGTCGCGGTGTACATTATGATGAGTATGTGCAAAAAATTGAAGAAGTTGATCGGTTCATTCAACAATTTGTTGAGTGGTTGCATGAGCAAGGGAAAATGGACAACACAACGCTCATCGTTTGTGCAGATCATGGACAAGCAGATGGCATTGGTGGACATGGCCATTTAGATGAAGGAGAACGATACGTTCCATTTTTCATGTACGGTCCGATGATCGAAAAAGGAAAGCGGATTGATGAAAAACATAGCCTCGTTTCCCTTGCCCCAACGATTGCTTATTTGTTAGGGGCTCCATATCCGAGCCATAGCCGTGGCCCTGTGTTAGTCGAAGCGCTGAAGAAAGAGGGAAAAAGATGAAAGTCGTTGTATTTTTGCCTGCACATAACGAGGAGGAAGCGATTGGAGAAGTCATTCGTCGTATTCCGAGACAAATTCAACCGAATATAAACGTATACGTATTAGTGATTGACGACGGATCAACGGATCGTACAGTTCATGTAGCGAAACAAGCAGGAGCTGATGTCATTTATCGACACGAACGAAATCGTGGGTTAGGGGCAGCTGTACGCACCGGCTTACAACAATGTGTCGAACTTGATGCTGACATCGGTGTCATGATTGATGCAGATAATGAATATCCGCCAGAGCAAATTCCTGATCTGATTATGCCTATTTTACGTGGAGAAGCGGATTATACAATGGGGTCTCGCTTTTTAGGAACGATTCATGGGATGAAATGGCATCGCCGCATCGGAAATTATATGTTTACGTGGCTTCAATGTATGTTGTTAAAAACATGGATTTACGACGGTCAATCAGGTATGCGGGCATTTTCACGTGAAGCGATGGAAGAAGCGGAAATTATTCATGATTACAACTACGCTCAAGTATTGACGTTAAATTTAGTTCGCAAAGGATTTCGTCTAAAAGAAGTGCCGATTGTATATCAAGTGAGAACGACAGGGCAATCGTTTATTAAATTTACCGCTTACTTAAAACATGTTCTTCCGGCTATCGTGAAAGAAATGTGCCGTCCGGTGAAAAGAAGGCATATGCGCTCTATTCAGCAACGCTAGAGAGTCATTTTCTAGCGTTTTTTCTTGACAATAATTATGATAATTATTATCATTATCATCGAAGGAGGAGATCGGAGTGAAAAAGCTTTTATTTTTTTGTTTGTCAATGATATTAATTTTCACTTCAGCTCCTATGTCTTCGTTCGCTTACTCATACGGTGATCCGAACGAAGAAGCGGTTGCTGAAGCATATAAAGAGATGGTCGCGAAAGCGCAAGAGAAAAAGTTTGATGAAGTGAAAGCCATTTATGAAACGGTGCAAAAAGAAATCGATATGCATATGGGTCCTGAACCGTCTGCCATTATTTTAGAGGCGATTGAAAATAAAGATGTAGACACAATCGTTTCAGCGATGCAAAAAGTGCTTGTGTTAAACGTTGCCCGTCGTTTAGAAAATGTGGAAAGAAATTTCGATAATTATGATACGAGCAAACGTTTATTAGCGAAAGCATTTGCTACATATAAAGCACTTTCCCCGATTGTACAACAAAAAGATGCTAAACTTGATGAAAAATTAAAGCAACAGTTTGATATTGCCTTGCAATCGCTCGGAAATCCGGGATTGTTTGGAGTAGGAAAAAAAGAGTCAAACATCAATCAATTTAAAGAAAGCAAAAAAACCATTTTACAAGCGTTACAAGATCAATTTGAATTAGAAAATATTGAAACGGGTCATTTTACAGAGGAAGATTTAGATCGATTAGCAGCAGCAAAAAAGAAGGAATGGACGGATTTATCTGATATCAAAAACTGGATTCCGATCATTGCGATCGTGATAGTTATTGTTGCTGTTGTTGTGTATGCCGCAAGAAAACGAAAGTAAAGAAAGGGGGCGCGTGGTTTGGAAGTTCAAGCACTGCTCATTACGTTTCGTGAAGCGTTAGAAGCGCTATTAATTGTTGGGATTATTACATCGTATTTGAAGCGCATTGATCAATCACGGTATGTGAAATATGTTTGGCTCGGCGCAGGATTAGCTGTGTTTGCAAGCGCCATTGTCGCATTATTATTCCAAGTTGTGCTAACTGGTTTTTCCACGATGGCAAGCGAAATATATTTAAAGGTGAGCATCATCTTCATTTCTTCCATCTTGCTGACGCAAATGGTATTTTGGATGGCAGAACATAGCAAAGATATAAAAAGTAGTATGGAAGGAAAAATGAGCAAATACGTCTCTAAAGGCGATGTATTTGGCATGGTGATGCATTCGTTTTTAGTTGTATTGCGCGAAGGTGTGGAGACGGTCTTTTTCTTCGCTGCCATTACAGGTGGAAACATCGGGGCGGCGGTGCAAGGATGGGGCGCCATTACTGGTTTAACGATCGCTGCTGTTGTCAGCTACATGTTCTTTAAAGGAACGATGCGCGTACCATTAAAAACGTTTTTTAAAGTCACAGGTGCATTTATTATTTTGATTGCAGCTGGATTGCTTGTACAAGGCATTTCAATGTTGCAAGATTTAAAAATAATCGGTAGCGTCATGCCGCACGTTTACGATATTACATGGTTTATGCCGGAACATCCAATTGATCACGAACATTTCGTGCGCGATACAGGACAAGAACCGATTCTTTCTGGCGACGTCGGTATTTTCTTCAAGGCGTTATTCGGTTATTCATCGATGCCATCGCTTGAAGAAGTGTTAGCATATATTGGTTATTTCGTCGTCATTTATTTACTTGTGAAAACACGTTATGGTGCGAAAGAAGAAAAAAACGAAAAAAATGAGAAGGTGCTTGAACAACAAGTGATGTAAAGTACAGGGGGAGCCTTGTACTTTTTTACTTAGGAGGGTTTATTGTGCGAATCGTTTCAATCATCGTGCTGTTTACCGTATGCGTATCGTATTTCGTCTATGCCAGCCCGTTTGCAGCAACGTGGGATGAAGTGGACTTTGCACTCGCGCTTGATCGATACGATTTACTTGCGATGCAACCACATTTTCCAGGATACCCGTATTTTATTTTTGGTGGCATGCTTATTCATTCGTTTGTTCACAATGCTGCCAAAGCGCTTGCGATTTGGAACGGATTACTCATGATGAGTGCGACAATTCCTATTTATTTGCTTGCCAAAGCATACGTGGAAAAAAAGTATGCGCTCTTCATGACAGCACTCGTCCAATCGCTTAGCTATGTCATGTTAATTGTTTCACAACCGATGTCGGAGGGGAGTGCTCTCGCTCTTTTATGGTGGTATGTGTGGAGTTTAGAACGGGCGCTTCGCTCGGACCGTGTTCACGTGCAATGGCTACCGTTATTATTATTTAGCATCATGCTTGGTATTCGATTATCATACATTCCTTTTGGCGTTGGTATATTATATGTTTGGTGGAAGCGGAGGTATCGTTTAAAACAGCTTCTGTTATACAGTTTGGCAGCGGTTGCGTTTCAATTCATTTGGATCAGTGCAGTGGCTGCAACAGAAGGAGAAGGTTTTTGGCAGCTTGCATTTTCGTTTGTAACAGGGCATTTTACACAATGGGGAGGAACGGTTTCAACGGATGAAGCGCCGTTTTGGCAGCGAGCATATATGCTTATTTTTTATAATATCATTTGGACAGGCATGGCAAAGCAGTCTGTATGGCTACTTAGTTGTTTTGTTATTTTGTTTTTGATGACGTGGAAGCATATATTTCTTCCGAATTTATATCGTTTGCTTTTATTGACGTATTTTCTTTGGGCGCTATTTGCGCAAAATATTGAAAAGCCAAGGCATATATTGCCGATTGTCATCATCGTTTCATTCTTTTTGTTCACAAGTGCCCTTCAGTCGACATCGCGCCTTCGCCTGACGGTTATGCTCGCTTTACTCGTTTCTCAAACGGTAATCGGCATCCAAGGGGTAAACCATCAAGCGACACAGTTGCCAGCGACGTATCAGTTGGCGTATGATTTTGAACAGAAAGAACAACCGTTTATTTTATTTACGTGGGAAGAGACGCGTGTTCTTGAGTATTTACGTGTTTCTTTTCCTCATGAACGTGTGTTTTCATTTCATGTTTTTCAACGTGACAAAGCCGCATTTTCACATGCGAAAGTGTATGTGACTGATCATGTCGTCAAAGGGTTTCAAGCGCAAGGGATAGACGTTCGTCCATATATTCGCCCGATTCGGACGTATGAATCGAGCTTATTATCTGATCCTGTATATGGGCGCATCACAGTATATGAATGGCGAGAGGAGGGAAACCGTGAATGAGCGATTAAAAGAAAAGTTAGCGATTTTGCCCGATCAGCCGGGTTGCTATTTAATGAAAGATGCACACGGAACGGTCATTTACGTTGGAAAAGCGAAAGTGTTGAAAAATCGTGTTCGATCTTATTTTACAGGCACACATGACGGAAAAACACTTCGCTTAGTGAATGAAATTGCTGATTTTGAATATATCGTGACATCTTCCGATTTAGAAGCGCTCATTTTAGAAATGAACTTAATAAAAAAATACGATCCGAAATATAACGTCATGTTAAAAGATGATAAAAGCTATCCCTTTATTAAAATTACTGGGGAAACGCATCCGCGTCTGATCATTACGCGCACGGTGAAAAAAGATAAAGGGAAATATTTCGGCCCGTATCCAAACGCCCAAGCGGCACATGAAACGAAAAAATTGCTCGATCGTTTATATCCGTTAAGAAAATGTGAGAAAATGCCGAAAAAAGTTTGCTTATATTATCATATGGGACAATGTTTAGGTCCTTGTGAATATGACGTATCGGAGGAAGAAAATAAACAAATTGTTGAACAAATTACGCGGTTTTTAAACGGCGGCTATAAAGAAGTCAAAGAGAAATTGACAGAAAAGATGATGGAAGCAGCGGAACAGTTACAGTTTGAGCGGGCGAAAGAATACCGCGACCAAATTTCGTATATTGAAACATTAATGGAAAAACAAAAAATGATTTTACATGATTTTGTTGACCGCGACATTTTTGGATATGCGTACGATAAAGGATGGATGTGCGTACAAGTATTTTTTATTCGCCAAGGGAAGCTCATCGAACGAAACGTGTCGATGTTTCCGCTGTACCAAGAGCCGGAAGAAGAGTTTTTAACGTTTTTAGGTCAATTTTACAGTAAACATTATCATTTAAAGCCACGCGAAGTCGTATTGCCCCGAGAAATCGATGGAGAAATGGCGGCGAAATTGCTCGATGTCAACGTCACACAGCCGAAAAGCGGAAAAAAGAAAGAACTTGTTGATTTAGCTTGTAAAAATGCGCACATTGCGCTGCAAGAAAAGTTCTTTTTAATTGAACGTGACGAAGAACGAACGATTCGCGCGGTTGAACGGCTAGGTGAAGCGCTCGGGATTCCGACGCCTCATCGCATCGAGGCGTTTGATAACTCAAACATTCAAGGAACAGACGCTGTTGCTGCGATGGTTGTATTTATTGACGGAAAGCCGGAAAAAAAAGAATATCGTAAATATAAAATAAAAACGGTGCAAGGGGCAGATGATTACGAGTCGATGCGCGAAGTCATTCGCCGACGCTATACTCGTGTATTACGCGAACGTTTACCGCTCCCTCATCTCATTGTTGTCGATGGAGGAAAAGGGCAAATACAAGCCGCAAAAGAAGTGTTAGAATGCGAACTTGGGTTATCGATTCCGATCGCTGGGTTAGTGAAAGATGAGAAACACCGAACGTCCCATTTCCTTTTTGGTGATCCACCGAGCATCGTTTCATTAGAGAAAAATAGTCAAGAGTTTTATTTGCTGCAACGCATTCAAGAAGAAGTGCATCGGTTTGCGATTACATTTCATCGGCAAGTTCGTTCAAAATCTGCGTTTCATTCCATTCTCGATCAAATTCCAGGGGTTGGGGCAAAAAGGAAACAAGCGTTATTGCAACATTTCGGATCGATTAAAAAAATGAAAGAAGCGACTGTTGAACAAATACAAGAAGCAAACATTCCAAAACACGTCGCCCAAAAAATTCATGAAACGCTTCAAACGTACGAAAGCTGACCATCATCGGTCAGCTTCATCTTTTCGATCCCATTTGACTGTGAATAAAACGGTTTTGGCGCGTCGTTTTTGTTGTTCAAACGCTTCTGTGACATATCCTTTTTGTTGCTCAAACTGTTGGGCAAGAAAGCCCGCTTCAAGTTGAAATGTACAATCTTCACTATAATCGAACCGCATCGCAACGAGCGGTCCTTCTAATTGAAGTTCACATTGATCTTTTTTTTCTTCAAGCAGCGATAAATTTCCCCAACCCGCTTGTTCAAAAAAAGCAATGACATCATCGATTGTAGCTAGCGGGTATTTTCTCGCTAAATCTTTTCCTGCCCAATATAAAATAAATGGAGTTTCTTTCCCGAATAAATTTGGCAACAATTCTTTCCGAAATAAAAAGTCGCTAAAAGCAGAAATGTTCATTTGTTTCCACTGTTCATGCCCGCTCACGTTCAATTCCCCTCTCTATTTTTTCATTATAGCGCACAACAATGTGAAAAACAGTATTGACTTTTCTTTTATTTCGGACTTCACTAGAGGTATAGTTGTTTTAAAATTTTAAATGATTGAACATTTCGTGAACACCTTTTCTTGACGCTCCTACATTCTGGGAGTACAATGAATGTGACAATGATCAATGGAAATGGAAGTGTTTACACTTCTATTGTTCATTGTCTAGTAGATGCGGATGGGAGCTCATAGAAAAGGAAAATGACAATTTAAGGGGGGTTATGTATGGCACAAAATCGAGAGTTTTTTTATCGTCGACTCCATTCATTGCTCGGAGTCATTCCAGTTGGGCTGTTTTTAACACAGCATTTAGTTGTTAACCATTTTGCAACAAGAGGAGCAGATGCATTTAACAAGGCGGCCGCTTTTATGGAGCAGTTACCGTTTCGGTACTTCTTAGAAATTTTCATTATTTTTCTTCCGCTATTATTCCATGCCATCTATGGGCTATATATCGCATTTACGGCACAAAACAATGTCAGTCGTTACGGATATTTTCGTAACTGGATGTTTATGTTGCAACGCTTAACGGGGATTATTACGCTCATTTTCGTCGTCTGGCACGTATGGGAAACGCGCGTTCAAGCCGCATTTGGTGCGGAAGTGAACTATGACATGATGGCGAACATCGTTGCGAACCCGTTTATGCTTGCATTTTATATTGTTGGAATCGTTTCTGCGGTATTTCACTTTGCAAATGGGCTATGGTCGTTTTTCGTTAGCTGGGGTATTACAGTGACTCCTCGTTCACAACAAATTTCTACATACGTGACAATGGGGATTTTTGTCGCGCTTTCGATCGTTGGTATACGCGCGATTTTAGCATTCGTTTAATCCACAACATTGAAGGAGTGAGGAGACATGAGTAAAGGAAAAATTATCGTTGTTGGTGGGGGGCTTGCCGGCTTAATGGCAACAATTAAAATTGCCGAAGCAGGCGTAAAAGTAGATTTATTTTCATTAGTTCCTGTGAAGCGGTCTCACTCTGTTTGTGCACAAGGTGGCATTAACGGTGCGGTCAATACAAAAGGAGAAGGGGACTCTCCGTGGGAACACTTCGATGATACAGTATATGGTGGGGACTTTTTAGCTGACCAACCTCCAGTAAAAGCGATGTGTGAAGCGGCCCCAGGCATTATTCATTTGCTTGATCGCATGGGTGTGATGTTCAACCGTACGCCAGAGGGATTGCTTGATTTCCGTCGCTTTGGTGGAACGCAGCATCACCGTACTGCATATGCAGGGGCAACGACAGGACAGCAGCTTCTTTACGCGCTTGATGAACAAGTGCGCCGTCACGAAGTCGCTGGTTTAGTGACAAAATATGAAGGTTGGGAGTTTTTAGGTGCTGTTTTAGATGATGAGCAAGTATGTCGCGGAATTGTCGCACAAAACTTGACAACGATGGAGATTAAAGCATTCCCAGCAGATGCGGTCATCATGGCAACAGGTGGTCCAGGGATCATTTTCGGGAAGTCAACAAACTCTATCATTAATACAGGTTCAGCAGCATCAATTGTTTATCAACAAGGTGCGTATTATGCAAACGGAGAGTTTATCCAAATTCATCCGACAGCTATTCCGGGCGATGATAAGCTTCGTTTAATGAGTGAGTCAGCGCGCGGAGAAGGTGGACGAGTTTGGACGTATAAAGACGGAAAACCTTGGTATTTCTTAGAAGAAAAATATCCTGCTTACGGAAATCTCGTTCCGCGCGATATTGCGACGCGTGAAATTTTCCATGTATGTGTCGACTTAAAGCTCGGTATTAACGGCGAGAACATGGTGTATTTAGATTTATCGCATAAAGATCCGAAAGAACTCGATATTAAGCTAGGCGGTATTATTGAAATTTATGAAAAGTTTATGGGTGAAGACCCAAGAAAAGTGCCGATGAAAATATTCCCAGCTGTTCACTACTCAATGGGTGGATTATGGGTTGATTATGATCAAATGACAAACATTAAAGGATTGTTTGCGGCAGGCGAATGTGACTATTCGATGCACGGAGCAAACCGTCTCGGTGCGAACTCGTTATTATCAGCGATTTATGGCGGAATGGTAGCTGGTCCAAAAGCAGTTGAATATATGAAAGGGCTTGAAAAATCAGCAGATGCGATGCCTTCTTCTTTATATGAACGCTATTTAAAACAAGAAGAAGAAAAATGGGCGCAAATTATGGCGATGGATGGCACAGAAAACGCCTACGTCTTGCATAAAGAGCTTGGCGAATGGATGACAGATAACGTCACGGTCGTTCGTTATAACGATAAATTATTAAAAACAGATGAAAAAATTCAAGAATTGCTTGAGCGTTATAAAAACATTAACATTAATGACACGGCAAAATGGAGCAACCAAGGTGCGTCGTTCACACGTCAGCTTTACAACATGTTGCAGTTAGCTCGCGTCATCACGCTTGGCGCTTATAACCGTAACGAAAGCCGTGGAGCGCATTATAAACCAGAGTTTCCTGAGCGAAACGATGAAGAATGGTTAAAAACAACGATGGCAAGCTTCACGCCAGATGGTCCATCATTCCATTATCGCGAAGTGGATACATCACTCATTAAACCGCGCAAGCGCGACTACACGAAAAAGAAAGGGGAAGTGAAATCATGAGCGAAAATAAAACGATTCGGATTATTGTCACAAGACAAGATCGTCCGGATACAGCCCCTTACGAAGAAGAGTTTGTCATTCCGTATCGTCCGAATATGAACATTATTTCGGCGCTCATGGAAATTCGGCGCAATCCGGTCAATGCGAAAGGAGAAAAAACGACGCCTGTTGCTTGGGAAATGAACTGTTTAGAAGAAGTGTGTGGCGCTTGTTCGATGGTGATTAACGGCAAGCCGCGTCAATCATGTACAGCTCTTGTTGATCAGCTTGAGCAGCCAATTCGTTTAGAACCGATGCGCACGTTCCCGGTCATTCGCGACTTGCAAGTTGACCGTAGCCGCATGTTTGATTCTTTGAAAAAAGTAAAAGCATGGATTCCAATTGACGGAACGTACGATTTAGGTCCAGGGCCGCGCATGCCAGAACGCAAGCGGCAATGGGCATATGAATTATCTAAATGCATGACGTGTGGCGTATGTTTAGAAGCTTGTCCAAACGTCAACAGTAAATCAAACTTTATCGGTCCGGCACCGCTTTCGCAAGTGCGCTTATTTAACGCACATCCAACAGGGGCGATGCATAAAGCAGAGCGGCTTGAAGCGATTATGGGTGATGGAGGACTAGCAAACTGCGGAAATTCACAAAACTGCGTGCAATCTTGCCCGAAAGGCATTCCGCTCACAACGTCTATTGCGGCATTGAACCGCGCAGCAACGATTCAAATGTTCCGCAATTTCTTCGGTAGCGATGAAGTGTAACAAAAAGGTCGACTCTTTAAGAGTCGACCTTATGTTTCTGATGTTAGCTAAACTTGTATAGAGGGGGAGAGGGAAGATGAAAATCTCTTATATTGACGATATGAAAGAATGGGAGCAACGTTTTTCTTTTTTTCATCCGGTGCGTGTTCGCTTTTCGGAAACAGATATGTTTGGCCATTTAAACAATACGGTTCCTTTTGTATATTTTGAAGAAGCGCGCATTGCATTTTTTGAACATCTCGGCTTTATGAATGATTGGTTAGGGAAAGAGCATGATGCCATTCCGGTAGTGGCGAATTTACAATGCGACTTTTTGCAACAAGTATATTTTGGTGAGCAGCTACATATCGGTGTAAAAGTCGCACACATCGGCAATTCTTCTGTCGATTTACATTACGTTGGAAAAAAACAAGATGGAGCGATTGCATTTACAGGGCGTGGGACGATGGTGCAAATGTCAAAAACGACAGGAAAAGGAGTCGCTTGGGACGAACGTGCGCGTGCGCGATTAGCTGAAAATATGTAACCGTTATAGCCCTTCTTGCATACGATATGTTGACTAAATATATACCCATCCGTTTCGGTCTGGTAAAAGCAAGGAGGGTTATCCACTTGAATCAGAAGCCGCTGCTCACAAAAAGAGAACGAGAAGTATTCGAACTGTTGTTGCAAGACAAGACGACGAAAGAAATTGCTAGTGAACTGTTCATTAGCGAAAAAACAGTTCGTAACCACATTTCGAATGCAATGCAAAAGCTTGGGGTAAAGGGGCGCTCACAAGCTGTCGTTGAATTGCTTCGAATGGGAGAACTTGAACTATAAAGAGAACCGGCTCGCCTTTTCATTTCAGGCAAGCCGGTTTTCTATTGATTTGATGTGTGTTATAATGAAAGATGTTTTGTCATACATCAACAAAGAATGAGGCGAATACATTGGAAAGACCGATTGGAGTTATTGATTCAGGCGTTGGTGGATTAACTGTTGCCAGAGAAATGATGCGCCAACTACCAAAAGAACAAATTGTATATTTAGGAGATACGGCACGCTGTCCGTACGGACCGAGACCACGGGAAGAAATTCGACAATTTACATGGGAAATGACGAACTATTTACTAGGATATGACATAAAAATGCTCGTTATTGCATGTAACACAGCAACCGCTGTCGCACTAGAAGAAATTCGCGATACGCTCAACATTCCCGTGATCGGTGTCATTCATCCTGGCGCTCGTACCGCATTAAAAATTACAAAAAACTATCATATCGGTGTCATCGGCACAATCGGAACGGTGAAAAGCGGGGCTTATGAGCAAGCACTCAAATCCATTAATAGTGATGTAACAGTAGAAAGTTTAGCTTGTCCAAAGTTTGTTCCTTTAGTTGAAAGCGGACAGTTTGAAGGAGAAGAAGCAAAACAAATTGTTGCCGAATCGCTTGAACCGTTAAAAGATCGACCGATTGATACGCTCATTTTAGGCTGTACACATTATCCGCTTTTAAGTCCGCTGATTCAACAATATATGGGGGATCACGTCAAACTTATTTGTTCTGGCGATGAAACAGCACGGGAAGTGAGCACGATTTTGCATCATAGCCATTTGCTTTATACGGGGAATAAACGCCCGAAGCATATATTTTTAACGACCGGCTCGAAAGAAATGTTTCAACAAATTGCCTCGAAATGGTTCGGTCATCCCATTGAACATGTCGAGACGATTCAATTATCTTAAAATCCTTCGCATATGCCGAAGGATTTTTTGTTCTACTTTTTTAGACGGCTCGTATACATAGTAGTACAAACCGTGTGAGGAGGGGAGTCCATGCGCCGTGCGTGGGTCGTTGTAACAATGTTTGTTTTTATTCTTTCAGGATGTGGGCTGTTTGGAGGTGAAAAAGCAACAAAAGAGATTGATCCACCAAAAGATGTAACGTATATAGAAGATGAGCAAGCGTTGCAAGAAAAAGAAGCAGCAGAAAAAGAACAAGCGACAGAAACCGTTCAACGCGAATTGTATTTAATTGATAAAAACGGCTTTGTCGTTCCACAAACGTTTGCCTTACCAAAAACAAACGCCGCCGCAAAACAAGTGCTTGAATATTTAGTGGAAAATGGTCCAATCTCAGAGCTGTTGCCAAACGGATTTCGGGCCGTTCTTCCAGCTGACACGCAAGTATTAAGCGTCAATTTAAAGCAAGATGGCACGCTTGTCATTGATTTTTCAAAAGAATTTGCTAATTATCGCCCAGAAGATGAAAAGCGAATTTTACAAGCGATCACATGGACAGTGACGCAATTTGATAATGTGAAACGTGTGAAAATTCGCATGAACGGTCATGATCAAAACGTCATGCCGGTCAACGGAACACCAATTAGCGATGAACTGAGCAGAGATGACGGAATTAATATTGAAACGAATGGCGTTGTAGACATTACGAATACGCATCCGGTCATCGTCTACTTTTTAGCACAAGACGGGAAACAAACGTATTATGTACCGGTAACAAGACGCGTACCGAATAGCGAACAAGATGAGTTAGCAGCAGTTGTGAATGAGCTGATTAAAGGACCAAGCTACGGTTCTGGGTTATTAAGCGACTTTCAAGCAGATGCGAAACTGTTAGAAGCGCCAAAATATGAAGATGGGAAAGTGACGTTAAACTTTAACGAAGCGATTTATGGCAGCGCGGAGAAAAACGTTGTTTCGACGCATGTGCTCAATTGTTTAGTGTTGTCGTTAACAGAACAGCCAGGAGTGGAGAGCGTGGCTATTACCGTAAACGGAAAAGCACAATTAGTTGATGAAAGTGGAAAACCGTTATCAGAACCGGTAACAAGGCCGCAAAATGTGAACACAGGTAGTTTTTGAAACCAATTTTTTGCTATACTATATAAAGATTCATCGTCGAGAGGCAGTGTTCCTGCCTCTTATTTCGTGAACATACATTGAGGAGGATTTTTTGTGAGAGTAGATGGTAGAACAAACGAAGAGCTTCGTCCCGTACATATTGAACCGAACTATTTAAAACATCCAGAAGGCTCAGTGCTCATTGCCATTGGCGATACGAAAGTCATTTGTACAGCAAGCATTGAAGATAAAGTTCCACCGTTTATGCGCGGGGGTGGAAAGGGATGGATTACTGCGGAGTATGCGATGATTCCGCGCGCGACAGAGCAACGAAACATTCGCGAAGCAAGTAAAGGAAAGTTGTCAGGGCGAACGATGGAAATTCAACGGCTCATTGGCCGAGCGCTTCGTTCTGTTGTTGATTTGCAAAAATTAGGGGAAAAAACAATTTGGATTGATTGTGATGTCATTCAAGCAGACGGTGGAACGCGCACAGCGTCAATTACAGGGGCATTTGTCGCCATGACGTTGGCACTCGGAAAAATGGTCGAAGAAAAAAAATTGCCGGCGCTACCGATTACAGATTTTTTAGCTGCTACATCAGTCGGAATCGATGAAGAGCATGGCATTATTTTAGATTTAAATTACGTTGAAGATTCAAAAGCGCATGTCGATATGAATATTGTCATGACAGGATCGGGGCGCTTTGTTGAAATTCAAGGAACAGGGGAAGAAGCGACATTTTCATATGAGCAGTTGCTCGATTTATTAACGGTTGCTGAAAAAGGCATTCATGAGCTTATTGCTCGACAAAAAGAAGCGCTCGGTTCTCTTGCGGAACAAATTATGCAACATCGTTCGGAAGGGGAAGAAGCAAAGTGAAGCGAATGATCATTGCTACAAAAAACAAAGGAAAAGTAGCCGAGTTTCAACAATTGTTTGCGAAAAAAGGAATCGACGTTCGTTCGCTTCTGGATTACGATGACATACCCGATGTTGAAGAAACGGGAACGACGTTTGCAGAGAATGCGATATTAAAAGCCACGACGATTGCGAATATGCTTCATGAAATCGTCATTGCAGATGATTCTGGTTTAATCGTTGATGCGCTAAACGGTGAGCCGGGCGTATACTCGGCTCGCTACGCTGGGGAAGGAAAAAACGATCAAGCAAACATGGAAAAAGTGCTTACAAAGTTACAAGGTGTGCCTTTTGAACAACGAACCGCCCGTTTTCATTGCACGTTAGCTGTTGCAAAACCGAATGGGGAAACAGCGACCGTAGACGGTGTGTGCGAAGGATATATTACAGAAAAGCCAATAGGTGAAAACGGTTTTGGGTACGACCCGATTTTTTACGTTCCTGAAAAACAACGGACGATGGCCCAATTAACAAAAGAGGAGAAAAATGAAATAAGCCATCGGGCAAAGGCGTTACAACATCTTTTGGGCATATGGGACAAGCTGTTTGAAAAGGGGAATGAGTCGTGAACGTATTAATCATAAGCGATAGCCACGGATTAACAACTGAATTACAAACAATCGTTTCACGTCATAAACAACATGTCGATGCAATCATTCATTGCGGTGACTCGGAGTTAACGAGCGATCATGAAGCGTTGCAACATATGCTTGTTGTGCGAGGAAATTGCGACCATGAACGTCGTTTTCCAACCGATCTTGTTGAAGAAGTGAACGGTGTTCGCTTTTTCATTACACATGGTCATTTGTACAACGTCAAAATGACGCTCATGAACCTATATTATAAAGCAAAAGAAGTCGGAGCACGCATCGTTTGCTTCGGTCACTCGCACATTGCAGGATGTGAACAAATCGATGACGTCCTTTTCATTAATCCAGGAAGCATTTATTTACCGCGCCTGCGTCGTGAAAAAACATATGCCATGCTACATATAGACGAAACAAACACAACCGTACATTTTTACAACATTGACGGGCAGCTCCTTCATGATGTAACGGGCATATACAAAACACAATAGGGGCAAGAAAATTCCGCCGCCCCTATTGACTTTTTTCATAAACATCATTACAATAACAATTGTCCAAACCAAGATCATATGTCCCAGTAGCTCAGCTGGATAGAGCAACGGCCTTCTAAGCCGTCGGTCGGGAGTTCGAATCTCTCCTGGGACGCTAACACAGTCCTCTTGCGTACGCAAGAGGACTTTTTTTATTAGTCAAAAAATGTTCAAAATTTTTTATCCCCTTTCTTTTCCTTGATATATCAATTATGTAAGCGGATACATAACATTTTAACTAATCTAAATAATCAAAAAATTCAATGAAATAGTATTGACTCTTTTGGTAAATGGTCGTATGATAATTTTCAAATAAATCTAACAAAAGTCGCACTCAACATAAGAAGCAGGAGACGGCGAACAGGGGAAGAGGGGAAAAACATTGAGTGAACAGTGGATTTTTCTGAACGATGAATTTGTCACAAAAGAAAATGCAAAAATCTCTGTATACGATCACGGTTTTCTTTATGGGGATGGGGTGTTTGAAGGCATTCGCGTGTATAGCGGCAACGTGTTTCGTATGAAAGAACATATTGATCGCTTATACAATTCAGCGAAATCCATTTTATTAAACATTCCGTACACAAAAGAAGAATTAACAAATATTATCGTCCAGACGGTGCAAAAAAACGGCTTTGAGGACGCTTATATTCGCGTAGTTGTGTCGCGCGGTGTCGGTGACCTCGGACTTGATCCATACAAATGTCCAAAGCCGCAAGTGGTCGTCATCGTTGAACCGTTGGCGATCTTCCCAAAACATTTATATGAAACGGGCATCGAAGTCGTTACGGTAGCAACGAGACGAAATCGACCAGATGTACTAAGTCCAAAAGTAAAATCGTTAAACTACTTAAACAACGTATTAGTACGAATTGAAGCGCATTTAGCAAACGTCAGCGAAGCGCTCATGCTTAACGACCAAGGATATGTCGCTGAAGGCTCAGCAGATAACGTGTTTATCGTCAAAAATGGCGTGTTATATACACCACCAGGATATGTCGGGGCACTTGAAGGCATTACGCGCGATGCGATCATGGACATCGCCAAAGACCTCGGTTATGTCGTTAAAGAAGAACCGTTCACTCGTCATGATGTGTACACAGCAGACGAAGTATTTTTAACAGGAACCGCAGCAGAAGTCATTGCGGTCGTCAAAGTCGATGGTCGTGTCATTGGTGACGGTGTACCGGGTGAACATACGAAACGGTTGTTAGAAGAGTTTCGTAAACGAGTTGTTTCTGAAGGTGTAAAAGTATATGCTACACAAAATGTGAATGCAGGATAACAAGTAAATAAGAGAAAAGCGTTGAAGAGGATAAGTAGCTAGCGGGTTAGGCATCTACAGAGAGCCGGGGAAGCTGAAAACCGGTGATGTCTCCGCTAGTGAACTCCCCTCCGAGCGCCGTCCTGAACGATTTCTAGTAGGGACGGACGGGTGCACGTCACTCGTTATTAAAACGAGCGCTGCGACGATTGTCGCGTGCTCCTGAGGTGGCTTTGCCACGAAGAAGGGTGGTACCGCGGAAAGGATGCAAGCCTTTTCGCCCCTTTGGTCCACGTGGACCGATGGAGGGGTGAGAAGGCTTTTTTTATTTCACATTTTTTTAGGGGTGAAAAAATGGCAGCGAATATGAAAGTGAAAGAAAGAGTAGCAAAAAAGCAAACGTTGTGTGGAGCGCTCATGTTAATTGAGGCGCTCAAAGCAGAAAACGTAAAAGTCATTTTCGGTTATCCGGGAGGTGCTGTGTTACCGATTTACGACAAGCTTTATGAGTCAGGCGTATTCCACGTGCTAACACGTCATGAACAAGGCGCTATTCATGCAGCGGAAGGATATGCCCGCATTTCAGGAAAACCTGGTGTCGTCATTGCCACGTCTGGACCGGGTGCCACAAATATCGTGACCGGTTTAACAGATGCAATGATGGACTCTATTCCGCTCGTCGTCTTTACAGGGCAAGTGGCATCAAATGTCATCGGTTCAGATGCCTTCCAAGAAGCGGATGTGTTAGGAATTACAATGCCTATTACAAAACATAGTTACCAAGTACGCGACATACACGAGCTGCCAAAAATCATTAAAGAAGCATTTCATATTGCGACGACTGGGCGCCCAGGCCCTGTATTAATCGATATTCCGAAAGATATGGCCGTCGCTGAAGCGGAGTTTGATTACGAACAAGATGTACAGTTGCCAGGTTATCAGCCGACAACAAAACCGAACCATTTGCAAATTCGCAAGCTTGTTGAAGCAGTTAGTCAAGCAAAGCGCCCGGTCATTTTAGCGGGAGCAGGTGTTCTCCATGCGAATGCCCATGAACAGTTAAAACAATATGCTGAACAACAAAATATTCCTGTCATTCATACCCTTTTAGGGCTTGGTGGTTTTCCTGCCGATCATCCACTATTTCTCGGGATGGCAGGAATGCACGGAACGTACACAGCAAACATGGCTCTGTATGAGTGTGATTTGCTCATTAATGTCGGCGCACGATTCGATGATCGGGTGACTGGAAATTTAGCGCATTTCGCACCAAAAGCAACGGTCGCTCATATCGATATTGATCCAGCGGAAATTGGAAAAAATGTACCAACAAAAATTCCAATCGTTGGTGATGCAAAAGAAGCACTCATTCAATTAATTGAACAAAACGGAAAGCGACCAGATGTATCAGAGTGGCTTAACAAGTTAAACGAATGGAAACGTGAATATCCGCTCATGTACAAACGCGAACCGGGTGTACTCAAACCACAACGTCTCATTGAAATGATTCACGAATATACAAACGGTGAAGCGGTTGTGACGACAGATGTAGGTCAACATCAAATGTGGGTCGCTCAATATTATAAATTTAAGCAACCACATCGTTGGGTTACATCCGGTGGGCTTGGAACGATGGGATTCGGCTTGCCAGCGGCAATTGGTGCTCAATTGGCGCAACCAGAAGCGACGGTTGTAGCGATCGTTGGTGACGGTGGGTTTCAAATGACATTACAAGAGCTATCGGTTATTCAAGAGTTGAATTTGCCAATTAAAATTGTCATCGTTAACAATCAAGCGCTCGGCATGGTGCGTCAATGGCAAGAAATCTTTTATGAAAAACGATATTCTCATTCTCTCATTCCGAATCAACCGGATTTCGTTCGGTTAGCGGAAGCATACGGCATGAAAGCGATGCGCGCAACGACGGAAGAAGAAGCAGAATACGTATTGAAAGAAGCGTTTGCGACAAATGCCCCGGTTTTACTTGATTTTCATGTTCATCCAGGGGAAAACGTATATCCGATGGTGGCACCTGGAAAAGGGCTACATGAGATGGTGGGGGTGAAATGGTGAAGCGAATTATTACAATGACAGTAAACAACCGTCCAGGTGTATTAAATCGCATTACAGGTTTGTTTACGAAGCGACATTACAACATTGAAAGCATTACAGTTGGCCATACAGAAACAGAAGGCGTTTCACGTATGACGTTTGTCGTCAATGTAGATGATGAACGCATTGCTGAACAAATTACAAAGCAATTAAACAAACAAATTGATGTGTTAAAAGTTGTAGATATTACTGATCAAGCGATTATCGTTCGAGAACTTGCTTTAATTAAAGTGGCGGTTACAGCGGCGACGCGCGGTGAAATTTATACATTAATTGAACCGTTTCGTGCAGCGATTGTCGATGTGGCGCGCGATAGTCTTGTCGTTCAAGTAACAGGTGAGCCAGAAAAAATTGATGCGATCATCGACTTATTAAAGCCATACGGATTAAAGGAAGTCGCAAGAACAGGAACAACAGCGTTTCCGCGCGGTTCACAACGCGCAGCATCAACAAATAAATCACTATTCATCATTTAAATTAAGGAGAGGATTTTATTATGGTAAAAGTATATTACAATGGCGATGCAAATGAAGCTTACATTCAAGGAAAGAAAGTAGCGATTATCGGATACGGATCTCAAGGTCATGCCCATGCGCAAAACCTTCGCGATAGCGGCGTTGATGTGATCATTGGGTTGAGAAAAGGTAAATCATGGGAAAAAGCGGAACAAGATGGATTTGTCGTCTTGCCAGTGGATGAAGCGACAAAGCAAGCTGATATTGTAATGATTTTACTTCCAGATGAACATCAGCCGAAAGTATATAAAGAAGAAATTGCACCAAACTTACAGCCGGGCAATGCCCTCGTGTTTGCACACGGGTTTAATATTCATTTTAACCAAATTGTCCCACCAAGCGACGTGGATGTCTTTTTAGTTGCACCGAAGGGACCAGGCCATTTAGTTCGTCGCACATATACAGAAGGAGCAGGTGTGCCAGCGTTAATTGCTGTATATCAAAATGTAAGCGGCGAAGCGAAAGAAACAGCGCTTGCGTATGCAAAAGCGATCGGATCCGCTCGAGCAGGTGTAATTGAAACGACGTTTAAAGAAGAAACAGAAACAGATTTATTTGGCGAACAAGCGGTTCTTTGTGGCGGGTTGACTGCTCTTGTCAAAGCAGGATTTGAAACGCTCGTTGAAGCCGGATATCAACCGGAAATTGCATATTTCGAATGTTTGCATGAGTTAAAACTTATTGTTGATTTAATGTACGAAGGCGGTTTAGCAGGCATGCGCTATTCTATTTCTGATACAGCACAATGGGGTGACTTTGTTACAGGTCCACGCATCATTAACGATGCGGTAAAAGCAGAAATGAAAAAAGTGCTCGAAGACATTCAAACAGGGAAGTTTGCAAAAGGTTGGATTTTAGAAAATCAAGCGCATCGTCCAGAGTTTAACGCGATTAACCGTCGCGAAAACGAGCATTTAATTGAAGTCGTTGGCCGCGAATTACGTAAAATGATGCCGTTTGTCAACGCTAAACAGAAAGATGTGGTGACGGTCGGTGCGAAAAATTAACATTTTTGATACGACGTTGCGTGACGGAGAGCAGTCTGCGGGCGTCAATTTAAACTTGCATGAAAAGCTAGAAATTGCTCGGCAGTTAGAACGCCTCGGTGTAGATATCATCGAGGCGGGATTCCCTGCCGCATCAAAAGGTGATTTCCAAGCCGTTCAAGCGATCGCTCAAACCGTTCGCAACTGTTCGGTTACAGGTCTTTCTCGCTCTGTTCAGTCAGACATTGATGCGGCGTGGGAGGCGCTAAAAGATGGGGCGGAACCACGATTACACGTATTTATCGCCACGTCACCTATTCATATGCAATATAAATTGCGCATGACACCAGAACAAGTGATTGAAACAGCTGTTGAGTCTGTTCGTTACGCGAAAAAATATTTTCCGATTGTACAATGGTCAGCAGAAGATGCATGTCGAAGCGATCTTCCGTTTCTTGCAACAATTATTGAACGAGTGATCGAAGCAGGAGCGAACGTCATTAATATTCCAGATACAGTCGGCTACATTACACCGAAACAATATGGCGACATATTCTCTTTTTTAAAGAAAAATGTTCGGAATATTGAAAAAATTAGTTTGTCTGCTCATTGTCACGATGACTTAGGAATGGCCGTCGCAAATTCGCTTGCGGCTATTGAAGCGGGAGCGACACAAATTGAAGGAACGATTAATGGCATTGGCGAGAGAGCAGGAAACGCGGCAATTGAAGAAGTGGCGGTCGCGCTTTATATTCGCAAAGATTACTACCAAGCTGAGACGCGCTTGAACTTGCAAGAGATTAAACGAACGAGCAACCTCGTAAGCAAGTTAACAGGAATGATTGTCCCTCCAAATAAAGCGATCGTTGGTAAAAACGCTTTTGCCCATGAATCAGGCATTCATCAAGATGGAGTGTTAAAAGAAAAAACAACGTATGAAATTATATCTCCGCAACTTGTTGGCGTGCAATCGAATTCGATGGTGCTCGGAAAACATTCGGGACGCCATGCGTTTCGCACACGCATTCAAGAGCTTGGTTATTCGTTAACAGAAGAAGAAGTGAATCGTTTATTTGTTCGTTTTAAAGATTTAGCAGATAAAAAGAAAGATATTACCGATGATGATTTAATCGCCCTTATTTTAGATGAAAAGCTAGATACGTATAAAAACTTTTATCAATTATGTTCGATTCAAATGCAGTACGGGACAAATCAAATTCCAACAGCAGTTGTCGTGTTGAAAGATGGAGAAGGAAACGACATTCAAGAAGCAGCAACGGGGGCTGGTAGCGTCGAGGCGCTATATAACGCTTTAGAAAAAGCGCTGCAATTGCCGGTGACGTTGCTTGACTATCGCATTGAATCCGTTGGAAGCGGACGTGATGCTTTAGCGCAAGTATATGTGAAAGTATCGCTCGATGGTAAAGAAGCAAGCGGGCGTGGAACGGCACAAGATGTGCTGGAAGCATCAGCAAAAGCATATATTCACGCCGTCAATCGCATGTTTGTCATTGAAAAAATGAAAGAAGAACAAGCGCTTGCCGCGCAATAATAAAGGGGGATGTTTTATGTATCGTATCGCTGTGTTACCTGGGGATGGCATTGGAAAAGAAGTGACAAAAGGAGCGGTAAAAGTTTTGCAAGCGATTGGTGTTCGTTTCGGACATACGTTTCATTTTTCATACGGTTTGATCGGTGGAGAAGCGATTGACCGTGAAGGAACTCCGCTTCCAGAACAAACGCTTCAAATGTGTAAACAAAGCGATGCGGTATTGCTTGGTGCTGTTGGTGGACCGAAATGGGACAGTCATCCGCCGCACGTTCGTCCCGAAAGAGGACTGTTGCAAATTCGGAAAGAAATGAACTTGTTTGCAAATATTCGTCCGGTGACGTTTTATAACAGCTTATCAGCTTCTTCACCATTAAAACCACATGTGATTGAAGGAGCCGACTTTGTTATCGTTCGGGAGTTAGTCGGAGGTTTATATTTCGGAAAACCGAGTGAACGACGTGTGGAAAAAGGAGAAGAAACGGTTGTTGATACGTTGTTTTATAAACGAGCAGAAATCGAGCGCATCATCACGTTTGCTTTTACTCTTGCACAAAAGCGGAAGAAAAAAGTCACCTCTGTTGATAAAGCGAATGTGTTAGAGTCAAGTCGCATGTGGCGGGAAGTAGCTGAACAAGTCGCTAAGCGTTTTCCGGACGTTCAACTTGAACATATGCTTGTCGATAATGCGGCTATGCAGCTCGTTCGTTCGCCAAAACAGTTCGATGTGATTGTCACAGAAAATATGTTTGGCGATATTTTAAGCGATGAAGCATCGATGTTAACAGGATCGCTCGGCATGCTTCCGTCGGCAAGCTTGTCTGTTGACGGACCTGCATTATACGAACCGATTCACGGTTCGGCTCCAGACATTGCTGGACAAAATAAAGCGAATCCGCTTGCAACGATTTTATCAGCAGCGATGATGCTTCGCTTATCGTTCGGATTGACAGAAGAGGCCGATGTCATCGAGCGAGTTGTTAAGCAGGTGTTGGATGCGGGATATCGTACCGCAGACATTGCCCAACAAGGTGATTGTGTATTATCGACGACAGCAATGGTCGAAAAAGTAAAAGATGCCATTTTAGATGATGTAGCGATTGAACGAATTATGCAAGTATATGTGTAGGAGGGATTGAGGTGGCGCCAAAGACGATTATTGAAAAAATTTGGGATGAGCACGTTGTGTACCGTGAAGATGGGAAGCCAGATTTATTATACATTGACTTACATCTCGTTCATGAAGTGACATCGCCGCAAGCGTTTGAAGGATTGCGGCAAAAAGGAAGAAAAGTGCGCCGCCCAGATTTAACGTTTGCGACGATGGATCATAACGTTCCAACGATCAATCGATTCGTCGTTGAAGATGAAGTGGCAAGAAATCAAATGACGGCATTGGAGCGGAACTGTCGTGAGTTCGGCGTTCCGCTTGCCGATTTAAACAGTCCAGAACAAGGCATTGTACATGTTATCGGTCCGGAACTTGGATTGACGCAACCGGGAAAAACAATCGTGTGCGGGGATAGTCATACGTCAACACATGGCGCTTTTGGAGCGTTAGCGTTCGGAATCGGCACGAGTGAAGTCGAACATGTGTTGGCGACGCAAACGTTATGGCAACACCGCCCGAAAACGATGCAAGTGAACGTCACAGGTGCATTGGCACCGGGTGTATCAGCAAAAGACGTCATTTTAGCGATTATCGGAAAGTTTGGTGTTGATTTCGGAACGGGGTATGTGCTTGAGTTTACAGGCGATGTTATTCGTCGTTTGTCGATGGAAGAGCGGATGACGATTTGTAACATGTCGATTGAAGCAGGCGCGCGCGCAGGGTTAATTGCTCCGGATGATGTAACGTTTGCATATTTGCGCGGGCGAAAATATGTTCCAAAAGGAGAAGCGTTTGAACAGGCCGTTGAAAAGTGGAAACAGTTATGCACAGATGAAGGAGCGGTATATGACCGTGTTATTCATATGGATGGAAGTGACATCGCTCCAACCGTTACATGGGGGACAACGCCTGCGATGAGTTCTCCAATTGATGGAACCGTCCCTTATCCAGAAGAGTTTGCAACCGAAACGGAGAGAAAGGCAGTTCAGTTAGCCTTGCAGTATATGGGACTAAAGCCAGGAACGAAAATGACGGATATTGCTGTTCAACATGTGTTTATCGGATCGTGTACGAATTCACGCATCAGCGATTTAAGAGAAGCGGCACAAATCGTGAAAGGAAAAAAAGTCGCACCGGGTGTAAGGGCGCTCGTCGTTCCGGGCTCACAACAAGTGAAAAAACAAGCGGAAGAAGAAGGCATTGCTCAAATGTTTATTGATGCAGGTTTTGAATGGCGCGATTCCGGCTGTAGCATGTGTCTTGGTATGAACCCAGATACTGTGCCAGCAGGAGAACATTGTGCTTCAACGTCAAATCGCAATTTTGAAGGACGGCAAGGAAAAGGGGCACGTACGCATCTCGTTAGTCCAGCGATGGCAGCTGCGGCGGCAATTTATGGACATTTTGTTGATGTGCGCACATTGTATAAAGAAGCGGTACGATAGGAGGGAGACGCGTTGGAACCATTCATTATTCATAAAGGAAAAGTCGCTGGTTTAGATCGTGCCAATGTGGATACGGATCAAATTATTCCGAAACAATTTTTAAAACGAATTGAGCGCACAGGATTTGGCCAATTTCTTTTTTATGATTGGCGCTATCTTCCAGACGGGACACCAAACCCGCATTTTGAGTTAAATCGCCCTGAAAACGAAGGAGCAACGATTTTAGTGGCAAATGAAAATTTTGGTTGCGGTTCATCGCGCGAACATGCGCCTTGGGCGCTTGCTGATTACGGGTTTCGTGCTGTCATTGCTCCTTCCTTTGCGGATATTTTTTATAACAACTGTTTAAAAAATAGTTTACTTCCAATTAAACTTTCAAAAGAAGATGTCGTGTATTTATTAAAACAAGCGGAGCGGTCAGATTATGAGCTGACTATTTCCCTTGAACAACAAGTCGTTTTTGATGACGAAGGATTTACAAGCGCGTTTGATATTGACCCGTATCGAAAACAGCTTCTTTTAAAAGGTTGGGACGAAATCGACTTAACGTTCGTTTATGAACCATATATTATCGCCTATGAAAAAGCACGCTCTTGACGATTCGTCGAGGGCGTTTTTCGTTGAGTTTGGTCAAAAACATTGTTAAACTAAAAGGCAAATGTAAGCGAAGGTGAACGAATATGAAAAAACGAAAAGTCGTTCCGCATCCATATGTAAAAGAACGGTTGTTAACAGAAGGGATGAATGCGTTAAAAGAAAAGCGATATAAAGAAGCGTATACGTACTTGACACAATTGAAAGAGCTGCAACTTCACGATGATGATGTAGAAATGGCACTTGTCGTCTGTTTATTTGAAATGGGACATGTAGAAGAGGCAAAAGAAAGATGTGAGCAACTGTTAGAGCGCGGCAGAGGGGATTGGACGGTATACATCTCTATGCTCGTCCATTTACAACAATACGATGAAGTTGTCGCAGTCATTCATAAACTTCAGCGAAAAGGAATGGATTGCACACCGTTTTTACCGCTTTTACAGTTTAGTGAAAAAATGATTCGGTCTCAGCACGAACAACGCTCAAAACAATACGAATCGATTTTCGAAAGCGATCAATGGACGAAACAACTACGCACCCTTCACCAATTAGATGTGCGCACCGTTCCACACCTTGTTTCTATTTTTGCTCGCTATTTACATGATGAAATGAAACATCCAATTGTAAAAACGACGATGTTACACATGTTAAGGAAAGAACAAGTGACGGAGCCGATGACCGTAAAAAAATTTGGGCAAACGATGACGGTCGTTCCAGCTGAGCTCGATGAACAACAACAAAAGCATTGGATAGAACAAGTGCTTGATATCATCGAACAAACGTGGGCGACACAAAATCCAACGATGTATGAATGGTGTGAACAAATATGGCTTCGTTACATGTTTGTGACATACCCGTTTCTTCCAGCAGGTTCCGCACAA
Source organism: Anoxybacillus sp. ST70 (assembly GCF_019553625.1). Taxonomy (NCBI): domain Bacteria; kingdom Bacillati; phylum Bacillota; class Bacilli; order Caryophanales; family Anoxybacillaceae; genus Anoxybacillus; species Anoxybacillus sp. ST70. The sequence goes on from NZ_JAHZOF010000002.1 coordinate 215,713, forward strand.
CAATGGGCAAATGCGTTATACACATATGTTGAGCAATGTGAAACGGGACAAACGGTATGGACAAATCCGCTCGTTGCCAAACTTTATGAAGCAGAAAAATTGTGGCTCTCTGTTGAAAGTATATAATTGTATGGTATAATATAGTGGTTGTATTACACATAAAACCGTGTATGCCTACATATATGTAGTTCATTTACATGAATTTTTGAAGTTGGAGGGAAATAAGCATGTCGGCGAAATGGGAAAAACTCGAAGGCAATCAAGGCGTTCTTACAGTAGAAGTAGACGCTGAAAAAGTGAACGAAGGATTAGATGAAGCGTTTAAAAAAGTAGTGAAAAAAGTACAAATTCCAGGATTCCGTAAAGGAAAAATTCCTCGCTCTTTATTTGAAAAACGTTTCGGCGTTGAATCTTTATACGCAGATGCGTTAGATATTTTATTGCCAGAGGCATACGCAAAAGCTGTTGAAGAAACAGGCATTGAGCCAGTCGATCGTCCAGAAATCGACGTGGAGCAAATGGAAAAAGGAAAAAGCTTGATTTTCACTGCAAAAGTGACTGTGAAGCCAGAAGTGACGCTTGGTCAATACAAAGGGCTTGAAGTAGAGAAATTAGATGATACAGTAACTGACGAAGACGTCGAACAAGAATTAAAACGTTTGCAAGAGCGTCATGCAGAGCTCGTTGTGAAAGAAGAAGGAACAGTAGAAAACGGTGATACAGTCGTCATCGATTTCGAAGGGTTCGTTGATGGCGAAGCGTTTGAAGGCGGAAAAGCAGAAAACTATTCTCTTGTGATCGGTTCAGGTACATTCATCCCAGGATTTGAAGAGCAATTAATTGGCATGACAGCTGGGGAAGAAAAAGACATTGAAGTGACGTTCCCAGAAGAATATCATGCAGAGCAATTAGCTGGTAAACCAGCTGTGTTCAAAATTAAATTGCACGAAATTAAAACAAAACAACTTCCTGCGCTTGATGATGAGTTTGCGAAAGACGTAGATGAAGAAGTAGAAACATTAGACGCGCTAAAAGAAAAAATTAAAGAGCGTTTAACAAAAGAGAAAAAAGAAGAAGCAGAAGCGGCACTTCGCGATGCAGTTGTTCAAAAAGCAACAGAAAACGCACAAATGGAAATCCCAGAAGTGATGGTGAAAAACGAAACAGACCGCATGATTCGCGAGTTTGAGCAACGTTTACAAATGCAAGGGTTAAACCTTGACTTATACTATCAATTCTCTGGACAAGATGAAGCGGCACTTCGTGAACAAATGAAAGAAGAAGCAGAAAAACGTGTTCGCGTCACATTGACGCTTGAAGCGATCGTCAAAGCAGAAAACATTGACGTAACAGAAGAAGAAGTAGAGAAAGAACTAGAGGAAATGGCGAACCTTTACAGCTTATCGGTCGATAAGTTAAAAGAGCTTTTAGGTACATTAGATGGCTTAAAAGAAGACTTAAAAATGCGCAAAGCAATCGATTTGCTTGTTGAAAACAGCAAAGTTGTTGCATAATGAGAAGAGAAAGAACAAGGTGCATCACGTGCCTTGTTCTTTCCACATATAGTTGCAGTAATAAAAGTTTTCTAACTTTTCGCGCACATTTGCGTTTTTATTGGCATACTTTTAAAGATTTATGATAAAATGACGAATACATAACGTTTTTTCTTTTTCGTGTACATATGATAGTAGAGAAATAAGGGGTGAAATCATGTTTAAATTTAATGATGAAAAAGGGCAGTTGAAATGCTCGTTTTGCGGCAAAACGCAAGAACAAGTGCGCAAGCTTGTTGCTGGCCCAGGTGTATACATATGCGATGAGTGTATTGAATTGTGTACAGAAATTGTGCAAGAAGAGCTTGGATCGGAAGAAGAAGTGGAGTTCAAAGACGTACCGAAGCCAAAGGAAATTCGCGAAATTTTAGATGAGTACGTCATCGGGCAAGACGAAGCGAAAAAAGCGCTTTCTGTAGCGGTATATAACCATTACAAGCGAATTAATTCAAACAGCAAAATTGATGATGTCGAATTAGCGAAAAGCAATATTTTAATGATTGGGCCGACAGGAAGCGGAAAAACATTACTAGCTCAAACACTTGCTCGCATTTTAAACGTGCCGTTTGCAATTGCTGATGCGACATCGCTAACAGAAGCGGGATATGTTGGAGAAGACGTTGAAAACATTTTATTAAAGCTTATTCAAGCGGCAGATTACGACATTGAACGTGCAGAAAAAGGAATTATTTATATCGATGAAATCGATAAAATTGCGCGCAAATCAGAAAACCCTTCCATTACGCGCGACGTATCGGGAGAAGGTGTGCAACAAGCGTTATTGAAAATTTTGGAAGGAACAATTGCGAGCGTGCCTCCACAAGGCGGACGAAAACATCCGCATCAAGAGTTCATTCAAATTGATACAACGAACATTTTATTCATTTGTGGTGGGGCGTTTGATGGTTTAGAACCAATTATTAAACGTCGTCTCGGGAAAAAAGTGATCGGCTTTAGCTCAGATGTACAGGCGGAAGTTGAAGAAAAAGATTTGCTGTCGAAAGTGTTGCCAGAAGACTTATTAAAATTCGGATTAATTCCAGAGTTTGTTGGACGTCTTCCGGTTATTACGAGCTTACAACCGCTCGATGAAGATGCGCTTGTTGATATTTTAGTGAAGCCGAAAAATGCCCTTGTCAAGCAATATGAAAAAATGCTCGAACTGGACGATGTCGAGCTTGAATTTGAAGAAGAAGCACTTCGTGAAATTGCAAAACGTGCGATTGAGCGAAAAACAGGAGCGCGCGGTCTACGCTCTATTATTGAAGGGATTATGCTTGACGTCATGTTTGAATTACCGTCGCGTGAAGATGTGAAAAAATGCGTCATTACGGCAGAGACGGTACGCGGAGAAAAAGCGCCGCTTCTCATTTTACACGACGGAACGGTTGTTGAGTACGAACGAAAAACATCAGCGTAAATGAAAAAAAGGTCGATTTTCCAAATCGGAAAGTCGATCTTTTTTTGTTTATTTCCTTCTTTGCTCGGAGATACTATGCGTACAATACATATGCAGGAGGAACGGCCATGAATTGGACAAACATTGCGCTGCTTATTCAGTTGTTTTTCGGGATTATTATCGGCCTCTACTTTTTAAATTTATTAAAAAGTCAACGCACACAAAAAATTTCAATTGATAAAGAAGCACGAAAAGAGATGGAACAACTTCGAAAAATGCGTTCCATTTCATTAACAGAACCACTTGCTGAAAAAGTGCGTCCAAAAACGTTTGATGATATTGTCGGCCAAGAAGATGGAATGAAAGCATTAAAAGCGGCATTATGTGGACCGAATCCACAACATGTCATTATTTACGGCCCACCTGGTGTCGGAAAAACAGCAGCTGCCCGCCTCGTATTAGAAGAAGCGAAAAAAAATCCACTATCTCCATTTCGAAAAGATGCTGTATTTATTGAATTAGATGCAACGACTGCTCGATTTGATGAGCGCGGTATTGCTGATCCGCTTATCGGTTCTGTACACGATCCGATTTATCAAGGAGCAGGAGCGATGGGACAAGCCGGTATTCCGCAACCAAAACAAGGAGCAGTAACGAATGCTCACGGTGGGGTGTTATTTATTGATGAAATTGGCGAGTTGCATCCGATTCAAATGAACAAGCTGTTAAAAGTGTTAGAAGACCGTAAAGTGTTTTTTGAAAGCGCATATTATAGCGAAGAAAATCCGAATATTCCAAACCACATTCACGACATTTTTCAAAACGGATTGCCAGCTGATTTTCGACTTGTTGGTGCCACGACACGAACGCCAAATGAAATTCCGCCAGCCATTCGCTCGCGCTGTATGGAAGTATTTTTTAGGGAGTTAGAGCAAGAAGAAATCGCCCAAATTGTGAAAAAGGCCGCTGAAAAAGTAAACCTTCCAATTGAGGAACAAGCAGTTGATGAGCTTGCGATGTATGCTCGGAATGGACGAGAAGCGGTCAATACGCTACAAATTGCAGCGGGAATCGTCATTTCGGAGAAACGGTCTAAAATTTTGCGTCAAGATATTGAATGGGTGATTCAATCGAGCCAACTATCACCGCGATATGAGAAAAAAGTAGGGCAAGAAGCAAAAGTCGGATTAGTAAACGGATTAGCAGTTTATGGGCCAAATAGCGGAGCACTATTAGAAATTGAAGTTGCGGTATTGCCGACAAAAGAAAAGGGAACGATCAATATGACCGGCATTGTCGAAGAGGAGCAAATTGGCGGACAAGGAAAGTCGATTCGGCGAAAAAGTATGGCTCGTGGCTCGATAGAAAACGTCATTACTGTTTTACGTACACTTGGTGTTCCTGCGGATCAATATGATATTCACGTTAACTTTCCGGGCGGTGTTCCGATTGATGGTCCTTCGGCTGGTGTTGCGATGGCGATCGGTATTTACTCCGCGATTTATCGTTTACCGATTGATCCAACCGTAGCGATGACTGGAGAAATCGGTGTACATGGAAACGTGAAGCCTGTTGGCGGCATTTTTCCGAAAGTAAAGGCAGCCAAGCAAGCTGGAGCGAAAACGGTCATTATTCCGCGCGGCAATATGCAGTCGATTTTAAGACAAGTGACAGACATTGAAATTGTTCCTGTTGATCATATTAGTGATGTTCTTTCCTTTTTATTTCACGAACATGTTCGTTCTGTTCCGATGCGTCATCATTTACCAAAAACAGAACGAATGTGAGAGTCATCGGCTTCAACGGAGCGTTGAAGTCGATTTTTTACGATGAAAGATTTTACAAACGCTATAATGTACTATACAATAGGGCAATAGAAGTATGATGGAGGTGCGGGGCTGTGGCGAGAAAGAAAAATAAAGTCATTCCACTCTTGCCGTTAAGAGGATTACTTGTGTTTCCAACGACAGTGTTGCATTTAGACGTTGGGCGGGAAAAATCAGTACAAGCGTTGGAAAAAGCGATGGTGGAAGAAAATCTCGTGTTGTTAACGTCACAAAAAGATGTACAAATTGATGATCCAGAGCTTGAAGATGTATACGAGATGGGGACGATTGCACGAGTGAAGCAATTGTTAAAGCTCCCGAACGGAACGTTTCGTGTGTTAGTGGAAGGGGTATCGCGTGGAAAAGTAGTCAAGTGGGTAAGTGAAGAGCCGTGCTATGTCGTGCAAGTGGAACCGTTTGTTGATAACGAAAAGGAAGATATAGAGTTTGAAGCGTTGCGTCGAACAATGCTCGAATATTTTGAGCAGTACATAAAGCTATCTAAAAAATTGTCCGCAGATATTTATACGTCTGTCATGGACATTCAGCAAGCGGGACGAATGGCCGATATTATCGCTTCCCATTTGCCGTTAAAGCTTGAAGAAAAACAACGGTTGCTTGAGGCGGTGGATGTGAAAGAACGCGTCCATCAAATCATTCAAATTCTTCATAATGAAAAAGAAATTTTACATTTAGAAAAACGAATTAGCCAGCGTGTGAAGCAATCAATGGAGCGAACGCAAAAAGAATATTATTTGCGCGAACAAATGAAGGCGATTCAAAAAGAGCTCGGTGAAAAGGAAGGAAAAGCGGGCGAAATCGATTTGTTGCGCGAAAAAATTGAACAAGCAGGGATGCCAGAACATGTGAAAGCCACTGCGCTAAAAGAATTAGAGCGTTATGAAAAAGTGCCAGCTGCCTCTGCTGAAAGCGGGGTTATTCGCAACTATTTAGATTGGTTGCTTGCGTTGCCATGGACGAAACAAACAGAAGATATTCACGATATTCATCGGGCGGAAAAAATTTTAAACGAGGAGCATTATGGGCTTGAAACAGTAAAAGAGCGCGTGTTGGAATATTTAGCTGTTCAACAATTAACCAATTCATTACGTGGACCGATTCTTTGTTTAGTTGGGCCACCGGGTGTTGGGAAAACATCGCTTGCTCGTTCCATTGCGAAAACGTTAAATCGACATTTCGTTCGCATTTCGCTCGGTGGAGTGCGTGATGAATCGGAAATTCGCGGTCATCGTCGCACGTACGTGGGTGCTTTGCCAGGTCGGATTATTCAAGGAATGAAAAAAGCGGGAACGATTAACCCTGTATTTTTGCTTGATGAAATTGATAAAATGTCAAGCGATTTTCGCGGTGATCCGTCTGCGGCGTTATTGGAAGTATTGGACCCAGAACAAAACCATTCGTTTAGCGATCATTACATTGAGGAGCCGTACGATTTATCAAAAGTCATGTTTATTGCGACAGCGAATACGCTCGCAACAATCCCGCGTCCATTATTAGATCGCATGGAAGTTATTACAATTCCAAGTTATACAGAAATTGAAAAGTTGCACATTGCAAAAGAACATTTATTGCCAAAACAAATGGAAGCGCACGGATTACAAAAACGAATGCTTCATATGCGCGATGATGCGATCATGCAAGTCATTCGTTATTATACGCGTGAAGCAGGTGTGCGCAACTTAGAACGTCAGCTCGCTTCCATTTGCCGCAAAGCAGCGAAAACAATCGTATCAGAAGGGCGAAAACGAATTGTTATTACAGAAAAAAATGTGAGCGAGTTTTTAGGAAAACCGAAATATCATTACGGACAGGCGGAGAGCGAAGACCAAGTCGGCGTAGCGACAGGGCTTGCATATACGGCAGCTGGTGGAGATACGCTAGCGATTGAAGTATCGATTGCTCCTGGAAAAGGAAAATTGACGCTTACCGGTCAATTAGGCGATGTGATGAAAGAATCTGCCCAAGCAGCATTTACATACATTCGCTCGAAAGCAAAACAATTAGGCATTGATCCAGAGTTTCATGAAAAACTAGACATTCACATTCACGTGCCAGAAGGGGCGGTACCAAAAGACGGTCCATCTGCAGGGATTACGATGGCAACAGCGCTGATTTCTGCTTTGACAGGGAAACCGGTCAGCCGCTTTGTCGGCATGACGGGAGAAATTACGTTGCGCGGTCGTGTACTTGCCATTGGCGGTGTCAAAGAAAAAGTATTAAGCGCTCATCGCGCCGGATTAAAGAAAGTCATTTTACCGAAAGAAAACGAAAAAGATTTAGAAGATATTCCAGAGATCGTAAAAAAACAATTGCAGTTTGTTCTCGTTTCACATATTGATGATGTACTTGAACATGCTTTGGTAGGTGGAGAAAAATGAAAATTACAAACGTAGAAATGGTCATTAGCGCTGTGAAGCCAGAACAATACCCAGCAGGCCAACTCCCTGAGTTTGCGCTTGCTGGGCGCTCCAATGTCGGAAAATCATCATTTATTAACAAAATGATTAACCGAAAAAATTTTGCGCGCACATCATCTAAACCGGGGAAAACACAAACATTAAACTTTTATCGAATTAATGATGCGTTATACTTCGTCGACGTACCGGGATATGGATTTGCGAAAGTATCAAAAACAGAACGGGAAGCGTGGGGAAAAATGATTGAAACGTATTTTACGACGCGCGAACAATTGAAAGCAGCGTTGTTGATCGTTGATTTGCGTCATCCCCCGACGAAAGATGATGTGATGATGTATGAATTTTTAAAGCATTACAACATTCCAACGCTCGTCATTGCGACGAAAGCGGATAAAATTCCGCGCGGGAAATGGCAGCAACATGTGAAGGTCGTTAAAGAAACATTGCGCCTTATTCCAGATGACGAACTCATTATTTTTTCTGCAGAGACAGGTCAAGGGAAAGATGAAGCATGGGGTGCGTTACAAAAATGGATATAAATAAAAAATGTGGGTGAGTGACCCACATTTTTGTATATTTACCCCTTTTTTACGAACAATAAGTACAATCCGAGCAAAACGAATGCGATCGGCCAAATGTGGATGAGTGAATCAAATGTCACGGACGTAAACACTTGCTGAAGCCGATGTGAAAATAAAAAAATAATGGATAGCGTAAATAATAAAATGGTAGGAAGCAATGCTTGCTTTGTTTTTACGTATTGTAACAACAACCCGAGTGCGATAATGAACGTCAATGCGCTTATATCATCTGGCCACGCTGAAAGGCGTGAAGCGAGATGAAAATGAATGCCGATCCCAGTAAACGCCACACCGGACAAAATAGCGGAGTAGTCTTTTCCGATATACGCTTGGCCTAAAAAAGCGATGCCGATCATGAACAGCAACGTTGGCCACGTATGGAAAGAAGGAAAAAGTGAAAATCGCTCTAGTAAAAAGTACGTTCCAAAACCGATTAAAATAATGCCAGAAAAAATACCACGTTTTTTCATTGAAAATCCCCCAATTCCGTGCGACACTTAAAACAGCACCTGTTCACTAGTTTACTAAATGAACAGCATTTAAGAAAGATCGAAAGTTGTCAAATTGTATTCACACTTTATAAGGAAAAAACAAAATAGACGTGCTATAATGAAATGAGATGACTTTAAAATTCGGGGTGATGGGAATGTATGTCGTCGTTGTCAGCGTAAACTATCGTACAGCCCCTGTCGAAATTCGTGAGAAATTGACGTTTAATCAAACGGAACTTGCTGAAGCGATGAAAGCGCTACAAAAGCAAAAAAGTATGTTAGAAAACGTCATCGTCTCGACATGTAACCGCACAGAAATTTATGCGGTTGTCGATCAACTAAACACAGGGCGTTATTATATAAAAACATTTTTAGCGGATTGGTTTGGGCTTGATAAAGAACAAATCGTTCCGTATTTACGTATTTATGAGGAACGTGAAGCGATTGAACATTTGTTCCGCGTCGCTTGCGGTCTTGATTCCATGATCTTAGGAGAAACGCAAATTCTTGGGCAAGTGCGCACAAGTTTCCTTTTAGCGCAACAAGAAAACACAATAGGCACGGTGTTTAAACAGCTATTTAAACAAGCGATTACATTAGCGAAGCGTGCACATGCCGAAACAGAAATTGGTGCAAATGCGGTTTCTGTTAGCTATGCAGCTGTCGAGCTTGCGAAAAAAATTTTTGGCGATTTGAAAAATAAACATGTGCTCGTTTTAGGTGCGGGAAAAATGGGAGAATTGGCGTTGCAAAACTTGTACGGAAGCGGCGTCAAACGCGTAACAGTGGTGAATCGCACGTTTGAAAAAGCGCAGCAACTTGCGGAACGATTTAACGGGGATGCCAAGCCGTTATCTCAATTGCAATGTGCGTTGCTAGAAGCGGATATTTTAATTAGTTCGACGGGCGCAAAGCAATACGTCATCACAAAAGAAACGATGGCAGTAATTGAAAAAATGCGCAAAGGTCGTCCATTTTTTATGATTGATATTGCTGTACCACGCGATTTAGATCCTGCGCTTGCTGAGTTAGATAGCATCTTTTTATATGACATTGACGACTTGCAAGATATTGTTGAAGCAAACTTGGCGGAGCGAAAAAAGGCAGCAGAGGAAATTGAACGCATGATTGCTGAGGAAATGGACGAGTTTCAACAATGGTTGCATATGCTCGGTGTCGTTCCTATTATTGCAGCTTTACGCGAAAAGGCGATGCTCATTCAAGAAGAAACGATGAAAAGTTTAGAGAGAAAATTGCCACATTTATCGGAACGAGATAAAAAAGTATTAAACAAACATACAAAAAGCATCGTCAATCAATTGTTGCGTGACCCGATTTTGCGCGCAAAAGAATTGGCTGCAGAGGACAATGCAGAAGAAGCGCTTCAGTTGTTTATGAAAATTTTCAATATTGAACAACAAGTGAAGCAGCAACAAAAAGAGATGAGCTGTGTTCACGAGCGAGCAACAGAACCATCTTTTCAATCGTAAGGAAGATCATATATGTTTGACATGACGAGATGGTATGAACTCTCGCTTCTTTTACATGCATCGTCCGTTTTGTTTTATTTTATTGATTTTCTTCACCACAACCGGAAGGCAAACCGTATTGCTTTCGGGTTGCTTTCTATTGTTTGGGGGATGCAAACATTTTTCTTTTTTGCGAGAATGGTCGAAACAGGAAGATTTCCTGTTTTAACGCTTGCGGAGGGGCTGTCGTTTTACGCATGGCTGCTTATTACGTTATCGCTTGCGATTAACGGATGGCTGCGCGTTGATTTCCTCGTCTTTTTTACAAACGTATTAGCGTTTTTTATTCTTTCGTTGCATACGTTCGCACCGACGCCGTACACTGTTGGCATTGCTGAACAGCTCATGTCAGAGCTATTGTTTATTCATATTACGATGGCCATTTTATCGTACGGAGCATTTTCGATTTCATTTATGTTTTCGCTTTTATATTTGCTTCAATATGAGCTATTAAAGAAAAAAAAATGGGGAAAACGGTTATGGCGACTCGGCGACTTAGCGAAGCTTGACGATCTTTCCTATGTGTTAAATGGCGTCGGTGTACCAGTTTTATTATTAAGTTTAATTTTAGGTATGGTTTGGGCATACATGAAAGTAGATCATTTCGTTTTATATGACGCAAAAGTGCTCGGTTCGTTTACTGTATTTGCAACATACAGTTTTTATTTATATAAGCGAGCTGTCAAAGGAATACAAGGAAAAGAAATGGCGCTTTGGAATATCGGATCGTTTCTTATTTTGCTTATTAATTTCTTTTTGTTTGGCACGTTATCACAATTTCACTTTTAGCGACTGTTGGAGGAAAAGCATGATGAGAAAAATCATTGTTGGTTCGCGCCGAAGCAAGTTAGCGTTAACTCAGACGAATTGGGTCATCGAGCAACTGAAACAGCTCGGTGCGCCATTTGAGTTTGAAGTAAAAGAAATTGTCACAAAAGGCGATCAAATTTTACATGTGACGTTATCGAAAGTCGGAGGCAAAGGGTTGTTTGTAAAAGAAATTGAACAAGCGATGCTAGATCGCGAAATTGATTTTGCAGTTCATAGTATGAAAGATATGCCCGCTGTTTTACCTGACGGATTAATGATCGGATGTGTACCGAAGCGTGAAGATCATCGTGATGTACTTATTTCGAAAGGGCATATTCCGTTTGAACAATTGCCGAGTGGGGCGATTGTTGGAACGAGCAGTTTACGCCGCTCGGCACAACTGTTAGCCGTTCGCCCAGACTTGAAAATCCAATGGATTCGCGGCAATATTGACACTCGTTTATCCAAGCTACAAACAGATGAGTACGATGCGATCATATTGGCAGCTGCTGGTTTGCATCGCATGGGCTGGGCGAAAGAAGTAGTGACACAATATTTACCGACCGACATATGTGTCCCAGCCGTTGGCCAAGGAGCATTGGCCATTGAATGTCGGGAAGATGATACAGAACTACTGCAATGGTTAAACAAGCTGACTGACGAGAAAACAGCGCGCGCTGTTCGTGCGGAACGCGCATTTTTACAGCGCATTGAAGGCGGTTGCCAAGTTCCTGTAGCTGGATACGCATCCGTTGATGGAGATGTCGTCGTCCTGACAGCGCTTGTTGCAACGCCGAATGGAACAGAAGTATTAAAAGAAGTTGTGCGAGGAACAGAGCCAGAAGAAGTAGGCATAGAAGCGGCACAACGATTAATTGAACGAGGAGCGAAACAGCTAATTGAACGTGTATTAAAGGAGCTGGGATAAATGCTTCGGGGGAAACGGGTGCTTGTGACGCGCGAGAAAGCGCAAGCAAAAGCGTTATCGCAAACGTTAGAACGATACGGTGCAATTCCTGTGGAACTGCCGCTCATTCGCATCGTATGCGCGAAACAGACGGATCAGCAATTGTTGCACAAGTGGCATACGTTTGATTGGATCGTATTTACAAGCCAAAATGGCGTTAAATATTTTTTCGAGCAAATTGGCGAAATGAAGCCACCGACGTGGCCGAAAGTGGCGGTGGTAGGAGAAAAAACAGCGCAAGCATTGCAAAAACGAAACGTCGTTGTTGATTTGATTCCAAACGAGTTTGTTGCTGAAAGTTTGGCCGAAGCGTTAAAGCCGTTGCTTTCAGCGAATGCGCACGTTTTGCTTGTGAAAGGAAACTTAGCGCGCGACACGTTGCGCGAACAATTAAGCAACATAGCGAACGTGACCGATTGGATTGTATACGAAACGACATACAACGAAGAAGCAAAGCCAAAACTCATTCATTTTCTTCAGCAACGAATGATTGATGCGATCACATTTACAAGCTCATCGACGGTACATAGTTTTGCACAAGCGATCGCAGGGGAAAACGTTGACTTGTCTTTCGTCACAATCGCATGTATCGGTCCGATTACGAAACAAACAGCGCTTCAGTTCGGGCTTCCTGTTCACGTTTGCCCACATACATATACAATCGATGAGATGGTTGAACAACTTCACCAATATTTTTCAAGGAGTGAATAATATGCAATTTGCACGTCACCGTCGTTTGCGACAAACGGCCAATTTACGAGCTATGGTACGTGAAACACATCTTCATACGGAAGATTTCATTTATCCGATTTTTGTCATCGAAGGAGAAAAAATAAAAAATGAAGTGCCATCCATGCCTGGTGTATATCAGCAATCGCTTGATTATGCCATTGAAGATGTGCGCGCAGCTGTTGACTTAGGCATTCGTTCTATTATCGTGTTTGGTGTGCCGAATGAAAAAAATGATATTGCTTCGCAAGCATATTGTGAACACGGCATCGTTCAACGTGCTATTCGTGCGATAAAGAATGAGTTTCCTGAACTTGTTGTTATTGCAGATACATGCTTATGTCATTATACGAGCCATGGCCATTGTGGCATCGTAGAAAACGGGACGATTATCAATGACGATACGCTTGAATTGTTAGCGAAAACAGCAGTAAGTCAAGCGAAAGCCGGAGCGGACATCATCGCACCGTCCAATATGATGGACGGGTTTGTGGCAGCGATTCGTCAAGCGTTAGATGAAGAAGGCTTTACATATGTCCCGATCATGTCTTATGCGGTCAAATATGCTTCGGCATTTTACGGACCGTTTCGTGATGCCGCGCATAGCGCACCGCAATTTGGCGATCGTAAAACGTATCAAATGGATCCTGCCAATCGCCTAGAAGCGTTTCGTGAAGCACAAGCAGATGTGAGCGAAGGAGCCGACTTTTTAATGGTGAAACCGGCACTGTCTTATTTAGACATTATTCGCGACTTGAAAAATCATTTCCATTTGCCGATCGTTGCTTACAATGTGAGTGGGGAATATGCGATGGTAAAAGCAGCAGCACAAAATGGTTGGATCGATGAAAAAGCGGTTGTGCTTGAAATGTTAACGAGCATGAAGCGAGCAGGAGCCGACTTAATTTTAACGTATTTTGCGAAAGACGTTGCTCGTTGGTTAAAGGAGGAAAAGTGATGCGTAGCTATGAACGTTCCAAAGCAGCGTATGCTGAAGCAGTGAAACTGATGCCTGGCGGGGTAAATAGCCCGGTGCGCGCATTTAAATCGGTAAAAATGGATCCCATTTTTATGGCGCGTGGAAAAGGATCAAAAATTTACGACATTGATGGCAATGAATATATTGATTACGTTTTATCATGGGGGCCATTGATTTTAGGTCATGCAAACGACCAAGTCGTTGAGGCGTTAAAACGAGTAGCAGAAACAGGAACAAGTTTCGGAGCCCCAACGTTAATCGAAAATGAACTTGCTAAACTTGTGATGGAACGGATGCCGTCTATTGAAATCATTCGTATGGTTAGTTCAGGAACGGAAGCGACGATGAGCGCTCTTCGTTTGGCGCGAGGATATACAGGACGAAATAAAATTGTGAAATTTGAAGGTTGTTATCATGGACATGGGGATTCGCTTTTAATTAAAGCCGGATCAGGTGTCGCGACGCTCGGCTTGCCTGATAGTCCGGGAGTGCCAGAAACGGTTGCTCAACATACGATTACCGTCCCGTATAACGACTTACAAAGCGTGCGTTATGCGTTCGAAAAGTTTGGGGAAGATATCGCAGCTGTCATTGTAGAACCTGTCGCTGGAAACATGGGAGTCGTTCCGCCAGAACCAGGTTTCTTGCAAGGGTTGCGCGATGTGACGAACGAATACGGTGCACTTCTTATTTTTGATGAAGTGATGACAGGTTTCCGTGTAGACTATTATAGCGGTCAAGGCTATTATAGTGTCACTCCTGATTTAACATGTCTTGGAAAAGTCATCGGTGGAGGGCTACCGGTTGGCGCATACGGTGGCCGTGCTGAGATCATGGAGAAAATTGCGCCAAGCGGTCCGATTTATCAAGCAGGCACGTTATCCGGAAATCCGATGGCGATGACAGCAGGTTATGAAACGTTGCGTCAATTAACGCCAGAAACATATGAAACGTTCAAGAAAAAAGCGAATCGATTGGCGGAAGGATTAAGCGAAGCGGCAAAAACATACGGTATTCCACATACGATTAACCAAGCTGGCTCGATGATCGGCATTTTCTTTACAAATGAGCGTGTCATCAATTACGAAACGGCGAAAACATCCGATTTAGACTTGTTTGCTCGCTATTATCAAGAAATGGCGAACGAAGGCATTTTCTTGCCACCATCTCAGTTTGAAGGCATGTTTTTATCGACTGCCCATACGGATGAAGATATTGAAAAGACGATTAAAGCAGCGCGACGTGCGTTTGCGAAAATTAGCGATTGCCTATAAGGCGTCGCTTTTTTTATGCATACTTCTTTTTTCCTTCTCATACTCATAGTAATGTGAAATGACTTGGACGTTGAAGGAGAGATGAGCATGTTGCGTTTTTCAATTGAAGAAGCGATTGCCTTTCGACGTGAACATCACGTTGATCAATTATTATCCATTTCGCTACAACCGACGATTACGATTGAGGAACAAGAAGATTATGTGTACATTCGTGGGGTGCTAGAGTTATCAGGAGAATATACGAACCGAGAAGAAGACGGAGAAGACGATCAACCGTTTGAAGCGGTTCGCTATGTGGAACATGTACGTATAAATGATGAGCAAATTGGCGAGTTTTTGCATCAATTTCCGATCGATGTCACCGTACCGAAAGAGCGAATTGATGACATTGAACAAGTGTATGTGATGATTGAATCGTTCGACTATGATTTAAGAAAAGATGAATTACGTTTAATTGCAGAAGTGGCGATTCATGGTATTCAAATGGATAATGATCGCGAAGATGACGAATGGGAGCCATACAACGTAGACGATTTCGAGCTGTTTGAAGCAGTTGCTCGGGAAGAAGTGTATCAACAGGAAGAAACAGAAGAAGAACAAGGGAGTATCGTCAACGTCCCAACGTTTTATATGTTTCATGAAGAAAATGAACAAGTAGAAGAACCATCTTTTCAACATGAGCAAGTAGAAGATGAACGAGCAGAAGAACAAAAAGAAGAAAAACAATCGTTTCAACTTGAAATGAAAGGGAGAGATACGAACGAAAAACGAAATGAAAACGCCTTGTACTTAACAAAGCTATTCGGCAAAAATGAAGAACAGGCGTTTGCACGTTTGAAAATTTGTATTGTCCAACAAGGTGATTCGTTGGACAAGATTGCCGAGCGATACGATGTCTCTGTTCAACAATTGTTGCGTACAAACCATTTAGAGAGCGGTGCGGATATACACGAAGGCCAGTTGTTATACATTCCAACGCCAAGCAAAGTGTAAAAGGGTTGCATGGCGATGAAAACGGTGCAAAAAGAGAAGAATGTGAAAAAATGGAAAACAATAAAAGGAACATATGCGCTTAAACGAATGAAATCTTTAGCACATTGGCAGGCGATCGATCAAGCTCATCGCTTACGCATCCCGCTTGCCATCCCTATTTATGAAACGAAAAAGAGAGATGGACAATGGTACTATATTATGCCATGGTTAAAAGAAAAAACGAATCCAGCGGCATCGTTTTTTCATGATTTGGCACGATGGCATAAACATTCGTTAAAAGAAATACAAACGACAGAAACAGAAATCGAGCGGTATTACGAAGAACGCAAACTTTCCCTTGAGAACGCTAAAAAAACATTGACTCATTATATAGAAACATGTGAAAAACAATGGTATATGTCTCCGTTTCAACTACAATGCTGCACCCATTTTCTTGACGTCATGCGTGCCATTGCATTTTCTGAACATACGTTAAATGAGTGGCGCGAGCGAATGCGGGAGAAAAAGACGGTTCGCATTTGTTATATTCACGGTCGCCCGTCGTTTCAACATTATGTCGAACGAGACGACGGAACATCGTATTTTATTAGCTTTGAACAAGCGCGCTGGGCGCCTCCATTTCATGATTTACTTTTATTTTTCCGACAATATTTGCATACGTATCCGATGATATGTGATGACGCTGTACATTGGCTTTCACAATATGAACAAACATTAGCGCTTGAAGAAGATGAACGACTTTTATTTTTTCATTTACTTGTGGATCCACATCGGTTTGTTCATCTCATTCATCAGTACGAACAACAGCGACATCATCGACAAATGACAGCTACTTGGCAACGAGCGTATTGGCAAATGAAAAACATTGAATATGTCATCGGAAAGTGGGAAGAAAAGAAAGAAACAAATCAAATCCAATCGTAATGTAAAGCGAATGAAAGAAAAATGAAAATAGCGAGTAAAATGACGTCGATTGTTGTTGGAAATAAAATGGTACGGATCGCTTGAACAACAGTAATCGGAATGATGCATTGTTCAGCAATAAAGCGAAGCTTTCTGAGCCACGGTGGCCAAGCGTACGGATTGTAACGTTTACGCATATGCTCACATCCTTTTTACATGTTTCGCTCCTTCGAGGAGCTTTTCTTTTTTATCATATGTATAAAGGAGTGAAAATGTGGCAAACCTTATTGACGATTCGTATGATTTTTATATAGTATTATGTATGAATAGAAAAAAGCGAAGATAGGGAAGAGTACGGCGTAACCCGCCTTGCAGAGAGGGGAATCAATAGCTGCGAGATTTCCTAGGTTTGTGGTCGTCGGAAGGTCGCCCTAGAGCTGCTTCTTTGAACGACAGTAGAAGAAGCCGGTGCATCGCCGTTATCGATTTGAGTGCTTAAGCATTGCTTAAGAAAAAAGGTGGTACCGCGAAAGAGTCTCCTTTCGTCCTTTTCGGATGAAGGGAGTTTTTTATTTTAGTGAAGGAGGGATTTTTATGTTACCGCCAAAATATGACCACCGTGCTGTCGAGGCAAACCGTTATGAATGGTGGTTAAAAGGGAAGTTTTTTGAAGCAACAAGCGATGAATCGAAAAAGCCATTTACGATCGTCATTCCACCGCCAAATGTGACAGGAAAACTTCATTTAGGACATGCATGGGATACGACGTTGCAAGACATTATTACACGCATGAAGCGCATGCAAGGGTACGACGTCTTATGGCTTCCGGGCATGGACCATGCGGGAATTGCGACGCAAGCGAAAGTAGAAGAAAAGCTTCGTCACGAAGGAAAAACACGCTACGATTTAGGGCGTGAACGATTTGTAGAAGAAACATGGAAGTGGAAAGAAGAATATGCGGGACATATTCGTTCGCAATGGGCGAAGCTCGGTCTTGGGCTCGATTATACGCGCGAGCGCTTCACGCTTGATGAAGGGCTATCAAAAGCAGTGCGGGAAGTATTCGTTTCGTTATATAAAAAAGGGCTCATTTACCGCGGCGAATATATTATTAACTGGGATCCGGTGACGAAAACAGCGCTATCGGACATTGAAGTAGTATACAAAGATGTGCAAGGTGCGCTATACCATATGCGTTATCCGCTTGCGGACGGTTCTGGCTATATTGAAGTGGCAACGACGCGTCCGGAAACGATGCTTGGCGATACAGCAGTTGCAGTTCATCCAGAAGATGAGCGTTACAAACACCTTATCGGAAAAACAGTCATTTTACCGATCGTTGGTCGCGAAATTCCGATTGTTGGCGATGAATACGTCGATATGTCGTTCGGTTCAGGGGCGGTCAAAATTACGCCAGCACACGATCCAAACGACTTCGAAATCGGCAACCGTCACAACTTGCCGCGCATTCTTGTGATGAACGAAGACGGTACAATGAACGACAACGCCCTTCAATATAAGGGACTTGATCGTTTCGAATGCCGTAAACAAATTGTGAAAGATTTACAAGAACAAGGCGTGCTATTTAAAATTGAAGAACATATGCATGCAGTCGGTCATAGTGAGCGTAGCGGTGCAGTCGTCGAACCGTATTTATCGACGCAATGGTTTGTGAAAATGAAGCCGCTTGCTGAAGCTGCCATCGAACTACAAAAAACAGAAGGAAAAGTAAATTTCGTTCCGGAACGATTCGAAAAAACATACTTACATTGGATGGAAAATATTCGTGACTGGTGCATTTCTCGTCAGCTTTGGTGGGGACATCGCATTCCAGCGTGGTACCATAAAGAAACGGGCGAAGTGTATGTAGACCACGAGCCACCAGCAGATATCGAAAATTGGGAGCAAGATCCAGATGTATTAGATACGTGGTTCAGCTCTGCGCTTTGGCCGTTTTCGACGATGGGTTGGCCAGATGAAACATCGGCAGATTATCATCGCTATTACCCAACAGATGTGCTCGTGACAGGCTATGACATTATTTTCTTCTGGGTATCGCGCATGATTTTCCAAGCGTTAGAGTTTACTGGAAAACGTCCATTTAAAGATGTACTTATTCACGGATTAGTGCGTGATGCGCAAGGACGAAAAATGAGTAAATCGCTTGGCAATGGCGTCGATCCGATGGATGTGATCGATCAGTACGGTGCGGATTCGCTTCGCTATTTCTTAGCGACAGGAAGCGCGCCTGGTCAAGACTTGCGCTTTAGCACAGAAAAAGTCGAAGCGACATGGAACTTCGTCAATAAAATTTGGAATGCGTCTCGTTTTGCGCTTATGAATATGGAAGGATTCACGTATGATGACATCGATTTAAACGGTGAAAAAACGGTTGCCGATCATTGGATTTTAACGCGCTTAAACGAAACGATCGAGACGGTGACAAAACTTGCAGATAAATACGAGTTTGGCGAAGTCGGCCGCGTGTTATATAACTTTATTTGGGATGATTTATGCGATTGGTATATTGAGATGGCGAAATTACCGTTATACGGTGAAGATGAACAAGCGAAAAAGACGACGCGCTCAGTGCTCGCTTATGTGCTTGATCAAACAATGCGCCTCCTTCATCCGTTTATGCCGTTTGTGACGGAAGAAATTTGGCAACAGCTTCCGCATGAAGGAGAGTCGATTACAGTTGCTTCGTGGCCGCAAGTTCGTCCTAAACTAAGCAATCATGAAGCAGCTGAACAAATGCGTTTGCTTGTTGATATCATTCGCGCGGTGCGTAACATTCGCGCTGAAGTGAACACACCGTTAAGCAAGCCAATTACGTTGCACATTAAAGCGAAAGATGAGCAAATTGCAGCAACGCTTGAGAAAAATCGCTCATATATTGAGCGTTTCTGCAATCCAAGTGAACTTGTGATTGGCACAGCGATTCCAACTGTTGAAAAAGCGATGACGGCAGTTGTGACAGGTGCGGAACTCAGTTTGCCGCTTGAAGGATTAATTAATATTGAAGAAGAAGTGAAACGCCTCGAAAAAGAGTTACAAAAACTCGATCAAGAAGTCGAGCGTGTGCAAAAGAAATTAAGCAATGAAGGCTTTTTAGCGAAAGCGCCAGCGCACGTTGTCGAAGAGGAGCGGAAAAAAGAGCGCGACTATATAGAAAAACGTGAAGCTGTTCGCGCCCGTCTTGCACAATTAAAGCAATAGTTTTATGATAAAGACGAATCCACTTTGGATTCGTCTTTCATTTTGCACAGGAGGGATTTTTCATGGTTCGTACATATAAAGAGGCAGTCGATTGGATTCATAATCGTTTATCATTAGGTGTAAAGCCGGGGTTGAAACGAATGGAATGGATGATGGAAAAGCTCGGTCATCCACAACGCCGCATAAAAGCAATACATGTTGGTGGAACGAATGGAAAAGGTTCAACCGTTTGTTTTTTACGTCATATATTACAAGAAGCAGGGTATCGTGTCGGAACGTTTACATCGCCTTATGTTGAACAATTTAATGAACGCATTAGCATCAATGGGCAACCGATTCGTGACGTTGATTTAATGAAACTCGTTCAAGTGATTCGGCCTTTAGCAGAAGAGCTAGAACAGACGGAATTAGGTGGTCCGACCGAATTTGAAGTCATTACGGCTATGGCGCTCTATTATTTTGGAAAAATGAACGTACAAGACGTCGTCATTTTTGAAGTAGGACTTGGTGGTCGTTTAGATTCGACGAACGTCATTTATCCGCTTTTATCAGTGATTACAAATGTCGGTTACGATCATATACATATATTAGGGAATACACTTGAACAAATTGCGTTTGAAAAAGCGGGAATTATAAAAGCGGGCATCCCGGTCGTCACCGCCATCGACCAGCCTGAAGCTGTACGGGTTGTAGAGGAAAAAGCAGCATCTGTACGTTCGAAAGTATATGCGCTCGGTCGCGATTTTACCGTTTTTGCTCATGAACCAACGACGAATGGGGAACGGTTTTCATTACAAACACCGTTTACGACATATCATGATGTAACGACGGAGATGTTTGGCGGGCATCAAGTGAAAAACGCAGCACTTGCGCTAATGGCGGCTGATTATTTACGCACGTATTATTCGTTTTTGATTGAGCGAGAACATATGTATAACGGCATTCGGAAAGCCGAGTGGCTCGGACGATTTGAGAAGATGAACGATCGCCCGCTTATTATTATTGATGGGGCGCATAACGAAGAAGGAATCGATAGCCTTGTGGCGACAATGAACGCTCATTATCCGAACCGTCGCGTTCATGTCCTTTTTACAGCGTTAGGCGATAAACCAGTCACAGCGATGATTCGAAAACTAGAAACGAATGCACAAACGATGACGTTTACAACATTTGATTTTCCACGTGCTCTTTCCGCCGAACAACTAGTCGAACAAGCAACACATCCAAACGTTCAATGCACGAACGATTGGAAACAATGGCTAAAAGAAAAGCGAAAACAAGTGGGAAAAGACGACATCATTTTAATTACAGGTTCGCTTTATTTCATCTCAAACGTACGAAATTTTATAAAAAATAAATATAAATAATGGCAAGAGTACTGGTATAATAGATAAAAAAATAGGACTTTTGAAAGGGGGAGAGGTAGGTGAAAAGAGCTGTTTCGGTGTTTTTAACACTTCTTTTGCTTGTTCCGTTGTTTACTCCTGTTATGACTGTGCGTGCGACGGACAACATCACATACAATGTACTTGAAATTGTTAGCCATGCTGATCAATTATCTTCGTCACCATTAAAAAAAGAACTCGGAAGCACATCGAATATAAATGTGACGACAATGACGATGAAGCGCTTTGTTGCATTACGGGACGAATTAGACGGGAAATACGATGCGATCGTTATTTCGAGTGGAGACTATAATCCGACGAAGCTAGGGAAAATGTCTGGAAATACTCAAGCACATAATACGGCAAATGTCTTAAATGATATTACAGATTTAAAAGCAAGACAAATAAAAACATTTTATATTGACAAAGGGTTACCTGTTTTTCTTCATGACGGTAGTGTAAAAAAATATTCAACGAGTAAATTGTATAGCTACTCTCAATCTGCTGCATGGAAAACAAAAACAAATGTCATTTTCTTTACAACGAATACGAACATAAAAAACTACTTTGCGACAAATGGTACGAAACGTCCTCATTTCGTGTTAACAAATGCCCCCTCTCCTACAAAAACGTATAAAAAAGGGGACACATTGTCGTTCGTATATCAAATCACGAATTATACGCAATTTCAAAATAAATGGCTAACTGTAAACTTATATATTGACTCTGATTTTAACGACAAATATACAAGTGAAGAAATTGTCGCATCCAAACAAGTGCAAGGAGCGACAGGAACGATTTCATACACGCTTCCAGCTGGTTATTCAGGTCCGCGCTATTGGAAAGTAGAAATTGTTGATGAAACGAGTGCATTAAAAGATTATGTGAAAGGGTTTGTGAAGTTTCAAGATGTTGTCGCAAACATTAAAGTGTTACAAATTCGTAAAGGGAACGATGCCAGTTCATTATTGAATACGAAAAATATGAATCCAAACTTTTTAAGTCGTACGAACGAATATAACATTCATATTGACGTAACAACATTAGATCATTTCCAAAGAAGCAAAACGTACGAACCGAATTACTCACATGAAGTGATTAATGGAAAATATGATATGATCATTTTTGGATTTGCTGATTGTTATAACGGATGTGGATCTACTACTCTAAATCCAAATGCAGTCCAATCCGTTAAAAACTTTATCCAATCCGGTCAAAGCGTGATGTTTACACACGATGTCATGTTCGGAGAAAATAACATATGGGTCAATGAATTTGGTTCAATCGTTGGACAAATTCAGCCATGGACAGATTTAGGAAATGGGGCTCCAAATCCGTCAACAAGTACAAAACAAGTAAATAGCGGTTTAATGACAAACTATCCTTTTCAGTTAGGAGAAAACATCTCGATTGCATTAACACATAACCAATATTATACACTTAACTTAGAAGATGAAAACATTATTTCATGGTATAACATTGTCGGCTCTTCACGTGACGTATATGATAGCTGGAACCATTACTATACGTATTCCAATGGAAACGTCACATATTCTGGAACCGGACATGTCGGAACAACATCAGCCTTTCCAGAAGAAGAACAAAAACTATTCGTCAATACGATGTATCGTGCGTTTTTCGGTTCGAACCATGCACCGCAGTTGACAGTCGTCACACCACAAGAAAACGAAAAAATTCCGAGCAACCAGCCGATTGAGCTATCGTACAAAGTAAAAGATTTAGATTTAGTTGACCGAACGGTTTCTACGAAAGTATGGTTAAACGGTCAAGAAATGTATGCGGAAAATAATGTGCCAAACGGCAAGATGATCATTCAATCCATTCCGCACAATATGCCAGATGGCGGGATGGCAACGATCAAAATTGAAGCAACAGATGCGCGCGGAGCAAAAGTAACAAAAGAATTTCAAGTGGTGATTGAAAAAGTATCGGCAAATATCGAAGTCAATCGGGCGATTTCAACAACGCTTACACCGGTTAACGAACCGATCGCGATGCAATATACGGTAACGCCAAAACCGTTGTCTTTATTAACGAATACGTTGTTAAAAGTAACGAACATCGCGTTTGAAGAAAAATTGCCAGCAGGGATCGAAGTGGTTTCATTGCCAAATGGATTTACAAAACAAGGAACGGTGACAGAAGGCTATACAATTAAAGGAACGTTGCCAGATATTTCATTTGTTAAGTCGGGAACAACATATATCGCTGAACCGCAAACGTTTACGATTCAAGTGAAACCGACGGCGAAAGGAACGTTTTCGCTCTCACAAGCTAAACTGACGTACAAAGATATAAATACGCAAGTCGTCAATGTATCGTTTAACGTCGTATCTTTCGTTTCAGATTACAAAATAACAGATGCCACGCTACCAAGCACAATTTTTGTGAACCGTGGCGTGCCGAAAAATGCGCGGTTATTGTTAAACGTCTTGCCGCAAGAAGCGACGATCGCATCAGTAGAATGGAGCGAAAATAGTCATGGGCAAGTTATTTCGATTGACCAAAACGGCGTCATTACCGCAATACAAGAAGGAACAGCACAAGTGACAGCAAAAGTAAAAGATATGTTCGGTAACGTCAAAACAACAACAATGACGGTCATTGTACGCATTCCAGTCGATTCGATAACGATTCAAAACTTTACTGTTTATGTCGGTGAAACGATTCCAATTCCAATAAACGTATCACCTGCAGATGCGAAAAAAGCCGTATCTTATTCGCTAGGAAATAGCTTGTATGCTGAAGTGAATGGTGCAACCGGAACGATTACAGGATTAAAAGAAGGAGTAACGACGTTAACTGTTCAAGCGTTCAATAGAAATGATGAACTCATTGAAAAAACAGTGACCGTCACTATTGAAGCGATTCCAGTCACTGCTGTTGTCGTATCTCCAACGGTTGTAAATATGAACATTGGAGAAACGGCTACGCTTGCCGCAACCGTTGCACCAAATAACGCGACGTACAAAACGATTGAATGGAGATCGTCCAATCCGAATATCGCTTCTGTCGATGAAAATGGACGTGTCACAGGGCTAAGCACAGGGCAAGTGACAATAACAGCGCAAGCACACAACGGTGTGATCGGAACAGCAATCGTTCATGTTGGTTCGCCGTTGACAGGTATTTCACTTCCATCTACATTGCTTGTTCAAAAAGGGAAAACGATCAATGTATTGCCATACATTGCACCAATCCCAGCAAATGCGACGACAAAAATTGTAAGCCGTTCATTTGCTGTTGGAAATAGTTACTATGCTGTTGTCGATCAAAATGGAGAAGTCACTGCGAAACGTCTCGGTGAAACGCCACTGACGGTGAAACTCGTTGATGAAACAGGGAAAACGTGGACGGCATCAACAGTTATTCGCATTGTTGAACAAGCGACAGATCCAACGAAAGGCGGAAATAAAAACGGTTGGCTGTACTAACAAAGGATGTGAACACGTATGAAAAAATTGATGATGCTATTTGTCATCATCAGCTTATTAAGCGGATGTTTTCCGTCGAAAGAAGAAAAACAAAAAAAATTCATCAAAGCGATCGAACAAGGAAATGTAGAAGCGGTTCGCGACTATATGAAACAAGAAAAAAATATTAACTTTAAAATGAACAATGAAACACCGCTTGATGTAGCCATGCGGAACGGTCAGCGTGAAATTGCGGTTCAACTATTAAAAGCTGGAGGGAAGTCGGCTGTTATGCCACTTCCTCCCCTCCATTTTGCGCTCGCTTCTTCTTTGGCTCAAGGAGATGAAGAAAATATTGAAATTGTGAAACAAATGGTGAACGAACAGACGGTGCGTGAAAAAGATAAGGAAAACAATACCCCATTGCATATCGCAGCAGGGAGTGGAGATCTTTCCCTCGTTCAACTCGTTTGCCAATACGATGTTGATATGAATGCGGAAAATAAACAAGGGGAAACGCCATTATTGCTTGCGGTGCAGGCAGGGAATGTGGATGTTGTCCGCTTTTTATATGAACGTGGGGCAAATGTGGAAATTGCCAATAAATCTGGTGAAACGCCGTTATATAAAGCTGTTGAACGAAATTTTATGGATGTAGCAAAATATTTATTAGCAAACAAGGCGAATGTCAACGCCAAAACGAATATTGGAAAAACACCGTTAATGGTTGCAGCTGAATACGGATATGATGAGTTAGTAACCATTTTGCTTCGCTATGGGGCCGATGTACACATAAAAGATCAGACGGGTAACACGGCGCTTTCTCTTGCGCAATATTGGAAACATGAAAATATAATCAAACAGCTAAAAGAAAAAGGAGCGAGGTAGCTCCTTTTCTTATTGTACTCGCAGTTCGTCAACGATGACAGCAAGCTGTTTAACAAGCGGTAAGCCGAGACCGCGGTTAATAAATACATCTTTATTATGTTTAACGACAAAGCGAGCATATTGTTTTTGATCTTCTTCTGACGATATAGGAGTTTGAAACGAGAGGTTCGTTCCGCTCTCGTTCGTTTCACCGCGATACGTATTAATAATTAACCCGTTTTCATCTGTGTACGGAATAATTGAGCCATTGCCGCGCGCAAATAGCCCTCCTTCGATATTGATATATGACCCGACGGCATAAATGACTGCATTGCTATCCGTGTAGAAAAATCCTTTTAAATTCGGTGTGGTGAGTGAAAAGTTGTTCGTAAATTCATTGACACGAGCGATTTCGAGCTCCTCTTTTGTTAATAATACGACTTCTTTCCCGTTTAATCCGCTAATCGTCGTATTGTAAATTGATGTATTTCCGTTGACGTAAATGGTAGAATCGAACGCCACTTGCCCTGTAATCGTTAAGTTACCGAGTACAATGATGTTTCCTGAAATTTGTAAAAGAGAACTTCCCGCATTTTCTAACGTCAAGTCGCCATTTACAATCAACCATTGTCCATCATTTAAAGTGAACGAAGTAATATCGAAATACGGAACTGTACTTGTATCAAGGAAAATGGATTTCCCGCTAGCAATCGCAACGTCTAACGCAGTTGGTAAATTAGTGGCATCATCCACAGTCACAAATGCAAACGATGGTTTTAATTGTTCTACAAGCTCTGACAATGGTAAAGAAATGAGATTTTGATATTGCGTTTGTTTACTTTGATCAAATGCATCAATGCCAGCTGCGGAGAGCAGTTTATCTTTTAATGTGAAATCGAAGTTTACGTCAATAAACTCCTCTTGTTCTTTTTGAATGCTCGGTCCTTGATATTGAAACGACAGGGAGCTAGATGAAAAATCGTTCATGTTTTTTGTAAATTCGTTTGATATCGTGTAACAGCTTTTTGCTCCGTTTTCGTGATCGCATGCATAGCGATTGCCATCAACGAACAATATACTTTTTTCGCTTGTCGTCGGAAATGATGTTTGCACAGAATAAAGCGTTGAGTTGTAAATATAGTTGGCAACATTAGTGACGTATATATCTTTCCCTGCATATATATTGCCATCAATATATGCTCCGCCATTTAATGTGACATTTTCACGCGAGCCAAGGGCATATTTTAAAAAGCTTGGCGCATTCGTGATAATCACTTCGCGAGTGACTGCTTTGTTTCCGTATGGGGCAGATATACGAAAGACGCGTGTAAATAAGTGATTGCGCACAATTCCTTTTTCATCGGTTATGTCTTCGATCGTGACGCCATGGCGGTTCATGAGCTCATTCAAAAAACCTACCTGTGCATTTCCTAAGTCAACATCAAGTTGCGCAGGAGTTGATAACGTTAACTGTTCGACTTTTACTTTTAGTTCAGCGACTGTTTCTTCTACAGCTTTCACCGCGTCGTGGAGCGATGTGACATCTTCGACTCGCACTTGTGTAAATTTTGCTTGATATATGCTAACGGATAAAATCGTAAGCCCGATGATAAAAAAGACAGTGACCGTTAACATCACAAGCACAAGACTATATCCTCTTTCATTCACATCGATCCCCCCTTAAAATCCGAATTCTGACTGTAATGTAAACGGTTCGATATATAACGGGTCGTCTGGATTTCGGTGGTCGTTATCTTGAACAGATAAACGAATCGAAATGATTCCGCTTTTACATACGTTTTGTTGTTTTCGCATGCACGTATAGGTGAATGTAGATTGTTCAGGAATAATGCGTAAATTTGATGTCGTGATTTTTTTTTCATTTATTTGTAACGTTTCGTTAGACGTGTCAATAATGATTTTTAGCGTTTCATTTCCTTTTTCTTTTTCTTCCACGAGCCCTGTATTTGTGTCAATTTCTTTTTTTACTTGATTGACAAACGTTAGCGTATAGTTATTTGATTCGTCCTCTTTTAAACCGTCTGGCGCAAATGCATATAATTCGTTAAAAATCATTGTCATGATTACATCTGCTTCGCTCCGTAGTTGATTTTCAATGCCTATTCGTTTATATGCTTTCGTTCCTGCTGTAAATACGCCGTATGCAGAAGCGGCAATAACGGATGTGATCGCTAGCCCAACAAGCAGTTCGATCAGCGTTAATCCTCGTTCGTTAGCGAATACTTTCATTGGCGATCACTCCTTTTAATACGATCACTTCGTTATTCGAGCGAACAGTCACATATAAACGAAGTAAATAATTGCTTACGTCCTCAACCGGCTCTTTTTCTTGTTGAATGGCTTGTGTTAAAGAGTCTGGAAATTCAGTTGGTGGGTTTGTTTTTATTTGCGACCATATCGTTTGATCGTATGGAATGAGCCAAGCTTGTACGTCTTCTTCATCGTATGTGACATTGTTAACCGTCGGTGAAAAAACAGCTTTACATACATGTTCGTCAGGGAATAAAGACGAATTTGCACACGATGAAGCGTCCAAACGAATAAAAGGTGTTTGTTGTGTGATATGATTGGTTGTATATTCGGATATGGTTTGAAAATCAAGTCGTTCCATATAATGAATCACACCGCGTGCGATATTTATAGCGATCGTTTTTGATTGGTTATACGTTGTATATGTCATTGCATTTGTGAAAAACATAAACATGCCGCTCACAACAAACGACAAAATGACGATCGATAAGAGCACTTCAATTAACGTAAACCCACGTTTGTTATAAAAAATATTTATTTTCTTTTGACACATTTTCCTTCCCCTTCTTTTAAAATACATAACTTTATTATACAATATGTTAGAGTTAGTGTTTGCATCATTTTGAATGGGGGGAGCGATTTGTCGTATTTATTTTTTGTCATTTTTTTTCTCATATTAATCCCCATCTATATTCGATTACCTTTTGGATGGACAAAAAAAGGACTTGCTCTTTTATTAACGATCGCTTGTTTATTAAGTGCTTTTGGTATGATTGCGATCGAACAATTTCCACTTTGGCAAGCTGCATTATTTCTTTTTCTTTTAGTGATCGCGAGTACATATTTACTTGAACAAAAGCTCGGCCATTTATTTTATGCACGCATTTATGAGCATGATATCATTGTTGAAGATGACGGAGAAGATGAGCGAAAAGATGAACAGCCGCTTGTGATGAAAGAAGTGACAGAAGAACATTCGGAAAATGAGCTGCAACAAGTCGATGATATCGATGTCGAATGGAGCGAGGGGGACTGGCAAGAAGTTGAGCAACATGTTTCGATCGAGCCGTTAACCGATGCATATGATGATGTTATTGAACCGAACGCGAATATGGACGATGTCATTGAGCCGTTACACAACGATGACATAGATGTAGACGAAGCATTTATCATCCAAGAACGGTGGGACGATTTGCTTAGCGATATAAGTGATGAAACGTCACGTGATGAATCATTTGAGAATGAAATAAAAGAAGAGCTTGATATAGAAACGCTTGCTATCGTAGAACAACCGATCGAACAAATGGCTAACGAACGACATGAAAGCGAAACGACGTTACAAAGTGTTGTCGTACATACAGTGAGCGAGCAAGAAATGGACATCATCCCGGTTATCGATCATGCTTTACAACAGCAAGAAGAAGAGGCAAACATTCCGATGCTCGAAGAAGCAGTTGTTTATGATGAACAACCGTTTCAAAGTGCATCGAATGAGATGGAAACAATAGCAGAAGAAAAAGAAACGGAACTTTTGCGTATGCTTCCAAAGCCGTTGCTGAAAAATTTACTCGCTTCGTTATATGCGATGCGTTCACAGTTGTCAGATCATGAATATGAACAGCTTATTCATAAACATTTACATCCCCGTTTACACGAACAAGATTATTATACATTTGCAAATGTATTAATGGAACATTATGTAGCTTCAAAACAATATGAAAAGCTATATCGCTTTGCAACACAACTGTATGCACAATATGAGTGTTATCCAATCATTCAACAACAATTAACACATATGATACATTACGCTGAACAAAAAATGAGGTGGGAAAAATGAAAAGTAGCACACAAGTTATCGGTCTTCCGGTCATTAGCATCCAAAACGGAGTTCAACTTGGACAAGTGAAGTCGCTTGTCGTGAACCCAGAAAAAGGAACAATTGACTTTTTAATTGTTGATCAAGAAAATTGGGAAATTAGCATGAAAGCGATTCCGTTTCGCAACGTCATTGGAATTGGTGAATTTGCCGTAACGGTTGAAGAAGAACGAGCTGTACTTGATTTAAACGTCATTCCGATTGCCAATGAGCTCGTCAATAAAAAAATTGGGATTAAACAAGCAAAAGTAATGACGAGAAAAGGTCAATTGCTCGGTGAAGCAACGGAGTTTTATATTGACGAAGAAACAGGACAAATTATCGGTATTGAAGTGCAAATCGGAAATGAGTCTCGCATCGTTCGCGCTGATCACGTCATTACGTACGGAAAAGAGCTACTTATTGTTCACGAAGACGCGCAGCAAACGGTGGCTTCGGACGTGAGTGAGTTGTTGTCACTAAGAGGGACACAAGTAGAGCCCCTTGTTGAACAAATGACACCAAAAACAGTTGAAACGGAACTCGATGAGTTGCGTCGAAAACAAATTGATATGTTAACAGGAAAACGGGTGTTAAAAGATATTGTTGATTCAAACGGTCAAACATTGATTGCGAAAGATACAATTTTAACGAAAGAACATATTATTCGTGCCCAAGAAGAAGGACCAGACGTTGTTATTGAATTGTCGATAAATGTCGAGTAAGGAGGCGTATGCCGTGCGCCAAATCGCTTCGCTTAAGTTGTTTTTCACGTTGCTTCTTACCGTTTCATATTTACTTGCAAGTACGAAAGTGGCGACATGGGCGTACGAGTCGTTCGTTAGTGGCGATACATTTGCTAAAGGAACGAGCATCGGGCCAGTCGATATATCGAATCGTTCATACGAAGAAGCATATGAACGAATCAATCAAAAAGTAAATGAATGGAAAAAAACAACGCAAATTACGCTCGAAATAGAGGAAAAGAAATCCACTATACCGACAAATATGTTTACATTTCATATTGAAGAGAGCATAAAACGAGCGGAGAGTGGGAAGAGCACCCCTCTCCTCGTTTCCGTTGACGGACAAGCTTTACAAGATGTGATTTCTTCGCTTGGCGTATCAAGTGATTGGATCGATGTTGAAAAAGTAAGAGCACAAGTAGAACAAACGGCGGCTTTGCTTACATCTGCTCAACTGTCTCTTAGCCAATATATTCGAGAAGAGATGCAAAAAGAGACGATATTGTCGCAAGCAATCGTTCCTTCGTCAGAAGAACTTCGTGCGATGACGCCAACAACAATCGTCATTGAGCCAAAACAAGTATTTTCTGTTTCGGACTTTTTCAAACAGCAAGGAATAAATTTATCAAAAGAAGCGATGACGTTATTTGCATCAGCATTGTATGAGGCCGTTGTACCGACAAATTTTGAAATTGTTGAACGGCATACGAGCCCTGTATTGCCAAATGGGATCAAGGCAGGATTTGAAGCGGCCGTTGAACGAAATAAAAAAGATTTTATATTTTTTAATCCAAACGATCAGCCATATACGGTTGAATGTGAAACAGAAGGCGGTCAAATGAAAGTTGCGCTAATCGGCATGCCGTTTATTTATCAATACGTATTAAAAACGGATCCGATCGAGTATTACGATCCGAAAACGATTGTCCAATATAGCGCATTGCTGAAGCCGAATGAAAAGCGAATAAAGGAAGAAGGAAAAAAAGGAATGCTCATTCGCTTGTACAAAGAAGTGTACGATCGCAATCGAACAATGATTGAAACGGTACCCGTTTCGGAAGACTTTTATCCGCCTGTTCATCACGTTGAATTGCGTGGATTGCAAGCAGGAGTAAGTAACGGAACGGAGACACCGACTCCAAATGAATCACCTTCAACACAGTTACCACAACAAGACGACATATGGGGAAATGAAAACGAGCAAATAAAAGGAAATGAGGATGAGACCTCATGAAAAAGCAAGAGCGAAAACGACTAGGTGATTTGCTTGTTGAAGCGGGATTAATTACGAAAGAACAACTCGAAGAAACGTTAAAAGAAAAAGCACCCGGTCAAAAATTAGGAGATGCGTTGTTGCAACGAGGATATATTACGGAGCAACAATTAATCGAAGTGTTAGAGTTTCAACTTGGTATTCCACACGTCAGCTTATATCGCTATCCAATTGATCCGAAATTAATGAATCTCGTACCGAAAGAATTTGCGAAACGAAATATGCTCATTCCTTTAAAACAAGACGGGGATCGGCTGTTTGTCGCCATGGCAGATCCGATGGATTTTTTTGCGATTGATGATTTGCGTCTATCGACAGGCTTTCACATTGAAGTTGCCATTGCATCAAAAGACGATATTTTACGGGCAATTAATAAATATTACGATATTGATGATTCAGTGGAAGAATTTTTAAACATCGCTCCTCCGCAAGAAGTGCGTGAGCAAGAAAAGCTTGTGGAAGATGACTCGCCGATTGTTCGACTCGTCAATCAAATTTTACAAATGGCAGTAGAACAACGAGCGAGCGATATTCACATTGATCCACATGAAACGAAAGTCGTCATTCGTTATCGCATCGACGGCATTTTGCGCACAGAGCGGGCGTTGCCGAAACATATGCAAGGAATGTTAACGGCGCGCATAAAAATTTTAGCGAATATGGATATTACAGAACATCGCGTTCCGCAAGATGGACGGATTAAAATGAACATCGATTTTCATCCTGTCGATTTGCGCGTATCGACGTTGCCGACTATTTACGGTGAAAAAATCGTTATGCGCGTGCTTGATTTAGGAGCAGCATTAAACGATTTAAACAAACTCGGATTTAATAAATTGAATTTACAACGGTTTATTCAACTGATCGAACAACCAACAGGCATCGTGTTAATTACAGGACCGACGGGTTCAGGAAAATCGTCAACGCTTTATGCGGCATTAAATCGATTAAATGGGGAACATGTGAATATTATTACAATTGAAGATCCGGTCGAATATCAGCTTGAAGGAGTAAACCAAATTCAAGTAAATCCGAATGTTGGGATGACATTTGCTGAAGGGTTGCGTTCGATTTTGCGCCAAGATCCAAACATCATTATGGTTGGAGAAATTCGTGATCGTGAAACAGCGGAAGTAGCGATTCGCGCCTCTTTAACAGGGCATCTTGTGTTAAGTACGTTGCATACGAATGATGCATTAAGCACTGTTGCTCGTTTAATTGATATGGGAGTCGAGCCGTTTTTAGTTGCCACATCGCTTTCAGGAGTCGTTTCGCAGCGTCTCGTGCGACGCGTTTGTCGCGATTGTCAAGAAGAGCACGAACCGACGAAGCGGGAAATCGACATTTTCGCTCGTCGTGGCTTGAAAATTGAAAAAGTGATGCGCGGTCGTGGTTGCCCGACATGCAATATGACAGGATATAAAGGGCGTATTGCGCTACATGAATTAATGGTGATGTCTGATGAAATGAGAAAAGTCATTTTAAATGGCGAGCCGCTTTCGAAACTGCGCGAAATTGCGATAAAAAATAAAATGATTTTTTTAATTGATGACGGCTTATTAAAAGTGAAGCAAGGGCTTACGACAACAGAAGAAGTGTTGCGTGTAAGCATTGGGTAAGGTGATGAAGATGAGACAAAAAGTAGATGCGATGTTGCGAGCTGCATTTGAGTTAAAAGCATCTGATATTCATTTAACGGTCGGCGTTCCCCCGATTTTTCGCGTGAACGGAGATTTAAAACGATACGGTCAAGGTGTGTTATCGCCAACCGATACAGAACAAATGGCAAGAGCGATCGTTCCAGAGCATATGTGGGCGCGCTTTGAAACAGATGGCGAGTTAGATTTGTCGTATAGCCTTTCCGGTGTTTCACGTTTCCGTGTGAATGTGTTTAAACAACGTGGATGCATATCGCTTGCCATTCGTATCGTACCGACAAAAATTCCGACGCTTGAAGAATTGCAATTGCCAGATGTATTAAAAAAAATGGTAACAAAACCACAAGGGCTTATTCTTGTTACCGGACCGACAGGAAGCGGAAAATCGACGACGTTAGCTGCGATGATCGATTATATGAATAAAACGATGCGCAAACATATTATTACGCTTGAAGATCCGATTGAATACGTGCATAAGCATGGAGGATGTATTATTGACCAGCGCGAGATCGGGACGGATACAAACAATTTCGCAAATGGACTTCGAGCGGCGCTTCGACAAGATCCAGACGTCATTTTAGTTGGAGAGATGCGCGATCTAGAAACGATTCAAACAGCCATTACCGCCGCGGAAACAGGGCATCTTGTATTCGGGACGCTTCATACGTCCAGCGCACCGGCGACAATTGATCGTATCATTGATGTATTTCAACCTGAGCAACAAACACAAATTCGCATTCAATTGGCTACTGTGTTAGTTGCGATTATTTCGCAACGATTATTTCCGCGCGCTCAACAAAACGGACGCATTGCAGCGACAGAAATATTAATTAACAATGCGGCAATTGCAAATTTAATTCGCAACGGAAAAATACATCAAATTCCGAGCATTATGCAAACGAACCGCGCGCTCGGTATGCATACGCTTGAAGCGAACATTAAAGAACTCGTCCAACAAGGATTCATTGCAAAAGAATCGGTTGAGCCGTATTTGCAGGAAGGGTGAAATAGATGGCGCAATTTCGCTATGAAGCGCGCGATGTGCGCGGGCGAGTGAAAAAAGGTACGATCGTTGCTTCGTCGCGTCGAGATGTCATCATGAAACTGCGAGAACAACGATTAAAAGTCATTGACGTACGCGAAGTACCACAGACGTTATTAACAAAAGAAATTACGTTCGGAAATCCCGTAAAACTGCAGCATTTCGTCATTTATTTACGCCAATTTGCTACGCTTTTAAAAGCAGGGGTAACGATCGTTGACGCCACTCGCATTTTAGCGGAACAAACGGAAAGTAAAGCGTTAAAAAAAGCGCTCGTGCACGTTGAGGAGCAGTTGAGAAGCGGTAAACCGTTGTCTACGGCGATGACAGATCATCCGAACATTTTTCCTTCGCTCGTCGTCAATATGATTCATGCGGGGGAAGCGAGCGGAAGCATTGACGAAACGCTCGAAAGGCTTGCCGATCATTTTGAAAAAGTACATCGCACAAGGCAAAAAATTGTTTCCGCTCTTGCATATCCGATCGTTGTTGGAATGATTGCTGTCGTCGTTGTCATCTTTTTGCTCGTGAGCGTCGTTCCGACATTCGTTTCGATGTTTGCTGATTTTGGCGCAGAACTGCCAACCATTACGAAGTTTGTTTTACGTGCAAGCGAAGTGATGCAAACGTATTGGTGGGGCGTCATTTTGTTGTTCATCGCTCTATATATTTTATTAATCATGTTAAGGAAACAAAAAGTAACGAAATATTATTTAGACGTTTTCATGCTTCGCATGCCGATTTTTGGTGGGATGATGCAAAAAGCGGTGCTAGCGCGTATGACGCGCACATTAAGTTCTCTTTTTTCAAGCGCTGTCCCTATTTTACAAGCGCTTGCCATCGTAGAAACGGTCGTTGAAAACGAAGTCGTTGCTCGCGTCATTCGCACATCGCGGGATGCGCTTGAACGCGGAGAATCATTAACAGAGCCGATGAAGAGACATTGGGCATTTCCGCCACTTGTCACACAAATGATTGCGATCGGAGAACAAACCGGCTCACTAGATGCGATGCTTGCAAAAGTTGCTGATTTTTACGAAGCGGAAGTCGAAGCAGCGACGGATCGTTTAAAATCGTTAATTGAGCCGCTCATGATCGTATTGCTTGCAAGCGTCGTCGGGACGATCGTCACATCCATTTTAGTGCCGATGTTTGATATATTTAATCATATTCAACAATAAAACTAGTACTTTTCAACTAGACTGTTATCGTGTAAAATGATGAGAGAAAACAAAAAAATGCAAAGGAGAGGAATTATGTTAAAACGATTCATTCGTAACGAAAAAGGTTTAACGTTAATTGAGTTGTTAGCAGTCATCGTTATTTTAGGGATTATTGCTGCCATTGCGATTCCTAGTATTGGAGGATTAATCGACAACTCGAAAAAAGACGCTCATGTAGCAAACGCACAACAAATGATTAACGCAGCAAAAATTGCTGTGACGGCGGATAAAGATTTGATTCCTGCTAATGGAAAATATACAGTTCTTCCTCTTGCTTATTTAGAAAGCAAAGGGTATCTAGAAACCGTAAAAGATCCGGATGGGAATACTACGTC
This sequence comes from Anoxybacillus sp. ST70, assembly GCF_019553625.1. Taxonomy (NCBI): domain Bacteria; kingdom Bacillati; phylum Bacillota; class Bacilli; order Caryophanales; family Anoxybacillaceae; genus Anoxybacillus; species Anoxybacillus sp. ST70. The sequence continues at coordinate 251,493 of NZ_JAHZOF010000002.1, forward strand.
ATATAAGAAGGCACCATCTGGTTACGACAACAAACCACTTACATCCGAAGACGATCCAAAAAAAGCGTATTCATATGTGCTTATAAAAAATACAGACACAAAATTAACATATTTTGTAAAGTTGATTAATGACTCACGTGGTGTTTTTGGAAAAGATGGGGTTGCTGTAGAAGAAAAAGATTTAAAACGTGATGCGGTAAACGAGATTGAGTAAAAAAATAAATATAAAATTTTTTGGAAAACTAAACGTATAAATAAGAGTGATCGTATATGTTGCTTTCTATTTCTTTCCTCCTCGGTCTTTTTCTCGGCTCTTTTTATAATGTTGTTGGGTTAAGGGTACCGAAAGGGGAGTCGATTGTTGCGCCGCGTTCGCATTGTCCACATTGTAAGCGGACGTTGACGGCGTTAGAGTTAATGCCGGTTGTTTCGTATGTGTTGCAAAAAGGGAAATGTCGCGCGTGTTCGGCGCGCATTTCCTTTGTTTATCCGTTGATTGAGCTGTCCACGGCTATATTGTTTACGCTTGCCCCGCTTTTTGTCGGTTGGTCAGCAGAAGTAGCTGTTAGTTGGACGCTCATTTCTTTATTCGTTATTATTTTTGTGTCTGACGTGTATTATATGGTTATCCCAAACCGTGTTTTATTATTTTTTACTCCACTTCTTCTTGCTGAACGTTTATGGGTTGCTCCGCTTACTCCTTGGTGGAATAGTTTACTCGGTAGTGTTGTTGGATTTATGATATTGTTTGTCATAGCGGTTGTGAGTAAAGGTGGCATGGGTGGTGGAGATATTAAACTATTTTCGTTAATCGGTTTAGCGCTTGGTGCAAAGCTTACCGTTCTAGCTTTCTTTTTATCGACGCTCGTCGGGACAATATTCGGACTGATTGGTATGGCAATTGGCCGTGTGAAACGAGGCGAACCGATGCCGTTCGGACCAGCGATCGTCGTTGGGACGTTAATCGCTTATTTTTTCGGAGATACGATCATCGATGCGTACGTAAAGGTTATGATGTAAGGAGAACGAACTATGCGGCTTTTTTCGTTGAAACATAAAGTGGGCAACATTGTTATAAAAGATCACGTCATTCGCTATGTCGAATTAAAACAACAGCAACCGCTCGTTTTGCATACGTGCGAGGAATGGCCGCTTCCAGAAGGAATTGTGCGAGACGGGAAAATTGTCGATGAAGAACAGTTCGCTCATATTATGGAGCAATGTGTCGATATGTGGAAGATGAAACATCGCCGCATTCGCTTTCTCGTTCCGGATCCACTCATCGTTATTCGTAAAGTTCCGTTACCGAAAGAAATCGATGTAGAAGATGTACGTAGTTATTTATTTATGGAAATTGGTTCAACTATTCTGCTTCCGTTTGAAGAGGCGGTATTTGACTATGCTTTGCTTGAAAAAACGAAAGAGGCGTTTCACATTTTATTGTTTGCCGCACCGGAAGCGAACGTGATGCAATATGCGCAATTGTTTGAGGAAGTGAAATTAAAACCGATCGTGGCAGATATTTCTCCGCTTAGCTTATATCGCTTATTTTACACATTTCATTTAGCGAACGATGTTGATCACTTTTTATTCGTTCAATTTGATTTATCGTCGTTGAACGTCAGCGTATTTTATCAACATCGTCCAATATTCACGCGCCAGTTAGCGTTTGATGCTCAATGGACGTATTGGGAAAAAACGAATGAAGGATGGACGTGGTTAAAAGAAGGTGAACCAGAGCGACAGCTTGAAGACTTATATAAAGAGCTTGAGCGCGTCATGAGCTTTTACCGTTTTTCATTACAACAAGGCAAGGCGCAAATTACCCGCATCGTCATTACTGGGGACCACCCGCTAATCAATACGTTTGCTAACTTGTTACAAGAGCGTCTGGATATCGCGGTCGAAACGTTGACGTTGCCACTTTCGGTCGATCCAGCTTATTATTTACCAATTGGACTCGGACTAAAAGAGGGTAGTGCACATGCTAGTCGAAATTAACTTATTGACGAAACGTGAACGAAAATCCCGTCTCATCCCGCTTTTATCCATTGTGGCCGCTGTTTTATTCATCGTTGGTGCGACGACGTTTTATTTCGTCGTACAACGCATGGAACAACAAATCGCCCAATTAAAAACGGAGCTTGATCAAACGAAAGCGTTACGAATAGCAGAAGAAGAAAAACAAAAAACAGCTGCGAACACATCTGTCGGAGTCCAGTTACAAGAAGCGATTCAATGGGCGGAGCAATATCCGATTCATACGGTCGCGCTTTTACATGAATTGATTGAACGATTGCCAGAGCGAGGGTTTTTAATGAACGTTTCGTATGCGCGAGATGGCGCCATTCAACTGACCGCTCAATTTGATACAACGCGTGAAAGTGCCGCATATTTACAATCATTAAAAGACGCATCGTTTATCGCAGACGTGAAACTGACGAGTTTAACTGCATCAGAAGGAAAGGCGGAAGAAGAAGGAATCATGCCGCGGTATATCGGACAATTTTCTATTCAGCTAAATATGGAGGAATGGAAAAAACAGCAACAAGGAGGGGGAAAATGAGAAAAGGACTTATCGTGATGATTTCCCTCTTGTTGCTTACGCTACTATCATTTGCGCTATATATATATGTGTACAAACCGCTTGATGAACGAAGAGAGCAATTGAAAACAGAATTACAGATGGAAAAAAAGTTGCTGCAAACGTTACAAAGCAAGCCACCGTCAGACGATTTGCGTATCAGTTTAATCGAGTTGCAAAAACGCGTCCCTGTTCAACCGTTTGTCGAGCAGTTTTTATTAGATATTGAAAAAGCAGAAGTCGTATCAAATAGTGAAGTATTGTCGCTCACCTTTCAAGAAGGAGAAAACGTTGAAGGGCCTCCTACTCCGATTCAAAAATTAACGGTCAATATATCTGTTCGCTCTCCTTCCTATTTTGCGCTCGAACAATTTATTGATGTGTTGGAGCGATCGAAGCGCATCGTGTCAGTCGATTCGCTATCGTTTACAGGATATGAAGAATGGACGACAGTGATGGATGAAGTACCGGAGCTGTCTTATTCCCTTACTGTTTCAACGTTTTATGCGCCAGAGTTGCGCCAATGGATTGAGCAATTGCCACCGCTTGATTTACCGCAACCGAGCGAAAAGCGCAATCCGTTTCCTTCACTAACGGAGCAATAAAGGAGTCGGTCGGATGCAAAATGAGCGCGGAATGACGTTAATCGAACTGTTAGCCGTCATTGTTATTTTAAGTATTTTAGTCATGATTGCGACCGTGTCTGTCGTTGAAGTCATTAAAAAGTCACGTGATCGAGCGTTTGTCGCGACAGCGTATTCGCTATACGAGGCGGCACGACTTCACGTTGGTGCACAAAAAGTAGAGTTTTTAACGCCAAATGAAAGTGAGATATTAACGTACAAACAATTAGTTGACGATGGCGTTCTTGAGGGAATCATTGATCCGTACACATCGAAACGGTTGCCCCCAAATGATGATTCGTATGTCATTGTGACGAAACAACATGACGGTACGATTGCGTATGCGGTTTGTTTAAAAGGGGAAACGAAGCAAATTTGTAAAGAAAATGGCGTACCTGTCGATCAGTTGTCGATAAATGACATTCAAGATCGGTAGTGCGAAATTTGACGAAAACCTTCCGCGACGAGACGACAAATGTCTCGTTTTTTTTTTCTTCTTTTATGTTACGATGACCGAAGAATGACAGCGGGAGGGAGAAAAAATGGACAAGCCAGCGAAAAAAGCAATTGTGATTAAAGTGAATGGAAAAGAACAACCGTATACGACAGCGACGAACGTATTACCGCAATGGACAAGTGATGAGAGCGATGAAAGGCATGAAAAACAAGATGATTCGATCCAATTTGATAGTAAACGATATAAAAAACGATCACCTTGGCGTTCGTTTTTGCTAGCGATTGCTTTAGCTGTCGTTCTTGGGACAAGCTTTGGTTTATTTGTATTAACGATCATTCCGACAACCGAAACTCCTTCGACCCCCACATTGCAGCAAGAACAAAAGGAAGAAGAGCCAATGATGAAACCGACAGCAACCGTTTTTGTCGTTCAAGGTGGGGTGTTTCAAGATACGGAAGCGGCGAAAGCGTACGTACAAAAAATAAAAGGGCAACATCGTCCAAGCGTCATGGTAGGAAAACAACCGATTTACGTCTTTTTAGGCATGGCATTGACGAAAGAGGAGGCAAAGAAAATCGCGAGCTTATACGAACTGCTTGGAGTTGACACATACGTAAAAACATGGAACATATCGGTAGGAGAAAAAGAAAAGGAGCCGTTTATGACGATCGTTTCAGCAATTAGCTTATTGTTGAATGGACAACCGTTTTCAAATGAACAATGGAAGCAACTCGAGTCGTATTCGTTTCAAGATGAACATATGAAAAAAGCGTATGAAGCGCTTTTCGCTTTTCGCCAAACAAACGATCAATCACAATTATGGATCGCACAACAACATTTATTAAATGTTTTACAATAAGAAGCGCGCAGCTTCTTTTTTTCTTTGTCGAACCATTGTATATTGTGTATAAATTTGGTACGATACAATTGTATCTTCCTTGAAACAAACGCTCATGACAGAAAGGTGATGACGATGCAACTTGTTTTAGCTTCTAGTTCTCCTCGTCGAAAACAACTTCTTCGTATGCTTGGACTTCCGTTTGACATCCTCGTCAGCGATGTCGATGAATCATTTGATGCCGATTTATCCCCAAGTGAAATTGTACAGCAGCTCGCACATAAAAAAGCAAATGCAGTATGGCAACAAAAAAGCGACGCGTGCGTCATCGGTGCTGATACGATCGTTGTATGTGAAAATGAGGTGCTTGGAAAGCCGACAAGCGAACAAGACGCCTTTCGGATGTTAAAACGTTTATCAGGAACGACACATGAAGTATGGACAGGTGTCGCCATTTGTACGGAAAAAGAGTGTGTCACTTTCGCAGAAAAAACAGACGTCACGTTTTGGCCACTTACAGATGAAGATATTTGGGCATATATTGCAACGAAAGAACCGCTCGATAAAGCGGGCGCATACGGCATTCAACAACGTGGGGCGCTTTTTGTGAAAAAGATTGACGGCGACTATTTTTCCGTTGTTGGTTTGCCGATTGCAAGGCTCGCTCGCGAATTAAAAAAATTCGGATTTTATCCATTTCGTTAAAAAAAGGTTAAAATAGAGGGGGGAACGTATGCTTATTCGTCATGTTCCGCCCGATGAGCGCCCGCGTGAACGCTTGCTTTCTGAAGGACCGCAAAGTTTATCCAATCAAGAATTGTTAGCTATTTTGCTTCGCACGGGGACGAAACAATATTCCGTTCTTACGCTTGCGCAACATTTACTTACCCATTTTGAAGGACTTCGTCAGCTAAAAGATGCAACGATTGAAGAAATGACAAGCATTAAAGGGATCGGAAAAACAAAAGCGATCCAAATTATTGCAGCGCTTGAACTTGGCCGACGCGTGCATCAACTTCAATACGATGATCGTTACGTCATTCGTTCTCCGGAAGACGGTGCGCGTTACGTCATGGAAGATATGCGTTTTTTAAGCCAAGAACATTTCGTTGTGCTATATTTAAATACGAAAAATCAAGTGATGCATAAAAAGACAGTATTTATCGGCAGTTTAAATGCATCGATCGTCCATCCGCGCGAAGTGTATAAAGAAGCGATTAAACGTTCTGCTGCTTCGATCATTTGCATTCACAATCATCCATCAGGGGATCCGACGCCGAGCCGCGAAGATATTGAAGTGACGCGCAGGCTCGCAGAATGCGGCCGTCTCGTTGGCATTGAGTTGCTTGACCATTTAATTATTGGTGATAAAACATATGTGAGTTTAAAAGAAAAAGGATATGTGTAAAATCATTCTCTTTTCATTGTAATTGCGTTATAATAAATGTCATGAGTTTTTGAAAGCATTTTGTTTCAGAAAGGAAGATACGAACATGTTTGGAATTGGATCAAGAGATCTCGGAATAGATTTGGGCACTGCCAATACGCTTGTATACGTGAAAGGAAAAGGAATCGTTTTGCGCGAGCCTTCTGTCGTTGCGCTACAAAAAGATACGAAACAAATTGTTGCCGTTGGAAATGAAGCGAAACAAATGATCGGACGTACGCCAGGAAACGTTGTGGCGCTTCGTCCAATGAAAGATGGAGTGATCGCTGATTACGAAACGACAGCCATTATGATGAAGTACTATATTAAACAAGCGACGAAAAATAGCGGATTGTTTGCTGGAAAGCCATACGTGATGGTGTGCGTGCCGTCAGGTATTACGGCAGTCGAGGAGCGTGCTGTCATTGACGCAACGAGACAAGCAGGGGCTCGCGACGCTTACACGATCGAAGAACCGTTTGCGGCGGCAATTGGTGCGAATTTGCCTGTATGGGAGCCAACAGGAAGCATGGTTGTCGATATCGGGGGTGGCACAACGGAAGTCGCTGTCATTTCTTTAGGCGGCATCGTTACGAGCCAGTCGATTCGTGTCGCTGGTGATGAAATGGATGAAGCCATTATTCAATATATTCGCAAAACGTACAATTTAATGATTGGGGAGCGCACAGCGGAAGCGATTAAAGTCGAAATTGGGTCGGCAGGCAATCCGGAAGGGATCGGAAGCATGGAAATTCGCGGTCGCGACTTATTAACAGGCTTACCGAAAACGATTGAAATTCATGCGGAAGAAATCGCTGAAGCGTTGCGCGATACGGTATATGCCATTGTTGATTCCGTAAAAAATACGCTTGAAAAAACGCCGCCAGAACTTGCTGCAGATATTATGGATCGTGGAATTGTGTTAACGGGTGGAGGAGCGTTATTGCGCAATTTAGATAAAGTCATTAGCCAAGAAACGAACATGCCAGTTATTATTGCTGAAAATCCGCTCGATTGCGTCGCGATCGGTACAGGAAAAGCGCTCGACCATATTCATTTATTTAAAAATAAAGCGCGAGACCATCGCTAATGCGTAAGAAGGTGTCGTTATGCCGAAATTTTTCTTAAATAAACGGCTAATTATATTGCTTGTTAGCATCATGGTACTCGTGGCTCTCATTGGTTTTTCGTTAAAAGAACGAAATGAATTAACGTGGATGGAAAAATTCGCGAAAGACACCGTTGTTTTTATGCAATCTATCGTGCACAAGCCCGCACAGCTCGTTGCGGGCTTCTTTGAAAATGTGAACGATTTGCGCCATACATATGAAGAAAACAAGCAGTTAAAAGCGCACTTAGAGCAATACGTTCTTTTGCAATCCGAGGTGGAATCGCTCAAAAAAGAAAACGAACGTTTACGTGAGCTGCTTGATAAAAAAGAAAGTTTACGTGATTTTGTCGCCATTCAAGCGACGGTGATCGGGCGCAATCCAGATCGTTGGGAAGAGACGTTAATTGTAAATAAAGGATCTCAACACGGTGTGAAAAAAGATATGGCAGTCATTACGCCTCAAGGGCTCATTGGTAAAGTGCGCAGCGTCTCACCATTTAGCGCAACGGTGCAACTTTTGAGTGCAAACGATCGACAAAATCGCATCTCTGCATTTATTCAAGGAGATGAAAACGTATTCGGTTTAATCGAAGGATACGACGAAGAACGGGAAGCATTGCTGCTCAAACGCATTCCATATGATGCGAAAATAAATAAAGGGCAGCGTGTATTTACATCAGGACTTGGCGGGATTTTTCCAAAAGGATTATTTATCGGAGAAGTGGGAGAAGTCGTTGCGGATGAGTACGGGCTGACACAAATTGCCTATATCAAGCCAGCAGCGAATTTTTATGACATTGATGATGTGATGATCGTGAAACGAAAAATTGAAATGTCACAAGAGGAGGAAGGACAATGAGACGTTTTTTTCTCCCTTCTCTTGTGACCGTTATGTTTTTATTGGAAAGCATTATTGTGCAATTTTTTCCGTATCCGTTATTTGATGTTTATTTGCTCGTTCCGCGTATTTTGCTTATTTTAATTGTGTTTATTACGATTTTTATTGGACAAGCAGAAGGAATGACGTACGGATTTATCTTTGGGCTGTTGTATGATGTGGCATATACGGAATTATTAGGCGCTTATGCGTTTGCCTTTGCGCTCCTTGCTTATTTAATTGCGAAAGCGATGAACGTTTTTCATAAAAATGCATGGACAGCCTCCTTTTTTGCGATTGTTGCCATTGCGTGTGTGGAATGGTACGCATATGTCATTCAACTCGTTATTAGCCGGACGACGATGCCTGTTCCAACATTTTTGCAGTCGCGCTTTTTACCAACGCTATTTATTCATACGATTGTTATTTTAGTTATTGCTTATCCGTTAAAGCAATTGCTGCTTAAGTGGTGTGAGAAGCGGGACGAATCGTCGCCAGTATGAAGGAATACAAGAAAAATGCGGAGAACTATTCATTGAGGTGAAAGTCGTGGCTGGCAAGGAAAAAAGACCATATGTGTCGATGAAAGGGACGAAAGAAGGGCTGACGTTGCATCTTGATGATACGTGTGCCTATGATGAATTGTTAAAACAAGTGGATGAGTTATTGACGACAACAACACGCGACGAAGAAGGGCCGCTTGTTGCTGTGCACGTTCATGTTGGTAACAGATATTTGACGCGTGAACAAGAAGAACGATTGCGCGATGTGATTCGAGCAAAGAAACATTTAATTGTCCACTCGATTGTAAGCAATGTCATGACGAAGCAAGAAGCGTTGGAATGGAAAAAGAAAAGTGAAATTGTATCGGTCGCGAAAATCATTCGTTCTGGACAAGTGCTACACGTCGATGGAGACTTACTTTTAATCGGTGATGTAAATCCTGGTGGGACGGTCATTGCAACAGGAAATATTTTTATATTAGGAGCATTGCGCGGCATTGCGCATGCTGGGTATGAAGGAAACCGTCAAGCCATTATCGCTGCATCAGTGATGAAACCGACACAGTTGCGCATTAGTGATGTGATGAACCGAGCACCAGACTATCGTAGCGATGAAGGAAATGAAATGGAGTGCGCTTATATTGATGAACATGATCAAATTGTTGTCGATCGACTCCAGCTATTGACGCATTTACGTCCGAATTTAACCCGGTTAGAAAGGAGTTTTTGACAGTGGGAGAAGCGATTGTTATTACTTCTGGAAAAGGCGGCGTTGGCAAAACGACAACGACGGCAAATCTCGGAACAGCGCTAGCGCTATTAGGAAAGCGTGTCTGTCTCGTTGACACCGATATCGGTTTGCGCAACCTTGATGTCATTATGGGGCTTGAAAATCGCATTATTTACGATCTTGTCGATGTCGTCGAAGGACGTTGCACGATTCAAAAAGCGCTTGTGAAAGATAAACGATTTGAAGATCGTTTATATTTATTGCCAGCTGCCCAAACGAGTGACAAATCGGCTGTCACACCAGAGCAAATGAAACAGCTCATTGACGATTTAAGACAAGATTACGATTACATTTTAATTGATTGTCCAGCAGGCATTGAACAAGGATATAAAAATGCTGTTGCTGGAGCTGATGAAGCGATCGTTGTGACGACGCCGGACATTTCAGCTGTGCGCGATGCTGATCGAATTATTGGTTTACTTGAAAAAGAAGAGCATATGAAACGACCGCGTTTAATTATTAATCGTATTCGTAGCCATATGTTAAAAAATCATGATATGTTAGATATTGATGAAATTGTGATGCACTTATCCATTGATTTACTTGGGATTATAGTTGATGACGAACATGTCATTAAAGCGTCAAATAACGGTGAACCGATCGTGCTTGATCCGAACAGTAAAGCGTCTTTAGCATATCGCAACATCGCCCGTCGTCTTCTCGGTGAATCCGTACCGCTGATGTCGCTCGATGATGAAGAACAAAAAGGCTTTTTCTCGAAAATAAAAAAGCTATTTAGCGCGCGTTAGCACTTCCGTTTGGAGGTGCTTTTTTCATTCATATCTTCTCCATTTCCCCATACATATAATACAAATCGGACGAGAGGGGTGTGGGAATGTGAGCGATCGAATTGAACATATTCGAAAGCGAATCGCCAAGCGAAAAAAGGAGCGTGAACGTTACGTTCAAACGATGATGACAAATTGGAGTGAAGAAGAAAAATATGGGAATCCGACAGTTGTGACGTACGATGGGGAGCGAGAACCGCCACTTTTTCGCAAAGATATATTTTTATTGAAAAGTTTTCTGTCAGCTCTTTTGTTTTTTGGCGTTGCGATTTTATTTCAATATGACTCTCCGAAAGTTGAAGGTGCGCGTACGTTTGTGAAACAAGCGATGGCAAAAGATTTTCAATTTGCGACAGTTGCACAATGGTACGAAAAAACATTTGGTAAGCCACTTGCGTTTTTTAACGTAAACAAACAACAAGAGACAACAATAGCCGCATATGCCTTTCCAGCTTCAGCGCGCGTCGTGGAAACGTTTGAACATAATGGACAAGGCATTGTCATTGAAACCGATCAAGCCATTGAAGCAGTCGAAGAAGGAATTGTCGTATTTGCAGGAGTGAAAGAACCGTACGGAAAAACAGTCATTATTCAACATGCGGATGGAAGTGAAACGTGGTACGGAAAGTTATCCGCTATTTCGGTGAAGTTGTATGACTTTATTGAGGCAGGAAAAGAAGTGGGGAGAGCGGAAACGAACGATCATAAAGGTTTGTTTTATTTTGCTGTGAAGCAAGGGGATCATTTTATTGATCCAGTTCAGGTGATTTCCTTTGAATAAATGGTTATCTATTTTTATAAACATTCATATTCATCCGCTTTTTTGGGTTGTTGCGCTTATTGCCGTTATGACTGCACAATTTCAGACACTTCTTTTATTGTTTTGGATAGTGCTTTGGCACGAACTAGGACACGTTGTCGCAGCGCATATGTTTTCATGGCGCGTAAAACGCATTTTACTTTTGCCGTTTGGCGGAGTGGCTGAAATGGATGAACACGGCAATCGGCCGTTTCATGAAGAATTGATCGTGACATTAGCGGGACCGTTTCAGCATATACTTATTTTTTTCATTGCGTATATCGCTCATGGGGCAAACATGTTATCTAATGAATGGTACCAACAACTAATGGAATATAATATATCTATTTTACTTATTAACTTATTGCCTATTTGGCCGCTTGATGGAGGGAAGCTCTTTTTTTTGTATCGTACGGCGCGCACATCGTTTCGCCGGGCGCACGAACAAACGCTTTATGCTTCCGTCTTTTTTTTAGTCATTTGTTTCGCCGCTTTATTGATCCATGCTCCATTGCACATCAATTTATGGATCATCGCCTGCTTTTTAGCGCATGCCATTTGGATGGAATGGAAGCAACGTCCGTATGTATGGATGCGTTTTTTGTTGGAACGATATTACGGAAAACGGGTCGAATATCGAGCGTTAAAGCGACTTGTCGTGGATGCAAATGATTCGTTATTTCACGTTCTTCTCTTATTTCATCGCGGAAAAAAACATGCGATTATCGTAAAGAAAAACCAAATGGAAATGGAACTTGATGAAAACGAATTGTTGTACGCTTATTTTCATGAGAAACGAACGAATGAACCGATCGGCCATTTGCTTTATACGTATTGACAATTGTTTTCTTTTTATGCTATCATCTTCTATGTTGTGTAGCACCCGTGCTACAACCGCTCAGCTAAGGCTATTTAAGCGTTCGCTTGAACCGCCTCACAGCTGGCGAGTCTGAGTCTAATTTAGGAGGTGCAAATATGTACGCGATTATTGAAACTGGTGGAAAACAAATTAAAGTAGAAGAAGGCCAAGCGATTTACATCGAGAAAATTGATGCAGCAGAAGGCGAAACAGTAACATTTGACAAAGTGTTATTTGTAGGTGGCGAAAATGTCAAAGTTGGCAATCCTACAGTCGCTGGCGCAACAGTAACGGCGAAAGTTGAAAAACATGGTCGTCAAAAGAAGATCATCGTTTTCAAATATAAGCCAAAGAAAAACTATCGTCGTAAACAAGGTCATCGCCAACCATACACAAAAGTTGTGATCGAAAAAATTAACGCATAAGGCGTAAGCGATGATTCGTATAACGATTAATCGAACGGTGGAAGGGACGATTCGTTCCTTTACGATTAGCGGACACGCTCAGTTTGCGAAGCGTGGCCAAGATATTGTATGTGCCGGTGTATCAGCCATTTCGTTTGGTGCGGTTAATGCAATCGTTGCGTTGACGAATGTGAAACCGATCATTCAACAAGGAAAAGACGGCTATCTTCATTGTGAACTTCCGACAATTGAAGATGCAAAAGTATTAGCCGATGTGCAGCTTCTTCTTGAAGGGATGATCGTGTCGCTCCAAACGATTGAGCGTGATTACGGGAAATACGTCAAAATAACGACGAAAACGTTGTAGGAGGTGACACGGCATGTTACGTTTAGATCTTCAGTTTTTCGCATCGAAAAAAGGGGTAGGTTCAACAAAGAACGGTCGTGATTCGATCGCAAAACGTCTTGGCGCGAAGCGTGCAGACGGTCAATTCGTTACAGGCGGTTCTATTCTTTATCGTCAACGCGGAACAAAAATTTACCCAGGATTAAACGTGGGACGCGGTGGCGACGACACACTTTATGCGAAAGTTGACGGCATCGTTCGTTTTGAGCGCATGGGTCGCGATCGTAAAAAAGTGAGCGTATATCCTGTTGTGAAAGAAGCATAAGGAAGTGGAAAACTCTAACCGACTTGGTTAGGGTTTTCTTTTTGTTGGCGTATGTTATAATTATAGTCAAACTGTTTATGGGAGAATGAATGATGGAGAAGCGGTGGACGATTGTAGAGGCATTGCGTCATTCCCGACACGATTGGCTCAATAAAATCCAATTAATTAAAGGAAATTTATCTTTACGGCGCATCGATCGCGTCAATGAAATCATTCAACAAATTATCATTGAAGCAGAAAATGAAGCGAAGCTCACGAATTTACAAACAGAACGGTTCGCTGAACTGCTGATGACGTACCATTGGCAAGCACGCCACATTCAACTAGAGTATGAAGTGTTAGGAGAGCCACGTTCATTACATGCATACGATCATATGCTCGCTACGTGGTGTCAACGATTTTTACATATGCTTGAGGAATGTTCTTCTCCACATGTCGAAAACTATGTAACGATTACAATTGATTTAACAGAAAACGATGTGCGGCTCTTTTTTGATTATCGTGGTATGCTTCATGAGCTTGAGATGGTAAAACAATGGATTCAAAAGCATAATCAATATGATGCGTTTACGCTTTGTGAACATGCCATTCATGAACATGAACTAACAATATGTGCAATCATTCATCTTGTTGAGTAGATGAAAAGATCGGAGGAGAAAAACGATGTTTGTTGATCAAGTGAAAATATATGTGAAAGGTGGCGACGGTGGAAACGGAATGGTCGCGTTTCGGCGCGAAAAATACGTACCAAAAGGCGGACCGGCTGGAGGAGATGGCGGAAAAGGGGGAGATGTCGTATTTGTTGTTGATGAAGGGTTGCGTACGTTAATGGATTTTCGCTACCAACGCCATTTTAAAGCACCGCGCGGCGAACATGGCATGTCGAAAAATCAACACGGAAAAAACGCAGAAGATTTAATTGTGAAAGTGCCACCAGGAACGGTTGTCATTGACGATGAAACGAAAGAAGTCATTGCGGATTTAACAGAGCATGGCCAACGATTTGTCGTAGCGAAAGGCGGACGAGGTGGACGCGGAAACACTCGCTTTGCGACCGCATCGAATCCGGCTCCAGAAATTGCTGAAAATGGTGAACCAGGTCAAGAACGATACGTGACGCTGGAATTAAAATTGCTCGCGGACGTTGGACTTGTCGGCTTTCCGAGCGTTGGCAAATCGACGTTATTGTCCGTCGTTTCAGCGGCAAAACCGAAAATTGCAGACTATCATTTTACAACGATCGTTCCGAATTTAGGTGTCGTTGAAACAGAAGACGGCCGCAGTTTTGTGATGGCCGATTTGCCGGGGCTTATCGAAGGAGCGCATCAAGGGGTTGGACTTGGGCATCAATTTTTACGTCATATTGAGCGGACGCGCGTCATCGTTCACGTCATTGATATGGCTGCCATAGAAGGACGAGACCCGTACGAAGATTATTTAGTCATTAACGAAGAATTAAAACAATATAATTTGCGTCTCACAGAGCGACCGCAAATTATTGTTGCGAATAAAATGGATATGCCAAACGCGGAACAACATTTGCGTGAATTTAAAGAAAAGCTAAAAGACGATGTGCCGATTTTCCCGATTTCAGCAGTGACACGCCAAGGGTTGCGCGAACTGTTATTTGCGATTGCTGATCTGCTTGAAACGACGCCAGAATTTCCGCTTTATCCACAAGAAGAAGAAGCGATTCATCGCGTCGTTTACAAATTGGAAAAAGAAGAAGCACCGTTTCATATTACGCGTGATGATGATGGAACGTTTATTTTATCGGGAGAAAAAATTGAAAAGCTGTTTAAAATGACCGATTTTTCAAGAGAAGAGTCGGTGCGTCGCTTTGCACGGCAATTGCGTTCGCTTGGCGTCGATGATGCGTTGCGTGCTCGCGGAGCAAAAGATGGGGATATTGTCAAACTGTTGAATTACGAATTTGAATTTGTCGACTAATGCGAAAGGGGGAAGCTTGTGCGGTGGATAAAAAATTTTATTTAGTGCGAGAAGATGTATTGCCTGAAGCCATGAAAAAAGTGTTGGCGGCAAAAGAATTAATTGAACGAAAAAAAGTTGATTCTGTTGCTGACGCTGTACAGCTTGTCGATGTCAGCCGAAGCGTTTTTTATAAATATCGTGACGCTGTTTTTCCGTTTCATACGATGGTTCGGGAACAGATTATTACGCTTTTTTTCCATTTAGAAGACCGCTCAGGCACCCTTTCGAAGCTATTAAGCGTCGTTGCCGCGGCAAATTGCAACGTTCTTACGATTCACCAAACGATTCCGCTTCAAGGGCGGGCAAACGTCACGTTGTCCGTTAGTACGAGCGAGATGGCGATAACAATCGATGAGTTACTTTCGCAATTAAAACAGTTGCCTTTTGTTGAAAAAGTAGAAATTCTCGGTTCAGGGGCGTAGAGAGGGGAAGGATTGTGAAAATAGGATATTTAGGACCAGAAGGGACGTTTACGCATGCAGCTGTTGAAGCGGTTTTTCCTCATATACGAAACGTTCCATATCATACGATTCCACAATGTATGGACGCTGTGCGTGACGGAGAAGTTGAACTAGCTGTTGTTCCGCTTGAAAATGCGCTGGAAGGTTCTGTGAACTTGACGATCGATTATTTAATTCATGAATGCAATTTGCTAATTGTTGGGGAAATTATTGCGCCGATTGAGCAACATTTGCTCGTACATCCATCTCAATTGGAGCATTGGATGCATGTTGAACGCATTTATTCTCATTCGCATGCGATCGCCCAATGTCATAAGTTTTTACATCGTCATTTAAAGCACGCCACATATGAATACGTCACATCAACAAGTGCAGCAGCAAAATACGTAAGTGAGCATCCAGAAGGAAAGATGGCGGCGATTGGCAATCGTCTCGCCGCGAAACAATACGGTTTAGCGATTGCGAAAGAAAACATTCATGACTATGACTACAACCATACGCGCTTCATTGTTTTGCATCGCGAGCGTTATTTGTTGCCTGTGACAGATAAAGAAGATGGGTTTAAAACGACGTTAATGGTCATGTTGCCAAAAGATCAGGCCGGGGCGCTTCATCAAGTGTTATCAGCGTTCGCATGGCGAAAACTGAACTTGACAAAAATTGAATCCCGCCCAGCGAAGACAGGGTTAGGAAACTATTTTTTCATTATTGATATTGATCAAAAAATGGACGACGTTTTAATCCCTGGGGCGATTGCTGAACTGGAAGCGCTTGGCTGTACAGTGCAAATATTAGGTAGTTATCCATATTATATGGTAAAAAAAACATCCCTCGTGTGAAGGGATGTTTTTATTCAATCAAAAACCGCGCTTGTTTTAATGCGGCACATGCTTCATCAAGTTTTTCTATGGAATCTGCTTCAAGTGTGTGCAAATGAACACCATCGGTCAGTTGAGATAAATAGGCGGATTTCGTTTCGTTAATTTTTCGAATAAATTCATCGACTTCTAACCGATTGCTAACCATAATGGATGCTGTTAAATCCCCATATACCGGATGCTCAATTTTTACGTCTTTGACCGTGACGCCATAGTCGACAATTGTATATAGTTCGTCTTTGGCCTGTTCTGGCGTGTGACAACAAGCGATGACGCGCGTATACATGTTGGTGGAGGAAGGCGATAAATATAAGTACCCTTGGCTTGTCGCAATAATCGGTTCGTTTTTTGCTTTTAATAGCGAAATATCTTGAACGATCACTTGGCGGCTTACGTTCGTTTTATTAGCCAATTCCGTTCCTGTCATCGGGCGTTTCGTTTCTTTTAACCATTGCAAAATAAGTGTTCGTCGTTCTTCCCCTAGCAGTTTTCTCTCTTTTTTCATCGTGACATCCTTTCTTTTTGAAGCTGTTCAAGTACGGAAACAACCTCTTCGACCTCGCTTTTTGTCGTATGCATCCCAAATGATAGACGAATGAATTGTTTTGCTTCGTCTTCTTCTTTCCCGATGGCAATCATCGTTTTTGATGGTGCTTGCTTTCCAACTTGACATGCGCTTCCGGTAGAAATCGCAATACCGTGACGATTGCAATGTAACATCACATATTGTCCTTCAAATCCGTGAACGAGACAGCCAACAATATGTGGTAATTGATCTGTTGGATGTTCAAAAACGGTGATGGACAGTTGTTTTTTCGCAATTTGTTCAACAAAATAACGCCGCAATTCGTTCATGTTTTGTTGAACCGTTTCTCGCTTTTTTTCCGCTTCGATCGCTGCGGTTGTAAAGGAAGCGATGCCAGGGACGTTTACTGTTCCGGGACGAAATCCGCCTTCATGTGTGGTGTTTGGCAACCACATATGCCAACGTACGCGCGGGTTTATATATACAGCCCCGACCCCTTTCGGACCATAAATTTTATGGCTAGCGATCGATATGCTATCGAGGTGAAGTTGTTTCACATCTATCGGTATTTTACCAAAAGTTTGTACACAATCGCTATGAAAGATAATTTGTTTTTCTTTTAATAATTCACCGATTTGTTGCAACGGTTGAATTGTACCAATTTCAGAATTTGCATGTTGAATAGAAACGAGAATAGTTTCGTCCGTTAATGCCCGTTCAAGTGCCCCGATATCCACTTGTCCGAAGCGGTCGACTGGCACGTATGTCACGGTAAATCCTTCTTGTTCAAGTTGCGCGCATACAGCGTGAACGGAAGCGTGCTCGACGCTTGATGTAATGATATGTTTCCCTTTATGGCGATGGGCGTAAGCGAGCGAACGAATAGCGAGAACGTTTGCTTCTGTTCCGCCACTTGTAAAATATATTCCTTTTTCTTCGCCACGAGTGAGTTGAGCGAGTTGTTTGCGACAAATCGTAAGCAATTCGTTTGCAGCTGTTCCGACATCATGGAGGCTGCTTGCATTTCCAAAATATGTTCTCGCACTTTGTACATAAACGGCTAAAGCTTCTTCACTCATTGGTGTTGTTGCTGCGTAATCTAAATAAATCATCTCGTTCACCACTTCCAAAAACAAAAGTCTTGTCATCAGTTTAAATATATGTCAATATAGGTGTCAAGACAGTATGAAATGGAGGAACATCCATGCGTGAAGCGGATGTGATTATCGTCGGTAGCGGCCTTGCAGCGTTAATGGTTGCTTACCATTTATGCGAGCATAAAAATGTGATTATTTTCACGAAGTCAAAAAAAGAAACGAGCAACTCTTGGCTTGCTCAAGGGGGAGTCGCGGCTGCCATTCATCCTGACGATCATTGGTTATCTCATTATACAGATACGATGATTGCTGGATGTGAGCATAATGACGAGGAAGCGGTACGCATTTTAGTTCAAGAAGGACGCGAGGCCATTCAACAGTTTATAAACCTCGGTTTTTCATTTGATGTAGATGAGCATGGCCAATTGCTTTTCGGGCAAGAAGGGGCGCACCGCATGAGGCGCATTTTACATGCGGGAGGCGATGCGACAGGAAAAAACATGGTTTCATTTTTATTTGAAAAGCTTTCTAACCGCGTGACGTTTATTGAAAACGATCCTGTCATTGATTTGCTCGTTTCCGATGGACGTTGTGTGGGCGTACAGACGAAAAATGGAACGTATACAGCGAGCGCGATCGTGATCGCAACAGGTGGAATTGGACAGTTGTATGCGTTTACATCAAACGCAGAAACGGCAACGGGCGATGGCATTGCGATGGCATATCGAGCTGGCGCGGCTGTGGCGGATATGGAATTTGTGCAATTCCATCCAACAATGCTCTATGTGGACGGAAAAGCTGTCGGCCTCATTTCGGAAGCGGTTCGTGGAGAAGGAGCGATGTTAGTGACTGATGACGGTCGGCGCGTTATGGACGGAGTGCATCCACAAAAAGATTTAGCGCCGCGCGACGTCGTATCTCGAGCGATTGAGCGAGAAATGAAAAACGGTCATTTTGTTTTTTTAGATGTTTCGATGATTCCGCATTTTTCATCCCGTTTTCCGACGATTACATCGCTTTGTGAACGCTATCAAATCGATTGGCGCAACGGTCTCCTTCCTGTCGTCCCAGGTGCTCATTTTTTAATGGGCGGCATCGTTGTGAATGTGGATGGTGAAACGACATTGCCGGGACTATATGCGGTTGGAGAGGCAGCATGTACAGGTGTGCACGGAGCGAACCGTTTAGCAAGCAACTCGTTGCTTGAAGCGCTCGTCTTTAGTCGACGCGTTGCTTTCCAATTGTTAAACAAAACCGAGCAGCGTTTGACGTTAAAGAAAAGCGAAAGAAAAGAAAATAACGTGCGCGTTGCGTTGCCGACAAAAGAGGACATTCAGCGTATGATGACGCAATATGTCGGCATCGTGCGCGAGTATGACCAATTGTTTTACGCGAAGCAATGGTTTGAACAATATTCGATTGATGAGCTTGTCAACATGGCACCGGAGCATGATGATGAAAAGCGGACGATTATATACATGTTAATCGTTGGCTGGCTTATGACGACTTCAGCTTTACAAAGAAGAGAAAGCCGAGGGGCTCATTATCGAAGTGATGAGCCGTTTGAAAGAACGTATTGGGAAAAGCGGCGCATCGTCCGCACGAAAGAAGAACATCTCATGAAGGAGGGATCCCGTTGAATGAGCTAAAGTTAAAAGAGCTACTTAAGCAGTTTTTTTTAGAAGATATCGGAGAACGGGATATAACGAGCGAAACGATCTTTTCTCCTGCGGATGAAGGAAGAGCGATATTTGTTGCAAAAGAAGATGGAATGATCGCAGGTGTATCGGTGATTGACATCGGATATAAGCTATTACACCCATCGATCACATGTCAATTATATAAAAGAGATGGGGAAAGCGTAAAAAAAGGAGAAGTCATCGCAGTCGTTTCAGGTCCGATCATCCCGATTTTATCAGGTGAGCGCGTCATTTTAAATATACTTCAGCGCATGAGCGGCATTGCTACGTTGACAAATCGAGCTGTTCGAGCATTAAACAGCAATCATACACGCATTTGTGATACGCGAAAAACGACGCCGGGGCTTCGGATGTTAGAGAAATATGCTGTAACGTGTGGCGGCGGATACAACCATCGTTTCGGCTTATATGATGGAGTGATGATTAAAGATAACCATATTGCGTTTTGTGGTTCGATTACAAAAGCAGTGAAACGCGTCCGTTCGCAACTAGGTCATATGGTGAAAATTGAAGTGGAAACAGAAACGAAACAGCAAGTGATCGAGGCGGTTGAGGCGGGAGCGGATGTCATTATGTTTGATAACCGTACGCCTGAAGAAATTCGTGAATTTGTTCAGCTTGTCCCATCCTCGATCATTACGGAAGCTTCAGGCGGAATTACTCTTGAAAACATCGCGCAATATCGGGATACAGGTGTCGACTATATTTCGTTAGGCATGTTGACGCATTCAGCAAAAGCGTTAGATATTAGTTTAAACGTGCAGTAGGAGGAATGAGCGATGAACGTATTACAACTCATGCAGCAACACGATGCGATGCCGGAGACGTATAAACAGTTGTCAGTCGAAGAAATGGAAACACGCGTAGCTCGTGTCAAACGAGAGCTTGGCACACGTTTATTTATTCCAGGACATCACTATCAAAAAGATGAAGTCATCCAATTTGCAGATGCGACAGGTGATTCATTGCAACTCGCACAAGTAGCAGCGAAAAATAAAGAAGCTGAATATATTGTATTTTGCGGCGTGCATTTTATGGCGGAAACAGCTGATATTTTAACAAGCGATGAACAAGTCGTCATTTTGCCAGATATGCGTGCTGGATGTTCGATGGCAGATATGGCAGAAATTGAACAAGTAGAGCGAGCATGGCCAATATTACAACAAATGTTTGGAGATACGATTTTACCGTTAACGTATGTTAACTCGACTGCTGCGATTAAAGCGTTTGTCGGTTTGCATGGCGGAGCGACAGTGACATCATCAAACGCAAAAAAAATGGTCGCTTGGGCGTTGACACAAAAAGAACGTATTTTCTTTTTGCCTGATCAACATTTAGGAAGAAATACAGCTTATGATCTTGGCGTTCCACTTGAACAAATGGCTGTATGGGATCCAGCGACAAATACACTTCTATACGACGGTGACGTTCAACAAATTAAAGTGATTTTATGGAAAGGACATTGTTCTGTTCATGAAAATTTTACAGTAAAACATATTGAACATATCCGAAAAACAAAGCCGGATATGAAAATTATTGTTCATCCAGAATGTAGCTGGGAAGTTGTTCAACAAGCAGATGATGCAGGTTCAACAAAATATATCATTGAAACGATCGCTCGAGCACCGTCAGGAAGTAAATGGGCCATCGGAACAGAAATGAATTTAGTTAATCGGATGATTCAGCAACATCCAGATAAAGAAATTGTGTCGTTAAACCCGTATATGTGTCCATGTTTAACGATGAATCGCATTGATTTACCACATTTGCTTTGGGCGCTTGAATCGTTGCTTGAAGGGAAAGTTGTCAATCACATTACTGTTCCGAAAGATGTAGCGGAAGGAGCGATGCTCGCGCTTGAGCGCATGTTAGCGCGGGCATAAACGGATCGGCATTTTTTTGCCGGTCTTTTTTATTTTTATCATAAAAAAAGCTTTCCGCTCATAAGTTATGTTGAAGCCTAGTAGCGACAAGCTGAACATGACATACACGTCACGTCTGAGTATAGGAGGGGGAAACACGTGAAAATTCATATCGTTCAAAAAGGAGATACCCTTTGGAAAATTGCGCAAAAATATGGGGTTGATTTTGAAGAGCTAAAAAAAATGAATGCCCATTTAAGTGATCCAAACTACATTATGCCAGGTATGAAAATTAAAGTACCGACGCCAGTAGCTCCAGTAAAACCTGTCAAAAAAGAAACGCAAAATATTTCTGTTGATGTGGACATTCACGTAAACAAAAAGGAGCAACCGTTGCAACAGCCGGTGAATGTTGAACCAATTGCAAAAGAAATTCCAATCGCAAAAGAACAACCGAAACAAGATATGCCGCTTTTACCGCCAAAACCACCAAATATTATGCCAAATATGATGGAACCTGAAGAAGAGATGCCGATGCCGCCGTTTCCAGACATCCCACCGATTCCAACGACACAGGCACCAATTATGGAAGAACAACCGCAACAACCGATGCAGCCACAGCCTGTTCCAATGCCTATGCCGATGCCAATGCCGTGCATACCTGTTTCACCGATTATGCCGGGATACGGTTTTTACCCATGGTTTCCACCGATGTATCCTGTTATGCCATGGACGTATCCACAAGGGGCTATGAATAACGATGATTGCGGATGCGGTGAGCAGTTACAACCGACACCATACATGCCACAAATGCCAACAGGTGAATATGCTCAACAGTCGCAACCGATGATGCCGCAAATGCCAACAGGTGCAGGGGAGTATTCACAACAACCGCAACAAGCACCGTATCCACAACAAATGTATGGTGAAAACGTGCCGATGATGCCACAGCCAATATATATGCCACAGCCAGCTATGCCGTACAGTCCGTACGGATGGCAACAAGGATGGCAGGGGCAACCGTATGGGATGAATCCGTATTTTTCGGTTCCTTATCGTGAGGAAGAAGAGGGGCAATAATGTCGCCTCTTTTTCTTTTTGCTTTTTGTGTGATAAAATGAACATGATGATGTAAAAAGAAAGGGATGTACATATATGGAACAAAAAATTGAAAAATTAATTGCATGGCTTCGTGAACGAGTACAAGAAGCTGGAATGAATGGAGCGATCGTCGGTATTAGTGGCGGCATTGATTCTGCGGTCGTTGCCCATTTAATTAAGCGGGCATTTCCTAACAACTCGTTAGGACTAATTATGCCATGTAAAAGCAATCCGAAAGATAAAGAAGATGCATTAAAAGTTGTCCAAAGCTGTGGGATTGATTACCATGTCATTGACTTAACAGAAACGCATCGCGTACTATTTGGCGAAATTGAAAAGCAATTAAAAGAAAAAGGGCAATGGAACGAGCAAGCTGCTCGCCTTGGCGATGCAAATACACGTGCTCGTTTGCGCATGACGACGTTGTATGCTGTGGCGAATAATTACGGTTATCTCGTTGTCGGAACAGATAATGCGGCAGAATGGCATACAGGTTACTTTACTAAATACGGTGATGGTGGCGTCGATTTAGTGCCGCTCGTTCATTTTACGAAAGGCGAAGTGCGCGAAATGGCACGCATTCTCGGTGTACCTGAAGAAATTATTACAAAAGCGCCAAGCGCTGGTCTTTGGGAAGGACAAACAGACGAAAATGAAATGGGTACAACGTATGATATGATTGACAAATATTTAAAAGGCGAGCCGATTCCAGAACGCGACCGCGAAATTATTGAGCGGCTTCATGAACGTTCACACCATAAACGGCAGTTAGCGATCGCTCCGCCAAAATTTTAACAGCAATAAAACCCCTTTTTTGCATCAAGCTAATGATGTAGGCGCATCGTCTACAAAAGCAAAAAGGGGGTTTTTCCTTTGCGGAAACGAATGATCGCTCTCGGTGCAGTCATTGCGCTCAGTGGATTGGCAGCTTGTAATAACCAAGCGTTTGATACACGTTATACCGATCGTACACGTCCGATCGGATATTACTCAAATGAAAATGATATGACCGGTTTTCAATACGGTCGTTACGGAACAGAGCGTTTAAACGGAAACGTTCGTCCAGTGCGGGATAACGACGGACCGATTACAGAAATGCTTGATCGCGGCATGGATCGAACAACGCGAACACCGCAAGTCGATCGCAATTTTAGTCGTGCTGATCGCAACTATCATGGACATTTAAATGCGATGGATGAACGAACACGCCCATCGTATTACCGCAACTATAACGGGGCGTTAGCTGAAAAAATTGCGAAACGTGCAGCGAACGTTGCGAACGTAAAAGATGCACGTGCCGTTGTCTCAGGAGATCGTGTCGTTGTTGCTATATCGACGACAGAGAAAAATACAACGCGCATAGAGCGTCTCGTTCGGCAAGCCATCGCTCCGTATACAGCGGGAAAAACAGTTCGTGTAGTGGCCAATGAAAGCATGTATAACCGCATCCGCACGCTCGATAACGATATTCGTGATGGTGGTCCGATGGATCAACTAGAGCGTGATATTCGCGACATATTTAACGATATGGGCGATATGATTGAACGTCCGTTTATGAATCGCGGCTAAAGAACAGGGGCTCACCCCTGTTCTTTTTCATTTATTTTTGTTATAGTTTTTATGGACATTTTTCACATATGAGAGGGGATCCAAATGGCAGGACATTCCAAGTGGAAAAATATTCAGCGGCGCAAAAATGCACAAGATGCGAAACGTGGAAAATTGTTTATGAAGCTTGCGAAAGAAATTTACGTGGCGGCAAAAATGGGTGGAGGAGATCCAACGACAAACGCTACGTTGCGACTTGCGATTGAAAAAGCAAAATCAGCGAACATGCCGAATGAAAATATTGAACGTGCAATTAAAAAGGCAACAGGTAACCAAGAACATACACATTACGAAGAAATTCGTTACGAAGGATATGGACCAGGTGGCGTAGCGGTCATGGTCATTTGTTTAACAGATAATAAAAACCGTACTGCCTCAAATGTTCGTGTCGCGTTTTCGAAAAACGGTGGAAACTTAGGAGAAACGGGATGCGTGTCGTATTTATTTGATCGGAAAGGGCTCATTGTCATCGCCCGTGAAGATTTAAACATCGATGAAGATGACATGTTGTTACAAGCAATCGAAGCAGGGGCGGATGAAATGGAGACGACGGAAGATTCGTTTGAAATTTACACGTCTCCTGAACAGTTTGAACAAGTAAAAAATACGTTAGCTGCGCAAGGATTTACGTTTGCGACAGCTGAAATAACGATGATTCCGCAAACGTACACGACATTAACTGGCGACGATTTAACGAAAATGTTAAAGCTTATTGATATGCTTGAAGATGATGACGATGTACAAGAAATTTACCATAATTTAGATG
Organism: Anoxybacillus sp. ST70; assembly: GCF_019553625.1. Lineage (NCBI taxonomy): Bacteria > Bacillati > Bacillota > Bacilli > Caryophanales > Anoxybacillaceae > Anoxybacillus > Anoxybacillus sp. ST70. The sequence goes on from NZ_JAHZOF010000002.1 coordinate 276,214, forward strand.
AATCTATGTTAGAATAACGGTCTTGCGATGGCAAGACCGTTTATTTTTAGGAAAAATGGTCAATATATGAATGAGGTGAGAATGATGAATATAATCCTTACACTATGGATGAGTTTATTTTTAACACAACACGCATCTCCTGTACAGATGACAGTCATTTTAGAAACGGTATATATGGATGGGGAAGTTAGTGAGGAAATAAGGGAAGAAACCGTAACGTCGATGAAAGACATTTGGAACAAATATAAAGATTGGCAGCTCATCAATATGGATGACGAACAAATTGTTTTCCAACGTTACGTTGATGACCTTTCGCCATTAACGAAAGCAGGGTATTTCGGTCTTACTGAAGATGGCACACTCTCTATTTTTGAAGGAAAACCGGGCGAATCATCTCGCGTCATTCAATCCTTTTTTCAAATTGATGTAAAAAAACTTGAAAGCCATGAACGAGAAAAACTGAAAAAAGGCATTTCCGTTCGTTCGAAAAAAAATTATGAACGCGTCATCGAAGCGTATGAACCGTTTGGAAAATAAGTCCGCGCATAATAGCGGGCTTTTTTCATATCGTTTCCCTATGCCTTGCGCTTTCCGCTTTTCTCATCTTATGCTAAAATGAGAGGCGTGAGAAAAGGAGGACGGGGTTTTGATTGAATTTATTCGTGGCTATGTTGATTACGTTTGTCCGGAATATATCGTCGTTGAACATAACGGAGTAGGGTATCAAATTTTTACCCCAAATCCGTTTTCATTTCAAATGAATAAACAAAAGCAAATCGTTGTATATACATATCAATACGTACGAGAAGATGTCCTCGCCCTTTATGGATTTCATACGCGCCAAGAGCGAGCGTTATTTGCTAAATTATTACAAGTGTCAGGCATCGGACCAAAAGGAGCGCTAGCTATTTTAGCTGCTGGTCAATTGGAACAGCTTGTTGAAGCGATCGAAGCGGAGGATGATAAGTTTTTATGTAAGTTTCCAGGAGTAGGAAAGAAAACAGCACGACAAATGATTTTAGATTTAAAAGGAAAATTGCAAGCTGTTGTCCCAGACGCTTTTCCGAATTTATTTACTGAGCCGATGGAAGAAACGAACGCGCTTTCTGAAGCACTTGAAGCGTTAAAGGCGCTCGGCTATGCTGAAAAAGAAATTCAAAAAGTCGTGCCTATATTAAAACAAGAGCGATTATCGACAGAAGGATATATTAAGCTCGCTTTACAAAAACTATTGAAATGAGGGAGGATGTATGATGGAGGAGCGTCTCATTTCAAGCGCGGCCGATTACGACGATGCCTCGCTTGAATACAGTCTTCGCCCAAAGCAGTTGCGAGAATATATCGGGCAACAAAAAGTAAAGGAAAACTTAACTGTATTTATTGAAGCGGCGAAAATGCGTGGGGAGACGCTTGATCACGTATTGTTGTATGGGCCACCGGGGCTTGGAAAAACGACGCTTGCTGCTATTATCGCCAACGAGATGGGGGTTCAATTGCGCACGACAGCTGGACCAGCAATTGAACGTCCGGGGGATTTGGCAGCAATTTTAACAACGCTAGAACCGGGTGATGTCCTATTCATTGATGAAATACATCGCTTGCCACGAGCAGTGGAAGAAGTGTTGTATCCGGCAATGGAAGACTTTTGTTTAGATATTGTCATCGGCAAAGGACCGGCTGCACGTTCTGTCCGCCTCGATTTGCCGCCATTTACGCTCGTAGGAGCAACAACAAGATCCGGAGCACTCTCTGCCCCGCTTCGCGACCGTTTCGGTGTATTAAGCCGTTTAGAATATTATACCCCTGAAGAGCTCGCTCATATTGTGAAGCGAACCGCCCACATTTTTGCTGTCGAAATCGAAGAAGAAGCAGCGTTTGAAATTGCGCGTCGTTCGCGTGGTACACCGCGCATCGCCAACCGATTGTTGCGCCGCGTGCGCGACTTTGCTCAAGTGCGCGGGAATGGGACGATTACGTTTATTTTAGCGAATGAAGCGCTAGAACAATTACAAGTCGATCGTTTAGGGTTAGATCATCTAGATCATAAACTATTAAAAAGCATGATGGAAAAATTCCGTGGTGGACCAGTTGGATTAGAGACGATTGCTGCAACGATCGGTGAAGAAGCGCAAACGATTGAAGATGTATATGAACCGTATTTGTTGCAAATCGGCTTTTTACAGCGAACACCGCGCGGACGAATCGTTACCCCGCTTGCGTACAACCATTTCGGTTTGGAGGTGCCGCGATGATGAATGTGCCAAAAACAATTATGCTTCTTGGTGTCGTTCTTATCGTTGTCGGTTTTTTGATGCAATTTATTAAACTTGGTCGTTTACCGGGAGATATTGTTATTAAAAAAGAAAATGCCACTTTTTATTTTCCGATTATGACGTCAATCATTTTAAGTGTCGTTTTATCGCTTATTTTTTATATAATTGGTCGTTTTCGTTAATGAAATAAAGAAAGGGATGTGGACATGAAAGTAGATTTATTTGATTTTCATTTACCAGAAGAGCTCATTGCACAAACCCCATTGCCTAATCGAGAAGCATCACGCTTAATGGTACTTCATAAGCAAACAGGGGAAGTGACTCATGAACCAACGTTTCGTTCCATTTTATCGTACTTGAAAAAAGGGGACTGCCTCGTTTTAAACGATACGCGCGTACTGCCAGCCCGATTGTACGGGGAGAAAGAAGGGACGGGGGCGCACATTGAAGTACTTTTATTAAAACAGCTTGATGGCGATCGATGGGAAACGCTTGTTAAGCCTGCTAAACGTGTGAAAATAGGAACGACGATTTCATTCGGTGATGGGCGTTTACGCGCGGAATGTGTAGCTGAGCTAGAGCACGGTGGGCGCATTCTTTCGTTTTCATATGATGGTATTTTTCTTGAAGTGCTTGAGTCGCTTGGGGAGATGCCGCTTCCTCCATACATTAAAGCACAGCTCGATGACCGAGAACGATATCAAACCGTCTATGCCCGCGAAGCTGGCTCAGCTGCTGCACCGACAGCTGGGTTACATTTTACACAACAACTTCTTGAGGATGTGCAAAAAAAAGGAGTGCATCTTGCCTTTATTACGTTGCATGTCGGTTTAGGTACGTTTCGCCCTGTGAACGTAGAACATATTGAAGAACATGATATGCATGCCGAGTTTTACCAAATGACAGAAGAAACAGCGAACTTGCTAAACGATGTCAAAGCAAAAGGAGGGCGCATTATTGCTGTCGGGACGACATCGACACGCACGCTTGAGACGATCGCATCTCGCCACGATGGCACATTTGTCGCTGAAAGCGGTTGGACAGATATTTTTATTTATCCTGGCTATACGTTTCGCGCCATTGATGGAATGATTACAAATTTCCATTTGCCAAAGTCCACGCTCATTATGCTCGTGAGCGCGCTAGCTGGTCGGGAGAATGTATTGCGCGCTTATGAAGAAGCAGTCAAAGAGCGTTACCGATTTTTTAGCTTCGGCGATGCCATGCTTATTATATAAGTGGAGAAAGGGGACTATACGTGACACCAATTCGTTACGAACTCATTAAAACATGTAAACAAACGGGGGCGCGCCTCGGTATTCTTCATACGCCGCACGGGTCTTTTGAAACACCAATGTTTATGCCTGTCGGTACACTTGCGACAGTAAAGACGCTTTCGCCTGAAGAATTAAAAGAAATGGGAGCGGGCGTCATTTTAAGCAACACATATCATTTATGGCTCCGTCCAGGACATGACATCGTCAAAGAAGCGGGTGGTCTTCATTCATTTATGAATTGGGATCGCGGCATTTTAACGGATTCTGGCGGATTCCAAGTGTTTAGTTTAAGCGAATTTCGTCGCATTGAAGAAGAAGGCGTATATTTCCGAAACCATTTAAATGGAGATAAATTATTTTTATCGCCAGAAAAAGCGATGGAAATTCAAAATGCGCTCGGGTCTGATATTATGATGGCGTTTGATGAATGTCCACCATATCCTGCGACGTATGAGTATATGAAGCAATCTGTCGAGCGGACAAGCCGATGGGCAGAGCGATGCTTAAAAGCGCATCAGCGACCAAATGAGCAAGGCTTATTTGGCATCGTGCAAGGCGGAGAGTTTGAAGATTTGCGCAAACAAAGTGCGCAAGATTTAGTGTCGCTCGATTTTCCAGGATATGCAGTCGGCGGCTTGTCTGTTGGCGAGCCGAAAGAAGTGATGAATCGCGTATTAGAATTTACAACGCCGTTATTGCCAGCGAATAAACCGCGTTATTTAATGGGTGTCGGTTCACCAGACTCGCTCATTGACGGAGCGATTCGTGGCATTGACATGTTTGACTGTGTATTGCCGACGCGCATCGGTCGCAACGGAACGGTGATGACAAGCCAAGGTCGCGTTGTCATTAAAAATGCAAAATATGCGCGCGATTTTTCACCGCTTGATCCGAACTGTGACTGTTATACGTGCCGAAATTACACGCGCGCGTACATTCGCCATTTAATTAAATGCGATGAAACGTTTGGTATTCGCCTAACATCTTACCATAACGTCTACTTTTTGATAAAATTAATGGAGCAAGTTCGACAAGCCATTCGCGAAGATCGTCTTGGTGATTTCCGCGAGCAGTTTTTTGAACAATACGGCTTTTATGCGCCGGATGCAAAAAACTTTTAGAAAGGGGTGAAAAGATGGAAACGTTAGCAAGTTTACTACCGCTTATTTTATTCTTTGCGATTTTTTACTTTTTGCTTATTCGCCCGCAACAAAAACGTCAAAAAGCTGTTCAACAAATGCAGGCGAACTTGCAAAAAGGAGATAAAGTCATTACGATTGGCGGATTGCACGGCATTATTGATTCACTTGATGAAAATACGGTCGTCATTCGCGCGGGTGATGGTTCGCGCCTTACATACGACCGTGCGGCCGTTCGTGAAGTCGTGAATGAAAAATAAGACAGGTTGCTGCCTGTCTTATTTTTATGCGCTTCGTGAACGAGATGTGGCAACATTGACACCAATCATTCCACCGATCATGGCAGTAATGAGAAAACCAACGTGGTATCCCCACTGCTCAATCGAAAACGTTCGGTCCATTCCGAGAAATTGAAATAAAAAAATGATTGTTGTAAAGATAATCCCCGTTGCCCCACCAAGCATCCAACCGCGCTCTTTCCCTTTTCCCCCTGCAATAAACCCACCGAAAAATAATGATAAAAATGCAAAACCGTGCATGACCCATTGCAATGACGTTTCATCATAACTTGTCAACTTCAATAAAAGGGCAAATATAAAACTGCATATGATGGCGCTTATAAAAATTGTTATGACCCCATGCAAAATGGCGCGAATCATCCTTATCCCTCCTTACTACATTTAGTACAAACATATTCCATCGTCCATTTGTTTAGAATAAAAACGTAGAACAAACGAGGAGGAATAAAGGTGGAGTACGTTACAATTATTTTGCGAACGTTACTGTTGTACGGAGTTATTTTATTTATTTTTCGCATGATGGGGAAAAGGGAAATTGGAGAGTTAAGTATTTTAGACTTAGTTGTTTTTATTATGATTGGGGAAATGGCAGTTATTGCGATTGAGCAACCGGAAGATCCGATTTTCCATACGCTCGTTCCGATGATTGTGCTAACGATCGCCCAAATTGCCTTTGCCTTTTTTTCTTTAAAAAGCGAAACGTTTCGACGTCTCGTTGATGGGTCGCCGACCGTTATTATTAACAATGGGAAAATTGATGAAAAGGCGATGCGGAAACAACGATACAATTTTGACGATTTGCTTATTCAATTGCGTGAAAAAAATATTAAAAACATTGCGGACGTTGAATTTGCCATTTTAGAGCCGTCTGGCAAACTGTCTGTATTTGAAAAAGAAAAAGGAAAAAAGAAAACACCGTCTTTAGCCTTGCCTCTTATTAAAGACGGTGTCATTCAAGAAGAACATTTAACATTGATCGATCAAACGCCCACATGGTTAATCAAGCAACTAAAAAAGCGCGGATATGAACGAATTGAAAATATTTCTTATTGTACATATGAAAATGGAACGTTCTATATTGATGAAAAAGATGAATGATTAACGAAACAATTGGCGAAATTCATCTTTTTTAATTAAGCGAAACGACTGCGCGAGAACGAGATAGATGAACGTCATGATGACGATGACAACAATCGTTTTCACAAGCAAGGAAAACGGCAAAATCGGAACGAGCATATGGCCAATTGCTGCAACGGAAACGATAACGACGAAATGAGCGACATATTGTTTCACATATAAAGTAAGCGAAATCGCTTTAACGATTGTAGCGGCGTGTAATAACGTGACAATCATGATGCCGACCGTAATGGCTAGCGCCGCTCCCATAATGCCGAGCGACGGTTGTGAAGCGAGCCAAAAAATAAGTGCTGTTTTTACGACGGCACCGATCAGGCTATTTGTCATCGCTTCTTTTGCTAGATCAAGCGCTTGCAATACAGCTTGCAACGGCCCTTGCAAGTAGTAAAAGATAAAAAACGGCGCCATAACTTTAACAAAGATTGCTGCTTGATTAGCTCCATACATCAAATACATCATTTCTTCTGCTAATACGTACAACACGACAATGGACAATCCCCCAGCGAAAAGCGATAACCGTACAGCTTGATGTAACCGATATTCAATTAAACGATGCTGCTTTTGGGCGGCGGCTTCGCTAATTGCTGGGACGAGCGAAGTGGCGAGCGCGTATGTAATAAACGATGGAAGCATTAAAAGGGGCAGTGCGTATCCAGTCAGCTCCCCATATTGTTTTGTCGCATGGGTTGCCGTAATGCCAGCGAGCGCTAAACTTTGTGCGACGACGATTGGTTCAAAAAACCATGCGATCGATCCAATCATCCGGCTTCCGAGAGTTGGAACGGCGATGCGCATCAGCGAAATAAACGTATCTTTCCCTTGTTTGACGTATGCAAAAAAACGGTAGCGAATGCGAATCGGCTTTTTTTGTTTAAACGTAATAAACAAATAAATAAGAGATACAAGCTCGCCAACGACGGCAGAAATCATCGCTCCCGCTGCGGCATATTCGATACCATACGGTAAAAAAGCGGTTGTAAAAGCAGCGATGAGCGTAATGCGTACCGCCTGTTCAAGCAATTGAGAATACGCATACGGTTTCATTTGTTGTCTCCCTTGAAAATAACCACGTAAAACGGAAGACAGAGCGACAATTGGAACGACTGGCGCAATCGCAACAAGCGGATAATATACGCGCGCATCCGTAAATAACGTTTTAGAAAGAATCGGTGCAATGGCTAATAAAGCTGGGAAAAAGATGAAACTTAAAATCGTAGTAATAGACAAAGATACGACTAATATTTTTTTCACTTTTCTTTTATCGCCTACCGCTTCCGCTTCAGCGACGAGCTTTGAGATGGCGACAGGGAGGCCGAACTGCGTAATTGTAATCGCTAATACGAGCGTCGGCACAGCCATCATATATAAACCTACCCCTTCTTCACCGATGAGACGAGCAACGACGATACGATTAATAAAGCCGAGTATGCGCGTCAACAATCCAGCAACAATTAAAATCATCGTCCCTTTCAAAAATTTGGACATGTTCCTCCCTACCTTCTCAAATGAGGTCATCTTTTATACAATGAAATATATGCACATGTTGGCCAAGCATGACAAAATGGGGGAGACGAATATGGATCGCGAACAATTAATGCCAGCGTTACAAAGTAAAGTAGATGAGTTGAAGTTGCTCGGTTATGAACAAGCGACGATTGAAGACGTATGGAATTGTTTAATGATGAAAAAATGGAAAAAAAACAAAGAAGAAAAGCGGTTATTTGAGCTCGTGAACGACGTCTTATCATTGCGGGCAAGTGACTATATGGCGTATATTGTCACAAAGGAACAAAAGCACGATCGATGGTTTACGGAAGAAGGGCTTTCGGAGTTAGAACAATTGTTTTAATTGTTCGTTTGGAAATTGACAGAAAGTGTACTGTCATTCATAATTTGTTTTGTTGGTAAAAATTCTGGCAGCAGCCAGAATAGAGGAGGATTTTTATGGTAAAACGTAGTCGCATCATTGCTTTTTTCCTTCTTGTCGTTTTACTAGGCGGCATGATGGGAACGACAGCAGAGAAAATTGTCAAAAATATTAAACTCGGCTTAGACTTGCAAGGTGGTTTTGAAATTTTATACGAAGTGAAGCCGACAAAAGAAGGAGAAAAAATTACAAAAGATGTATTGCTTAGCACGGTAAGCGCATTAAATAAACGCATTAACGTGCTTGGTGTAAGCGAACCGCGCATTGATGTAGAAGGAAATGATCGCATTCGCGTTCAGCTAGCAGGGGTAAAAGATCAAAATAAAGCGCGCGAAATTTTATCTACAGAGGCGAAATTAACGTTTCGCGACGTACATGATAACGTATTGATGGATGGAAGCGACCTCGTTGAAGGAGGCGCAAAACAAACGTTTGATGATAAAGGAAAGCCAAGCGTTGCGATTCAATTAAAAGATGCGAACAAGTTTAAAGAAGTGACACAAAAAGTGTTGAGCATGGCACCAAATAATGTGCTCGTCATTTGGCTTGATTTTGAAGAAGGTGTTGACTCATACGCGAAAGAAGTAGGAAAAGAGCATCCAAAATTTATTTCGGCAGCTCAAGTCAATGAAGTGTTCAATCAGACGGACGTTTCTATCGTTGGAAACTTTACCGTTGAAGAAGCGAAACAATTAGCCGACTTGTTGAATGCGGGAGCGCTCCCTGTGGAATTAAAAGAAATTTATTCCACATCGGTAGGTGCACAGTTTGGAGAACAAGCACTGCAAAAAACGATTTTTGCTGGAATCATTGGAATTGCGCTCGTCTTTTTATTTATGCTCGTTTTTTATCGCTTGCCTGGGATTGTTGCAGTCGTTACATTAAGCGTATATATTTACCTTATTTTGCTCGTCTTTGATTGGATGAACGGCGTGCTAACGCTACCGGGAATTGCTGCACTCATTCTTGGGGTTGGGATGGCAGTTGACGCAAATATTATTACATACGAGCGAATAAAAGATGAGTTAAAGCTCGGAAAATCGCTTATGTCAGCGTACCGTATCGGAAATCGCGGTTCTTTTGGCACGATTTTAGATGCGAATATTACAACGATCATTGCTGGCGTTGTCTTGTTTGTATACGGGACGAGCTCTGTTAAAGGATTTGCAACGATGCTCATCATTAGCATTTTAGCGAGTTTTATTACAGCGGTATATGGTACGCGTCTTTTGCTCGGTTTGCTTGTGAAAAGTCGCTTATTCGATAAAAAACCGCATTATTTTGGCGTCAATCCGAAAGATATATTAGATATTGCGAAAGTAACAGATGATACAGACGTTCCAACAAAGTTTGCACGTCTCGATTTTGTTAAACGAAGCAAGCTATTTTTCACTATTTCTGGAGCGATGGTTGTTATTGGACTCGCGTTACTGCTGACCGCTAAATTAAATTTAGGCATTGATTTTTCAAGCGGAACGCGCGTGGATTTAATGAGTGAAAAGCCGCTCACAACAGAAGAAGTGAAGCAAGAATTAAATGAATTGCGTCTTAAGCCGAAAGATGTCGTCTTATCAGGCAATAACAACGAGATGGCGATTGTACGTTTTCTCGGCGTACTTGACCAAAAAGAAATTTCACAGTTGAAGTCGCATTTTAAAGAAAAATATGGCATTGAACCAAACGTAAGCACGGTATCGCCAACGGTCGGAAAAGAGCTAGCGCGCAATGCGTTTATTTCTGTACTCATTGCGTCAATCGGGATCATTATTTACGTCACCGTTCGCTTTGAAATGTATATGGCGATTGCCGCTATTGTGGCGCTATTACACGATGCGTTTTTCATTATCGCTTTCTTTAGTTTGACGCGCTTAGAAGTCGACTTAACGTTTATTGCTGCTGTATTAACAATCGTCGGTTATTCGATTAATGATACAATCGTCACGTTTGACCGCATTCGTTATTTAATGAAAAAGCGGACAGTAAAAACGGTCGATGATTTAAAAGATGTCGTCAACAAAGCATTACAACAAACATTTGGTCGCTCTGTAAATACGGTATTAACCGTTGTGTTTACTGTTGTCGCACTTTTATTGTTCGGTAGTGAAGCGATTCGCAATTTCTCATTTGCGTTGCTTGCTGGCTTAATTTCCGGCACATATTCTTCGCTCTTTATCGCAGCACAATTATGGCTCATTTGGAAATCGAAACAATTGAAAAAAGGAAAGCAAAAACGCGAACAGTGGGAAGCAGAACCAGAAGTATAAACGTCGTGGCGCATGCCGCGACGTTTTTTCATGAAGTGAATAGGATACACTAAAAAAAACAAAAGAGAAAGGAAGCGAATGGGGTGAATGAACAAACACGCTTTCGACAAGCTCAATTTGCTGCCATGGTTGGTGTTGTCGGCAACATTGTTTTAGCAGGGATAAAAGGGTGGATCGGAATGATCGCAAACAGTAAGGCACTTATTGCCGATGCGGTACATTCTGCTTCTGACGTGGCAGGATCATTTGCCGTATGGATTGGATTGCGTGCGGCGAAACAGCCGCCGGATGACGATCATCCGTATGGACACGGGAAAGCTGAATCGATTGCTGCCATTATTGTCGCAGTTTTGCTTTTTCTCGTCGGAATCGAAATTGGAACATCTTCTTTTTCTTCATTTTTTCATCCGATTGAACCGCCCAAAATGATAGCTGTATATGCTGTTATTTTATCGATCGTTGTGAAAGAAGCGATGTTTCGTTACAAGTATGCGTTAGGGAAAAAAATTAAAAGCGATGCCATTATCGTGAATGCGTATGAACATCGTTCAGACGTTTTTTCATCGCTTGCAGCTCTCATCGGTATCGTCGCAGCGATCGTTGGACAAAAAACGAACATCGATTGGCTTATTTACGCTGACCCTGTTGCTGGATTGTTTGTTTCACTTCTCGTCTTAAAAATGGCGTGGAAGTTAGGGGCGGAATCGATTCATCATGCGCTTGATCACGTATGGCATGAAGAAGAGACAGTGAACTTGCGCGAAGCGGTTTTGTCATTTTCCGAAGTGAAACGCATTGACTCACTTTATGCTCGTCAACATGGATATTATGTTGTTGTCGATTTAAAAATTGCTGTGTCACCACATTTAACGGTTTTAGAGGCGCATGATATCGGAAAAAAAGTGAAAGAAAAGTTATTGTCGTTTCCGCAAGTGCATAATGTGATGGTGCATATTAATCCATACGATGAACAATAAATTGCCCCTTAGCCTATTGTTTTGTATAATAAAAAGGTTGAGGGGTGAATGACATGTTAGCATCGAAAACCCGCTGGAACATGAAACAAGTAAACGAACAACAAGTGCAAATGATTGCGCAAGCGTTACATATAGCTCCGCTCGTTGCTACATTGCTCGTCAGCCGCGGCTACGATACCGTTGAAGCCGCTCGTTCTTTTTTTGAGCAAAAGCAATCGTTTCACTCGCCATTTTTGTTAAACGATATGGAAAAAGCGGTTGAGCGAATAGAGAAAGCGATTACAAAAGGTGAACATATTCTCGTTTTTGGCGATTATGATGCCGACGGAGTAAGTAGTACAGTCGTGATGGTGAGTGCGTTACGAGAAAAAGGAGCGAATGTATCCTTCTACATTCCAAACCGCTTTTTAGAAGGATACGGTCCGAACGAACAAGCATTTCGGCTTGCGAAAGAACAAGGTGTTTCACTAATTATTACAGTCGATACAGGCATTTCCGCTTTGCATGAAGCAACCGTAGCAAAACAGCTTGGCATCGATTTAATTATTACCGATCATCACGAACCAGGTCCTGTGCTGCCTGAAGCGTATGCGACGATCCATCCGAAAATTAGTCCAAATTATCCGTTTAAACATTTAGCCGGCGTCGGTGTAGCATTTAAACTCGCTCATGCGCTTATCGGGCGCGTGCCGTATGAATGGCTGGACGTCGTCGCAATTGGAACGATTGCTGATCTCGTTCCACTTCAAGATGAAAACCATTTACTTGCTCGGTTAGGCATTGAACAATTTCGACAAACGAACCGTCTCGGCTTACAGGCGCTTTGTAAACAATGTGGCGTATCTCATACGGCGGTGACAGAAGATACGATTGCGTTTATGATCGGTCCACGCATTAATGCGGCCGGACGTCTCGATTGTGCTGATCCTGCTGTGCAGTTATTGTTGACGACGGATGCGCATGAAGCGGACATGCTCGCTGAACAAATTGATATGATGAATCGCGAGCGTCAACAACTCGTAAACGACATAACAGAAGAAGCGATTCAACTCGTTGAACAACACTATGGAGACGACCGTGTGTTAGTTGTAGCGAAAGAAGGATGGAATGTTGGCGTCATTGGCATTGTTGCTTCGCGATTAGTGGAACGATTTTACCGTCCGACGATCGTTTTAAGTATTGATCAAGAAAAGGGAATCGCGAAAGGATCAGCGCGCAGCATTGAGGGATTTGATTTATTTGCCAATTTGTCAAACTGCCGCGACATTTTACCTCATTTTGGTGGGCATCCGATGGCTGCAGGGATGACGCTTTCTTTACATGATGTAGATGAATTACGTCACCGTCTAAACGAGGCAGCGATGCAACAGCTAACTCCTGAACATTTCGTGCCTGTTACGCATGTCGATGTATGCTGTTCCATCTCGGACGTTTCCATCGAATTAATTGAGCAAATGAATCGGCTTGCACCGTTTGGGATGGGCAATCCGAAACCGCGTGTGCTTCTCGAACATGTGCAGCTTGATACGTTACGAAAAATTGGAACAGACCAAAACCACTTGAAATTGTTGTTAGTTGAAGATGGAAAGACGTTAGAGGCGATCGGATTTGGTTTTGGACATATTGGCGATGAAATTGCACCGAACGCCCATCTTTCGGTCGTAGGTGAGTTATCCATTAACGAATGGAATAACTTTCGTAAACCGCAATTAATGATTCAAGATATAGCTGTGAATGAGTGGCAATTGTTTGATGTTCGTCATATTCGTCATCCAAGCAAGTTCATTGCATCGCTTCCGAAAGAAAAGCGATTATTTATTGCTTTTCATCCTGACACAGCAGATGCGTTGCAATTGTCGGCATACGCGAATGAAATTGTCTATGTGCAAAACGAACAAGCAGCGACAGTTGATGTGACTGGAAAATATGTCGTTCTTCTTGATTTACCGCCATCACAGCAAATCGTTAAAGTTTTATTAAGTTGTAGTTTACCTGAACGCATTTATGCGTTATTCTATCAAAGGGAGAGTCACTTCTTTAGCGTGTTGCCAACGCGTGAACATTTTAAGTGGCTATATTCCTTTTTGCATAAGCGTAGCCCGTTTGATGTGCGGCGTTACGCTGACGATTTAGCTCGCTCGCGCGGATGGACGAAAGAAACGATTTTGTTTATGATTCAAGTGTTCAGAGAGCTTGGTTTCATTACAGTCGAAAACGGGATCGTTTCTTTAGCTCGTGATGTACAAAAGCGGGATTTAACGGAATCGCCGTCTTATCGTTTGAAACAAGCGCAGGCAGAGCTTGAACATATGTTTTTATATTCATCTTATTCCCAACTGAAACGTTGGTTTGATTCATTGTATGAGGAGGAAAAAGTCAATGGATTTAAAACAATACGTCACGATTGTTCCTGATTTTCCAAAACCAGGTATTCAATTTAAAGATATTACAACGATTATGGATAAAGGGGAAGTATATAAATACGCGACAGATCAAATTGTTCATTACGCACGTGAAAAGAAAATTGATGTCGTCGTTGGCCCAGAAGCGCGTGGATTTATTATCGGCTGCCCAGTTGCTTATGCGCTTGGTGTCGGGTTTGTTCCTGTTCGGAAAGAAGGGAAATTGCCTCGCGAAGTCATTCGTGTGGAATATGGCTTAGAGTACGGCAAGGACGTATTAACGATGCATAAAGATGCGATTAAGCCAGGGCAACGCGTTCTCATTACAGACGATTTATTAGCGACAGGTGGAACGATTGAAGCGACGATTAAGCTCGTTGAACAACTTGGCGGCGTTGTCGCAGGTATCGCATTTTTAATTGAATTAACGTATTTAGAAGGTCGCGAGAAGTTAAAAGGATACGATATTTTAACGTTAATGCAATTTTAAGAAAGGAGGGGCAAAACGCTCCTCTTTTTCGCATCGTTGCTCTTTACATTTAAAAAATTTTTCATGATAATATTGTCAATACGTTTAAAATAAAAGGTGATTGCATGGCAAATGAACAAGTATTAACGGCGGAACAAGTCATTGAAAAGGCGAGCCGTTATTTGTCGGAAAACGACGTACAGTTTATCGAACGAGCATATGAGTTTGCGAAAGAAGCGCATCGCGAGCAATATCGGAAATCTGGAGAACCGTACATTATTCATCCGATTCAAGTGGCGGGTATTTTAGTCGATTTAGAAATGGATCCTGCAACGATTGCGGCGGGATTTTTACATGATGTTGTGGAAGATACACCTGTGACGAAGGAAGATTTAGAAAAAGAGTTTGGCAAAGAAGTAGCGATGCTCGTTGATGGCGTGACGAAGCTTGGAAAAATTAAATATAAATCACATGAAGAACAGCAAGCGGAAAACCATCGGAAAATGTTTTTAGCAATGGCGCAAGATATACGAGTCATTTTAATTAAGTTAGCAGACCGCTTGCACAATATGCGCACGTTAAAACATTTGCCGTTAGAAAAACAACGTCGCATCGCGAATGAGACGCTTGAAATTTTCGCACCGCTTGCGCATCGTCTCGGAATTTCAAAAATTAAATGGGAGCTCGAAGATACAGCGCTTCGCTATTTAAATCCCCAACAATATTATCGGATTGTCAACTTAATGAAAAAGAAGCGTGCAGAACGTGAGCAATATTTAGAAGAAGTGATTCGAGAAATGCGCGAACGGTTAAACGAAGTTGGCATTCAAGCTGAAATTTCTGGACGTCCGAAACATATTTATAGCATTTATCGAAAAATGGTTTTGCAAAATAAACAGTTTAACGAAATTTACGATTTGCTTGCTGTGCGCATTATCGTTGAAAGCATTAAAGACTGTTATGCGGTTCTAGGCATTATCCATACATGTTGGAAGCCGATGCCTGGGCGCTTTAAAGATTATATTGCCATGCCGAAGCCGAATATGTATCAATCGCTTCATACGACGGTTGTCGGCCCAAAAGGCGAGCCGCTTGAAGTGCAAATTCGGACGTTTGACATGCATCATATCGCTGAATTTGGAATTGCTGCTCATTGGGCATACAAAGAAGGAAAGACGATTCGCCCAAATACGTTTGAAGAAAAACTATCATGGTTTCGTGAAATTGTCGAATGGCAAAATGAAACGAACAACGCGGAAGAATTTGTAGAGACGTTAAAGATGGATTTATTTTCTGACATGGTGTTCGTTTTTACACCAAAAGGGGACGTTATTGAACTTCCAGCCGGTTCGGTGCCAATTGATTTTGCATATCGCATTCATTCAGAAATCGGAAACAAAACGATCGGTGCAAAAGTAAACGGAAAAATGGTGCCGCTCGATCATCCGCTTCAAACGGGAGATATTGTTGAAATTTTAACGTCTAACCATTCATACGGTCCGAGTCAAGACTGGTTAAAAATTGCGCAAACGTCGCATGCAAAAAATAAAATTCGACAATTTTTCAAAAAACAACGCCGCGAAGAAAATGTTGAAAAAGGAAAAGAGCTCGTTGAAAAAGAAATTCGCAACATGGGCTTTGATGTAAAAGAAGTGCTTACTGCAGAAAATACGAAACGTGTTGCGGAAAAATTTAATTTTGCCAGCGAAGAAGACATGTATGCCGCTGTTGGCTATAACGGCATTACCGCTGCGCAAGTGGCGCACCGTTTAACAGAAAAGTGGCGCAAACAACGCGACTTAGAAGAGCAAGCGAAACGCCTGTCGGACATGCTACAAGAAGCAAAAACGATTGCACCGATGAAAAAGCGCGATTTTGGCGTATGCGTCGAAGGGGTGGACAATTTACTCATTCGTTTGTCGCGCTGTTGCAATCCGGTTCCGGGCGATGAAATTATCGGTTTTATTACAAAAGGGCGTGGCGTTTCCGTACATCGTGCCGATTGCCCGAACGTACTTGCAGAAGAAGCAAAAGAGCGGCTTATTCCTGTTCAATGGGAGAGCAGTGCAAATTGTCAACGAGAATATACAGTCGATATCGAAATTACTGGTTACGATCGGCGCGGCTTGC
This sequence comes from Anoxybacillus sp. ST70, assembly GCF_019553625.1. Lineage (NCBI taxonomy): Bacteria > Bacillati > Bacillota > Bacilli > Caryophanales > Anoxybacillaceae > Anoxybacillus > Anoxybacillus sp. ST70. The sequence goes on from NZ_JAHZOF010000002.1 coordinate 292,508, forward strand.
TTAATGAAGTATTACAAGCTGTAAATGAAACGAAAACGAATATTTCGGCTGTATCTGGAAGAACAGATCATCGAAATAAAATGGCGACGATTCATATGACGATTTTTATTCATAACGTAAGCCATTTACAAAAAGTTGTTGAGCGTATTAAACAAATTCCAGATATTTATTCAGTAAGACGGATTATGAACTAGAAAGGGTTGTCGGAATGAGAGTTGTCGTTCAGCGTGCAAAAGATGCAAAGGTGACCGTAGCGGGCGAAATTGTTGGAGAAATTGATTTTGGGCTTGTGTTGCTAGTTGGCATTACTCATGATGATACAGAGGAAGATGCGGCCTTTGTTGCAGACAAAATTGCTCATTTGCGCATATTTGAAGATGAGCATGGGAAAATGAACGTGTCGCTCTTAGATGTTGGAGGATCGATTTTATCTATTTCACAATTTACGCTGTACGGGGACTGTCGGAAAGGGAGAAGACCGAACTTTATGGATGCGGCAAAACCGGAACATGCGAAACAGATGTATGAAGCGTTGAATGAACAACTACGTCAAAAAGGGATTCGCGTAGAAACAGGCGTATTCGGGGCGATGATGGATGTGACGTTAACGAACGTCGGACCGGTGACGCTTATCGTGGAAAGCAAATAAAAACCGCGCTCGCATATGGACGAGCTCGGTTTTTTTATCCTCGTGCTAAATGTTTTTTCAGTTTTTGTACGTCACGAAGAGTGAGTCCAAATTCAGAAGCGAGTTCAAACGATGTGAGCTCGTTTTCTTTTTGAATAAATGAGTGAAAATCAACGTGCATAAGCGGGGATTGTGAATGGATAAACTCTCCTTTTTCGCTATGGCGCATAACAAACCTCCTTTCGTGTCGAAGTCGTTCGTATTATTCCCAATTTTTCTATCTTTTCATTCAAAGAAGGATTTTTTTTTATTGACGAAGAAATAAGGTAGCGACTATTGACAACATAGGAGGATGGACAGCATGAAAAAAACGTTTATCGCGTCATTGTTCATTTGTTGTTGTTTGTTGCTGATCGTTCAAACAGCATCAGCAGCAATGAACGTGCGCATCGTTGTTGACCGATTAAACGTACGAACAGGTCCGGGATTAACGTTTACCGTACAAGAAAAAGTCGCAAAAGGAAAGCAATATCCAGTCGTCCAAAAGCGAGGGGAATGGCTACAAATTCGACTTGCTTCGAATCGAACCGGCTGGGTGCATGGGCGATACGTTCAAATTCAAAAAGAGACAACTGAAACGAAAAAACAAATTCAACAATTTGTCGTCTGTCAAGTGGATGGTTTGCGCCTTCGCAAAGGCCCGGGGACAAATTTTGCGGTCATTGGGTATGTGAATCGAAATGAGAAAGGGATGGCAACGATCGCCCAAGGTGAATGGATGTACGTGCGTTGGGATGGAAAAGAAGGTTGGGTGCATCAATCATATGTCGCCAATGTCGAGCAAAGTGAACAAAATAATGAACAACCTACATATGTCCAAATGTTATACGACAATACAAACATTCGCTCTGCTCCCTCTACGCAATCGCCTGTTATTATGAAAGCGAAGCGAGGGGATCAGTTTTCGATCATTCGTAAAGAAGGGCAATGGTATGTTATTCAAGTTGATGCGCAAACAATTGGATATGTAGCAGAATGGGTCGTTCAAGTAAGCAAACAACCATCCCCTTCCGAACCTCAAACGATCGTAGGAAAAACGATTGTCATTGATGCCGGTCATGGCGGCAAAGATTACGGTACAACAGGTGTAAACGGAACGATCGAAAAAACGTTAACGTTGCAAACCGTATTGTTGTTAAGTGAAAAACTAAAACAAATGGGCGCTCACGTCATTTTAACGCGTGAAAATGATCGGTTTTTATCTTTAAGTGAGCGAGTGCAAATAGCGGGAAAAAATAAAGCAGATGCGTTTGTTAGCATTCATTACGATAGCGCGTTAAACCGTACCGCCAGCGGTTTAACGATATATTACTATAAGCCAATCGACCGTTCGCTTGCAGATGCGCTTTTTAATCCGCTCAGCCAATTAACAGGCATTCAGCAACGAGGGGTTCGTGTCGGAAACTACCATGTGTTGCGTGAAAATAGTCGTCCTTCTGTGTTGCTTGAGCTCGGCTATTTAAGCAATCCGAACGAAGAGACGTTCATTGTGTCACCAACGTATCAACAAGCGGCGACAGAAGCGATTTGTAACGGATTAGTCCGCTACTTCGGAAAATAACGGTCATCTTGACAAATGGTTTGTTCGTACGTAATATAAAAAGAAAATTCAACATCTCGCCGATGATGGAGAAAAGTAGTTAAGAGTACACATGGCCAGAGAGGAAATGCCGTAGGCTGGAAGCATTTCTCCATGATGACTTAACGAACGAACACTCCGTAGGTTTCTCTTTGAACGCGCGATCGTTAGTAGGAGAGAACGCTTTCCGGGCGTTATCGGATAAAAGTGGAAGCATGCGCTTCAACTAGGGTGGCACCACGGGAATTCGTCTCTCGTCCCTAATTTATTAGGGGTGGGAGATTTTTATTTGCACAAAAACTAAAGGAGGGAAATATATGTCATTTCAAATTCCGCGCGGGACGCAAGATATATTGCCAGAACAAGCAGCGAAATGGCAGTATATTGAACAAATGGCGCGCGAGCTTTGTCGTCGTTACAATTACCAAGAAATTCGCACCCCTATTTTTGAACATACGGAACTATTTTTACGCGGTGTCGGCGATACGACCGACATTGTTCAAAAAGAAATGTATACATTTGAAGATCGTGGCGGTCGTAGTTTAACGCTTCGTCCAGAAGGAACAGCAGCGGTCGTCCGTTCATTTGTTGAAAATAAAATGTACGGATATCCAAATCAGCCGGTAAAACTTTATTACATGGGTCCGATGTTCCGCTATGAACGTCCGCAAGCAGGGCGTTTTCGCCAGTTTGTTCAATTTGGTGTCGAAGCGCTCGGAAGCAACGATCCAGCGATTGATGCCGAAGTCATTGCTTTAGCGATGGATATATATCGCACGCTCGGATTGAAAAAGTTGAAACTTGTCATCAATAGTTTAGGGGATATTGAAAGTAGAAAGGCGCATAGACAAGCGCTGATCGATCATTTCCAACATCGCATTCACGAATTTTGCGATGATTGCCAAGCGCGATTACATAAAAACCCGATGCGCATTTTAGACTGTAAAAAAGATCGTGATCACGAGTTGATGCGCACGGCTCCGTCTATTCTTGATTACTTAAATGAACAGTCGCGCACATATTTTGAAAAAGTTCAAATGTATTTACAAAAGCTCGGTATCGCGTTTGAAGTCGATCCGCGGCTTGTGCGCGGTTTAGATTATTACAATCATACGGCGTTTGAAATTATGAGTGAGGCAGAAGGATTTGGCGCGATTACGACATTATGCGGAGGCGGACGTTATAACGGCCTCGTTCAAGAAATTGGCGGACCTGAAACGCCAGGTATCGGATTTGCTTTAAGCATTGAGCGCTTGCTTGCAGCATTAGAAGCAGAAAGTATTTCGCTACCAATTTCTGAAGGAATCGACTGTTACGTTGTTGCGTTAGGAGAACAAGCGAAAGAAGAGGCGGTTGCTCTCGTTGCTGCCCTTCGTCAAGAAGGCATCGCGGCAGAAAAAGATTATCAAGATCGAAAAGTAAAAGCACAGCTGAAAGCAGCTGATCGTTTACAGGCGACATACGTTGCTATTTTAGGTGAAGATGAACTCGCAAAAGGCGTCATTAACGTTAAACATATGGCGACAGGAGAACAGCAAGAAGTATCGCTTCATACATTTATTTCACATATGAAAAACGTATTGCAATAGGAGGGGAAATCATGTTTGGAAGGACGCATTATTGTGGAGAAGTAACGGATCAAGCGATTGGTCAAACGGTTCGTTTAAAAGGATGGGTTCAAAAACGTCGTGATTTAGGGGGACTTATTTTTATTGATTTGCGCGATCGAACAGGCATCGTTCAAATTGTATTTAGCCCAGATGTATCGAAAGAAGCGTTACAAGTAGCGGAAACGATTCGTAGCGAGTACGTGTTAGACGTAGAAGGAAAAGTCGTTCAACGCGAAGAAGGACAAGTCAATCCAAATTTACCGACAGGAACAGTCGAAGTGCATGCGACGCACGTAACGATTTTAAGTGAAGCGAAAACACCGCCGTTTCCGATTTCTGATAAAACGGACGTATCTGAAGATGTTCGGTTAAAATATCGTTATTTAGATTTACGTCGCCCTGTGATGTTTCAAACGTTTCAATTGCGCCATCAAGTGACGAAAGCCATTCGCGACTTTTTAGATGAAGAAGGCTTTTTAGAAGTAGAAACGCCAATTTTAACGAAGAGCACGCCAGAAGGGGCGCGCGATTATTTAGTGCCGAGTCGCGTGCATCCAGGAGAATTTTATGCGTTGCCACAATCACCTCAAATTTTTAAACAATTATTAATGGTCGCTGGTTTTGAACGGTATTATCAAATCGCTCGTTGTTTCCGCGATGAAGATTTACGTGCCGATCGCCAACCGGAATTTACACAAGTCGATATTGAAACGTCGTTTATGAGTCAAGACGATATTTTAGCGATGGTTGAACGGATGATGGCACGCGTCATGAAAATGGCAAAAGGGATTGACATCCCTATTCCATTCCCGCGCATGTCATATGACGAAGCGATCGCACGCTTCGGTTCGGACAAGCCAGACACGCGTTTTGGACTTGAACTTGTCGATTTATCTGAGCAAGTGAAAAATTGTGGCTTTAAAGTGTTCGCTAGCGCAGTGGAAAACGGTGGACAAGTGAAAGCGATCAACGTGAAAGGGGCGGCGGATAAATATTCGCGCAAAGATATTGATGCGTTAACGGAATATGTGGCTCGCTACGGGGCAAAAGGATTAGCATGGTTGAAAGTCGAAAACGATGGACTAAAAGGGCCAATTGCGAAGTTTTTTAACGAAGATGAGCAAAAACAAATGATGCAAACGCTTGAAGCGGAAGTCGGCGATTTGTTGTTATTTGTAGCGGATAAAAAATCCGTCGTTGCCGATTCGCTTGGCGCGTTGCGTTTAAAATTAGGAAAAGATTTAAAATTAATTGACGAATCATCGTTCCATTTCTTATGGATTACAGACTGGCCGCTTTTTGAATACGATGAAGAAGAAGGACGTTATTATGCAGCGCACCATCCGTTTACAATGCCTGTGCGCGAAGATGTGCCAAAATTTGAAACAGATCCAGCAAGCGTGCGTGCACAAGCATACGATCTTGTGTTAAACGGGTATGAGTTAGGTGGAGGATCGCTTCGTATTTTTGAACGCGACATACAAGAAAAAATGTTTAAAGCGCTTGGCTTTACTGAAGAACAAGCACGCGAACAATTTGGATTTTTGCTTGAAGCGTTTGAATACGGTACTCCTCCGCATGGTGGTATCGCGCTCGGATTAGACCGACTTGTTATGTTGCTTGCGGGCCGTTCCAACTTACGCGATACGATTGCCTTTCCGAAAACAGCAAGCGCAAGCTGCTTGTTAACAGAAGCGCCGAGCGCAGTAAGCGAAGCGCAATTAGACGAATTGCATTTGCTCGTGAAGGACGTTCAAAAAGTAGACTAAATTTGTAACGTTGCAAATGCATGCGAAGTGTGCTAACATACAAGTAACAACAAGTCCTGATGTGTTTGTCGTATCACCTATTGTTTTGACCGAACAATGTGTGATACGGGAGCCCGGGTTTTCGAGTGGCGTACATGCCTCATTTACATAAAGAGGACGTACATAAGCTTGAAACAGGGCACCCACCTGTGAGAGAGCGGGTTCAAAACAAAGGCCATCAGCGACGGCACGATTGGGACTTAAGAAACAAAAACGAATAAAGCCTTAACGTAAAGAACATGCTTTACGTTGGGGCTTTTTTTGTGCCATAATGCATGTATATCCGATTGAAATACTTACATATGGGAGGAACAATATGTTACATCAATTTTCTCGTAACGAATTAGCGATCGGGAAAGAAGGGTTAAAACGATTAAGTGAAAGTACAGTGGCTGTTCTTGGTATTGGCGGTGTCGGATCGTTTGCGGTAGAAGCGCTCGCTCGCTCAGGCGTTGGACGCCTCATTTTAATCGATAAAGACGATATTGATATTACAAATGTCAATCGCCAAATTCACGCGTTGCTATCAACTGTCGGACGTCCGAAAGTGGAAGTGATGAAAGAGCGGATCGCTGACATTAACCAAGCGTGCGAAGTCATTGCATTAAAAATGTTTTATACGGAAGAGACGTATGAACAAATTTTTTCGTACGATATTGACTATGTCATTGATGCATCAGATACGATTTCATATAAAATTCATTTAATGAAACAATGTTTAGAACGCAATATTCCAATTATTTCGAGCATGGGTGCTGCAAATAAAATGGATCCGACTCGTTTCCGCATTGCGGATATTTCAAAAACACATACAGATCCGATTGCGAAAGTGATTCGTACAAAATTACGAAAAGAAGGAATTAAAAAAGGCATCACGGTTGTTTTTTCAGATGAAAGTCCAATCGTCATTCGCGAAGATGTGCGAAAAGAAGTAGGAAACGATGAGGCGACGATTCGGAAGGCGAAAATGCCGCCGTCGTCGAATGCGTTCGTTCCATCTGTCGCTGGCCTCATCATGGCAGCATATGTCGTGCAACAATTATTAAAAGACATCCCGATCCAACGTGTTGATCAACAGTAAGCGCAAGGGGAAATCCTTTGCGCTTTTCTTGTCGCACATTATTAGTTGCAAATGAAAAAGAATTGAATTATAGTGAAAGTGTGACTGTTCGGTCGTAATAAAACGACCGTTTGGTCATATTTCAAGAAAGAAAGGAAGAGCGGGATGAATTTTTTGACGAGGTTTAGTTTAAAAAACGCAGTCGCCGTATTTATCATTTCATTTTTACTTATATTAGGCGGATTATATTCATTTTCTTCTTTAAAAGTAGATTTACTTCCAAACATTGAGTTTCCACAATTGTCTGTGGAAGTCATTTATCCGGGTGCTTCACCAGAAGATATGAATGAACAAGTGACAGCGAAGTTAGAAGAAAAGTTTAAAGCAATTGAAGGAGTAAAGAAGCTTCAAAGTTCGTCATTTGAAAGCATCGCCATTGTCAATTTAGAATTTCCGTTTAACACCGATATGGAAAAAGTTGAGCAACAAGTTGAATCGCTGATGAAAGAAGCAAATTTGCCAGAAAACGTGCAAACGAAAGTGAATCGCTTCTCATTCGGTACGTTCCCAATTTATAATATTTCTCTATTTGCTAAAGGAGATACGAACGTACAGCAACTATTAGATGAAACAATTATTCCAGAGTTAAAAAAGATTAATGGAATTAACTCGATTTCCGTCGGCGGAATGGAAGAAAAATTCATTCAAATTACAGTAGACAAACAAAAAGCATTGCAATACGGGCTTAGCTTAACGCAAATTAAAGAACAAATTAATGAGAAGTTTTTAGCATTCCCAGCTGGAAACGTTCAAACGGAAACGGTGCAAATTCCGATTCGCGTTCAACAAAAAATTGAAACGATCGAACAGCTTGAAAATTTACCATTATCTTCTCCGATCATGAACGCATCACCAGGTGCGCCGGCAAGCGGACAAGAAGCGCCGACAACGATTACTTTAAAAGATGTCGCGAAAATTGAACCGGTTACCGAACAAGGCGAAATCACGCGCTACAATTTAAATGCAGCGCTGTCGATGGCCATTACAAAAAAGCAAGATGCGAATACGGTTGAAGTGGCAGAAAAAGTGTTAAACGTGCTTGATAAATATAAAGACAAAATCGACTATGCGATCGGATTTGATTCAGCAGAGGGAATTAAAAAGTCAGTTGAAACGCTTGTGCGTGAAGGATTGCTTGGAGCATTGTTTGCATCTATCGCGGTGCTCGTCTTTTTACGTAACGTGCGCGCAACAATTATTGCCATTGTCTCTATTCCGCTTTCGCTCTTAGTGGCATCGATTTTCTTACAACGAATGGATATTTCTTTAAACATTATGACGCTTGGGGGAATGGCGGTTGCTGTCGGACGTGTCGTAGATGATAGCATCGTCGTTATTGAAAACATTTTCCGCCGCGTTCGTAAGTCAAAGACGGGAATGACAGATGAACTCGTCGAAGATTCAACAAAAGAAATTTTAAAGGCGATTACATCATCGACTATTACGACCGTTGTTGTCTTTTTACCGCTCGGTCTTGTTGGCGGTGTGACAGGTGAGTTTTTCTTACCATTTGCGTTAACGATCGTATTTTCGCTTTTAATGTCGCTTATTGTTGCCATTACGATCGTTCCGATTTTAGCAAAATTCTCATTTAAAAAAGTGCCGCCAGAAGAAAAAGAAGGAGCGTTGCAACGAGCTTACGGCAAAGCGATTGAATGGGCGCTCGATCATAAAAAAACGGTGTTGTTCGTGTCTGTTGTATTGCTCGGTAGTTCATTTGCCATCGTACCGAAGTTAGGCTTTACATTTATTCCAAACGAAGAACAAAAAACGCTCATCGCCGCCGTCGAACTTCCTTCTTCGACGCCGTTAGAAAAAACGAATGAAGTATCGCTCCAAGTCGAGAAAATGTTTGATGAGAAGAAAGAAATTAAAGAAGTGACTGCTGGAATTGGCACGCGCGACTTCCGAAGCGGTTTAAAACGAAAAAATCAAGCGAACTATTTCATTACGTTAGAAGAGAACGTAAACGTTTCTCAATTTATTAAAGAGCTTGAAAAAGAAATGGAAGACATTGCCCAAGCGGAAGTGAAAGCGGCGAAAGTTGGCGTTCAAGAATTGCAATCTGGTGGACCGCCATCCAACAATAACGTGAACATTGACTTATACTCGACAAACTTAACGGCATTACAACAAGCAGCAAAAGATGTAGAGTCTTATTTGAAAAAACGTGACGATTTAAAATATGTGACAAACAACTTTGCAGACAAACAGAAGCAAGTCATTGTAAACATTGATCCGCAAAAAGCAGCACAATACGGAGTTTCTGGCTTCCAAATTCTTGGTACGATCGCTGATCAAACTCGTCCGGTGCAAGTGGGAACGTTAAAACTTAACGATGAAGAGCGGACGGTGCAATTGTCATATAACGAACAAATGACGTCGATGGAACAGCTAGAAAACACGCTTATTTTCACAAAGTTTGGCCCTGTTCCAGTCAAACAGTTAGCAGACGTAAAAGAAGTAGATACGTTTACATCGATTCAAAAACTAGACGGAAAAGTATTTGCGCGCGTCTCTGCTCAAATCGTAGGCGATAACATTCAAAAAGTCACACAAGACGTCATTAATGGCGTCAAACAAGACGTACAGTTACCAAAAGACGTCTCACTTGAAGGGGGCGGCGGAAGCGATGAAACGGTTGAAACGTTCCAACAGCTCGGCTTAGCGATGGCTGTTGCCATTGGGCTCGTATATATTACAATGCTCATTACGTTTGGAAAAGCGCGTATTCCGTTTATCATTTTATCGTCGCTCATATTCGTCCCAATTGGTTCATTGCTCGGTTTATTTATTGCGAATGAGCCGATGTCTGTGAGCGTCATGATCGGTTTGCTCATGCTCATCGGAATTGTCACGACTAATGCGATCGTTCTCGTTGACCGCATCGGGCAAAATCGCGAACAAAAAGGAATGGTGATTCGCGAAGCGTTAATTGAAGCAGGAAAAACGCGGCTACGCCCAATTTTAATGACAGCATTTGCGACAGTTGCCGCACTCATTCCGCTTGCGCTCACGAAATCATCAGGAACGCTCATTTCGAAAGGATTAGCGATTACAGTCATCGGTGGATTGACATCATCCACATTGTTGACGCTAATTCTCGTTCCTGTTGTGTATGAACTGTTTTTCTTCCGTCAAGCGAAAAAAGAACGTCGAGCATAATCGGTGACAGGCTGGCTGAAATTCGGTCAGCCTGTTGTGTTATAATAAAACGAGAAAACAATAAGGATGAGGGCGAATGAGCAGAAAAGAGCAAATTATTGAAGTCGCCATGAAATTGTTTGCGGAAAAAGGGTATCATGCGACATCAATGCAAGAAATTGCTGAACATAGCCATTTAGCGAAAGGGTCGCTATACAACTACTTTAAGTCAAAAGAAGAGATTGTTTTATCTATTTTTCAATATCATTACGATCAGTTGTTTCAACAATTTGCGCGCATCGCTTCAGACCGTTCGTTGACGGCGCGCGAAAAATTTTTAAAGCAACTTTCTTTACAAATTGAAGCGTTTGAACAACATAAAGAAATTGTGCAAATGCATATGGGAGATCATGCGCAAAAAGTAAGTGAAGACGTTCATGCGCTCGTTTTACGCATCCGTTCTCATTTATTTGATTGGTACATTCAGTCATTCATCGATATGTACGGAGAGCGTATTCGTCCGTTTGTGTTTGATTGTGCCATTATGTTAAATGGCATGTTAAAAGAATATTTATTTTTTGCTTTGTTCGAAAAACAACCGTTTTCTTTTCAACGTTTAGCCCCTTTTTTAATGGAGCGATTGGACGCTCTTGTCGAAAGTTTACAGCACGATATACCGCTCATTCGGCACGATGCACAAGCAGAAAAAGCGCGTGCGCTTCTGCTTATTGATGAGATGGTTGAGGAAGCACGTGATCATCATACGATGGAATTGTTGAAACAATTGAAAGAAGAAATGGAACGAGAGGAACCGCGGAAAGCGATTGTTGAAGCGTTTCTTTTATATTTACAACAAAGCGACATGCGTCAGTTCGTTCCTGCCTTACGTGCGGCGCTTGCGTTGTGAGGTGAAAAACGATGTTTACTCAAGAACCACTTGCCTATCGGATGCGTCCACGCACGATCGAAGAAGTGATCGGACAAGACGATGTGATCGGTCCACATACAGCATTATATCGAATGATTAAAAATGGATATGTTCCATCCCTTTTACTTTACGGACAACCCGGCGTTGGCAAAACGTCGCTTGCTTATGCGATTGCGGGAACGATGCAACGTCCATTTTATGCGTTAAATGCAACGACGGCAGGGAAAAAAGAAATCGAAGAAATAGTGGCAGATGCCCGCTTTGAAGGGAACGTCATTTTATTTATTGATGAAATTCATCGGTTTACAAAAGCGCAGCAAGATTATTTATTGCCGCATGTCGAAAACGGACTCATTACGCTCATAGGGGCGACGACAGAAAACCCGTTTCATTCGATTAACCCTGCTGTGCGGAGCCGTTTAGGACAAATGAAACAATTACAACCATTAACAAAAGAGAAGACGATCGAGTTATTGCATCGCGCTTTAACGGATCGTGAACGCGGATTAGGAAAGTGGCATATTGACATTAGCGATGAGGCGCTTGCCCTCATTGCCGAAGGAGCAAACGGGGATGCTCGCGTCGCATTAACGATTTTAGAAGAAGCGGTATATGCAACAAAACAAAGCGAGCATCGTGCGGTTGTTGATGCACATACCGTTTCGTTTTGCGTAGAAAAAAGGGCGTTGACGTATGATAAGCAAGGAGATACGTACTATTCTTTACTTTCAGCTTTGCAAAAAAGTGTTCGCGGCAGCGACGTAGATGCTGCGCTTCATTATTTAGCGCGGCTTCTTGAGGGAGGAGACATGACCGCAGTGTGCCGTCGCCTTGCGGTCATTGCTTATGAAGATATTGGATTGGCGAATCCGCTCATCGGTGTGAAGGTCATGAGCGCAATAGAAGCAGCGGAGCGTCTCGGGATGCCAGAAGCACGCATTCCGCTTTCGGTTGTGACGATTGAAATGTGCTTATCACCGAAATCCAATAGCGCATATAAAGCGTTAGATCAAGCGCTTGCGGATGTGCGAAGCGGAAAAGGACAGTCGATTCCGCTTCATTTACAAGACGCTCACTATGCGGGCGCGAAACATCTTGGACGCGGAATAGGGTATAAATATCCACACGATTATCCGTACGGTTGGGTGGCACAACAATACTTGCCTGATGATTTAATCGGTGTGCGATATTATGAACCGAAACGAAACGGAGAAGAAAAGCAGCTTGCTTCCGTCTATGAGCGGCTCAATGAACGAAAAAAGCAGTAACGTTCCTTTGTTCTGCACTTTTATGTTATAATGGCTTGTGTTTCTTTTGATAGTAAATAAGGGGATGATTCGTTTGAAAATATCTACGAAAGGTCGATACGGCTTAACGATTATGATTGAGTTGGCTAAGCGATATGGAGAGGGGCCAATTTCATTAAAGTCGATTGCTCAAATGAATAATTTATCGGAACATTATTTAGAACAACTCATTTCCCCATTGCGAAACGCTGGTTTAGTGAAAAGCATTCGCGGAGCGTATGGCGGCTATATTTTAGCAAATGAACCGTCGAAAATTACGGCAGGCGATGTCATTCGTGTGTTAGAAGGTCCGTTGCAAGTCGTCGAAGAGCTAGAAGACGAAGAGCCAGCGAAGCGTGAATTATGGATGCGCATTCGCGATGCGGTAAAAGAAGTATTAGATAGCACGACGCTTGAAGATTTAGCAAGCCATACTGACGATCACGGTGACGCATATATGTTTTACATTTAAGAAAGGAGAATATATTTGGAGCGCATTTATTTCGATCATGCAGCGACGTCTCCTGTTCATCCACAAGTCGTTGAGGCAATGACTCCGTATATGACGACATATTTTGGCAATCCATCAAGCATTCATTCGTTCGGCCGTGAAAGTCGACGCGCGCTTGATGAGGCGAGGGAGACAATCGCGAAAACAATTGGAGCAAAAGGAAACGAAATCATTTTTACAAGTGGCGGAACAGAAGCGGATAATTTAGCGTTGGTGGGCGTAGCGATGGCGAATCGCGATAAAGGTCGCCACATTATTACAACGTCTGTCGAGCATCATGCCGTATTAAATACGTGCAAATATTTACAAAAACAAGGGTTTGATGTGACGTATTTACCTGTTGATGAGCATGGCATCATTTCGGTTGAACAGCTAAAAAGCGCGTTGCGCGATGATACGATTATCGTATCTGTGATGTTTGGCAACAATGAAACGGGCGTTTTGCAACCGATTTATGACATCGGGCAATTGCTTCGTGACCATGGGGCGTATTTTCATACGGATGCCGTTCAAGCGTACGGTTTAGTTCCGATGGACGTTCGTGAACTTGGCGTTCATTTACTTTCCGTATCTAGCCATAAAATTAACGGGCCAAAAGGAGTCGGCTTTTTATATGTACGCGAAGGCGTTCGTCTTACCCCGCACATATACGGAGGAGAACAAGAACGAAAACGGCGTGCAGGAACAGAAAACGTACCCGGTATTGTCGGATTGCAAAAAGCGGCAGAGATCGCTCAGCAAACGATGGCTGAAAAACGAGCGTTATATGAACAGTTTCAAAAAGTGATGTTAAAGACGTTTGCACAAGAAGGGATTCATTACGCAATCAATGGTCATGAAACATATCGTTTACCACACGTATTAAATGTGTCGTTTTTCGGAACAAATGTGGAAGCATTGCTTGTCAATTTAGATTTAGCAGGCATTGCCGCGTCAAGCGGCTCGGCGTGCACAGCGGGTTCGATTGATCCGTCACATGTGTTAGTAGCGATGTACGGAAATGAATCGGAGCGCATTCGCTCATCTGTTCGTTTTAGTTTTGGGTATGGAAATACGTTGGAACAAGTAGAACAAGCATCATATGACATTGTAAAAATTGTGAAGCGACTAACGAAAGCATGAAAGGAGGGAGACGAATGGCAAGAGTTGTTGTCGGAATGTCTGGCGGTGTCGACTCATCTGTCGCAGCGCTGTTGCTAAAACAACAAGGATACGATGTGATCGGCATTTTTATGAAAAACTGGGATGATACAGATGAAAACGGGGTATGTACAGCGACGGAAGATTACGAAGATGTCGTGCGTGTATGTAACCAAATTGGTATTCCATATTATGCCGTCAACTTCGAAAAGCAATATTGGGAGAAAGTATTTACGTATTTTTTAGAAGAATATAAAGCAGGACGTACGCCAAATCCAGATGTCATGTGCAATAAAGAAATTAAATTTAAAGCATTTTTAGAACATGCGATGGCGCTTGGAGCTGACTATTTAGCGACAGGGCATTATGCGCGCGTCGCTTATCGCGATGGTGAATATCAATTGTTGCGCGGATTAGATGCGAATAAAGATCAAACGTACTTTTTAAATCAGCTCGGACAAGCGCAATTATCGAAAGTGCTGTTTCCGATTGGAGAATTGCAAAAATCGCAAGTGCGTGAAATAGCAAAAGAGGCGGGGCTTGCAACAGCAGGAAAAAAAGATAGCACGGGCATTTGTTTTATCGGTGAACGCAATTTTAAACAGTTTTTAAGCAATTATTTACCTGCACAACCGGGCAAGATGCAAACGCTCGATGGAGAAGTAAAAGGTACGCATGACGGGCTCATGTATTATACGATCGGACAGCGTCACGGACTTGGCATCGGCGGGAGCGGAGAGCCATGGTTTGTTGTCGGAAAAAATTTAAAGGAAAATGTTTTATACGTCGCACAAGGATTTGATAACGAATTGCTTTATTCGGATGCCATTATTGCGACGAATGTCAATTGGGTAAGTGATCGAAAGCCGCACGAACCGATTTCATGTACGGCAAAATTCCGTTATCGTCAACCAGATGTGCCAGTTACTGTAGAAATGATTGACGAGACGACAGCGAGTGTATCATTTAGCCAACGCGTGCGCGCAGTGACGCCGGGACAAGCGGTTGTGTTTTATTATGGTGAACAATGTCTCGGTGGCGGTACGATCGATCAAGTATTTCGCGATGGCAATCGACTCACATACGTTGGCTAACCTTCAACTCGACAGACGAGTTGAAGGCTTTTTTGTTATAATATGCATATGAGGTGAGATCAATGGATTACAATGCACAAGGCATTCAATATATGCAGCAACGTAAATATGAAGAAGCGGTCAAATGTTTTCATGAAGCAATTGAACAAAACCCGAACGATCCTGTTGGCTACATTAATTTTGGGAATGTGTTGGCAGCGGTTGGAGAAGAAGAAAAAGCGATTCGTTTTTTTAAAAAAGCGCTTGAACTTGATGAAAAAGCAGCGACAGCATATTACGGTCTCGGATCCATTTATTATAACCAGCAACAGTTCGAACGAGCGAAAGAACAATTTGAACGAGCTATTCAGGCTGGATTAACAGACGGCGATGTCTTTTTTATGCTCGGTATGTCGCTTATGTACTTAGAGCAGCCGCGTTTAGCGATGCCGTATTTACAACGGGCCGTAGAACTAAACGAGCGCGATGTGGAAGCAACGTTTCAACTTGGGCTTTGTTTAGCACAATTGCAGTTTGTGGATGAGGCGATGACTTATTTTGAACGCACTGTGCAATTAAACAATCGACATGCAGATGCTTACTACAATTTAGGTGTCGCATACGCATATAAGGACGATCCACAAACAGCCCATGCGATGTTCGAACAGGCGCTTGCTATTCAGCCGGATCATTTACTTGCAGGACACGGGAAAAAGCTAATGGAACGAGCGTTACAATAAAAAAGGGGGAGATGGCGTTGCAACAACAGCTAGATTTAGACGAGCGATCGTTTATTAAAGGCGTCCATATTGGCACGATTTTTCATAACGAAGACAATTTATATTCTGTCATTCGTGTACGCGTGGAAGAGACAAATGAAGCGCATATAGAAAAAGACGTTGTTGTAACAGGCTATTTCCCTTTGCTCGGAGAGTATGACACATATACGTTTTTCGGTTCGTTTAAAGAACATCCACGATTCGGGAAACAATATGTTGTCGAGCATTTTCGGAAAGAGTTTCCTGAAACAAAAGAAGGAGTTATTCAATATTTATCAGGTGGCATGTTTAAAGGAATCGGAAAAAAAACAGCCGCCGCCATCGTAGAAACGTTAGGCGAGAGGGCCATTTCTAAAATATTAGAAGACCCCGATGTGCTTGCGAACGTACCAAAATTGACAAAAGCAAAAGCGAAGCAGTTGTATGAAACGTTGCGCGAACATGAAGGGCTAGAACAAATTATGATCGCCTTGTCACAATTCGGATTCGGTCCGCAGTTGTCGATGAAAATTTATCAAGTGTACAAAGATGAAACGTTACAAATCATTCGCACAAATCCGTATCAGCTTGTAGAAGACGTTGAAGGGATCGGATTTGGCCGAGCGGATGATCTCGGTTTGCAGCTTGGCATTTCGGGCAATCACCCTGATCGTATTCGCGCAGGTTGTTTATATGTCATTGAACAACATTGTATGCAAGAAGGGCACGTCTATATGACGTATGAACAACTGCTTACGGAAGTGAAACAACTACTAGAAGCCAAACGTCAAGAACTCGTCGACATCGCTTGTATTTCCCGCGAAATCGTTCATTTATCTGAGGAAGGAAAGTTAATCGCTGAAGAAGATCGTTTTTACATTCCTTCGCTATATTTTGCCGAAAAAGGCATTGTGTCAAACGTAAAGCGACTGCTTGAGCAAACGGGCACGGCTACGTTTTCTGAAGCTGAATTTTTACTTGCGCTTGGAGAATGGGAAGAAGAGGCAAACATTCAATACTCGCAAAAGCAAAAAGAAGCGATTCAACAAGCACTTTGTTCCCCTTTATTTATTTTAACGGGCGGACCGGGCACAGGAAAAACGACGGTCATTAACGGCATTGTTCATTTGTTTGCGAAATTGCATGGGCTATCGCTTGATCCGGCGAGCTATGATGCGGAAGAGCCATTCCCTATTTTGCTTGCTGCTCCAACTGGACGTGCAGCGAAGCGCATGACGGAATCGACAGGATTGCCTGCGATGACGATTCATCGTTTGCTCGGTTGGAGCGGTGACGGATTTCAGCGTGGAGAAGATGAACCGATTTGCGGAAAACTATTAATCGTTGATGAAATGTCGATGGTTGATACATGGTTAGCTAATCAGTTATTAAAATCTGTCCCAACAACGATGCAAGTCATTTTCGTTGGCGACGAAGACCAATTACCTTCTGTCGGTCCGGGACAAGTGTTAAAAGATTTGCTTCGCGCAAACGTCATTCCGACCGTTCGGCTAACAGACATTTATCGTCAAGCGGAAGGTTCATCCATTATTTCGCTTGCTCATGCAATTAAAGATGGAAACATTCCTCACGATTTGACGTCTCCACAAAAAGATCGCTCATTTATTCGTTGTACGAGTGGACAAGTGGTTGACGTCGTAAAAAAAGTTGCTGAAAATGCAAAACAAAAAGGATATCGCGCAAAAGATGTGCAAGTGCTTGCGCCGATGTATCGCGGCCACGCAGGAATTGATCGGCTCAACGAGACGCTTCAACAACTATTTAATCCGAAATGTGACAATAAACGTGAACTTGTTTTTGGTGATGTCGTTTATCGCGTGGGTGACAAAGTGTTGCAACTCGTCAATCAGCCAGACGAAAACGTATTTAACGGTGACATTGGTGAAATTGTTGCTATTTTTTACGCTAACGAAAATGTTGAAAAACAGGACCTTGTCGTCGTTTCGTTTGATGGGAATGAAGTGACGTACCCAAAACAAGAATTGCATCAAGTGACGCATGCATATTGTTGTTCGATTCATAAATCCCAAGGAAGTGAATTTCCGATCGTCATTTTGCCTGTCGTAAAAAGCTATTATCGTATGCTTCGGCGCAATTTATTATACACAGCGATTACGCGCAGTAAGCAATATTTAATTTTATGCGGTGAAGAAGAAGCATTCCAACTCGGAGTGATGCGAACAGAAGATGGAACGAGACAGACGACATTATACGAAAAATTAATCGCTGCTCTTTCACCTGAACAACAACTGCTTCCGATGGAAGATGCGAACATCGGAATGGAAGGTGTTACCCCGTATGACTTTATGGAAAATGACGTAACATAATGACGGACACACATATTCGCACGCTCCTTTTTTCGTTGACGTATGTTTGCGTAAAAAAATGACAAAGATAGAAGAAAAAATAAAAAGGAGCGTGTCCTTTTATGTTAAAGTGTCCGAATTGTCAAAGTAAAGATTTAGGGAAAATCGGTGTGAATCAGTATTATTGTTGGAACTGTTTTATTGAGCTAACCGTTCAAAAAGGTATGATCCATACGCACCAAGTCGAAGAAGACGGGACGCTTAGCTCGCTCGACGATTTGTTTAGTGAACAAGAACGAACTTTGTTTTCGTAATGAAAGGAGAATGACGATGAATCGAACAATCGCTTCTTTAATTGCGATCGGTGCAGGAGTAGCCGCATATCAATTAGCGCAACGAAACGGTGGCATGAACATGCGCAACGTGCGAAAAGTCGGCAAACAAATGTTGCGTCCATTTATGTAACGAAAAACCGGCAATCTCATCTGAGGTTGCCGGTTTTTGTATAACATCTTTCTTTTCACCCTACACTATAAACAAAGGGAGGGATCATCTTGGAACATTCACATCTTCATTTTTTCGTTCGTTTCACGAAATTGTTATTCGTTTTAGTTTGCCTATATTTTATTGTAAAGCTCAAGTCCGTATGGCTACCGTTTTTACACTTATTTATAAAAATTGTGACCCCTTTTTTCATCGCTGCGTTTATTACATACTTATTGCATCCGGTCGTTGAATACGTTCATCAACGCGGCATGCCGAGGGCGCTTGCTATTCTTTCGATTTACGTCTTATTTTTTGGAGGAATCGGTTTTGCCGTCTATAAAGGGACACCGTTATTTATCGCTCAGTTGGAAGACTTAAATAAAAGTTTGCCGATGTTTGTTCGCACATACGAACAATGGACGAATGCCATTCATGAACAAACGGCAACGTGGCCTTATGATGTTCATCAACGCATCGAGGCGATGATAGCGGAAGCGGAATCATTTATTAGCCAGGCGGTCACAGGTGCGATTATCGGGCTGAAACAGATCATTAATCGAGTGATCATTTTTTTTATTATCCCGTTTATCGCTTTTTACATGTTAAAAGATGTGGAACTGATTAAAAAAACCGCGTGGGATTTAACACCGAAAAAATGGCGAAAGCAAGGTGTTCAATTTTTACGCGACGTCGATCGAACGCTCGGTGGCTATATTCGTGGCCAATTGTTCGTTTGCTTATTGATCGGGACGGCTGCCACGCTTGCGTTTTGGCTCATCGGCATGAAATATCCGCTTTTGCTCGGCATCATCGTTGGTGCGACAAATGTCATTCCTTATTTCGGGCCGATTATTGGCGCGATTCCAGCCGCCATTATCGCCGCGACGATGTCAGTAAACATGTTGTTTCTTACTGTCGGCATCGTTTTTTTATTACAGTTTATTGAGGGAAACATTTTATCACCTTTGATCGTAGGGAAAAGTTTACATTTACATCCGCTCATCATTATGTTTTCGCTATTTGTCGGTGGAGAAATAGGTGGAGTGCTCGGTTTAATTGTCGCTGTTCCAATTGTTGCGATCGCAAAGGAGACATTTACGCACATTCGTACGTTGAAAACAATGGTGCATTGACAAAAAAAAGGGGCTTGTCTATAATTTTCACAAGAGTAATACATACAAAAACGATGAAGGATCAAGTATGTTACAGTCCATCTTAAAGCGCTTTTGGCGCACAGAGAGGAATTTCCGCGGCTGAAAGAAATTCCAGATGAAGGGTAACAGAACGCTAATCCGGAGTGCAGGCAAACCCTGCCGACGAAGCCACGTTACGGCGGTTGAGGTGATGGACGCTTTGTCCATAAACAGGGTGGTACCGCGAGCAAGCTCTCGTCCCTGAGCAGGGATGGGAGTTTTTTATATTTTTAAGGGAGGAAGGAAACGTGAAAAAGCTAACATCTGCTCAAGTACGTCAAATGTTTTTAGACTTTTTTAAAGAAAAAGGTCACGCAGTTGAGCCGAGCGCATCGCTTATTCCAATTGACGACCCATCGTTGTTATGGATTAACAGCGGTGTCGCAACGTTAAAAAAATATTTTGATGGCCGTGTCATTCCGGACAACCCGCGCATTTGTAATGCGCAAAAATCGATTCGCACAAACGATATTGAAAACGTTGGAAAAACAGCGCGCCATCATACGTTTTTTGAAATGCTCGGAAACTTTTCAATCGGTGACTATTTTAAGCGCGAAGCCATTCATTGGGCATGGGAGTTTTTAACGAGCGAAAAATGGATCGGTTTTGATCCAAACCGTCTTTCTGTTACGATTCATCCAGAAGATGAAGAAGCGTTTGACATTTGGCATAACGAAATTGGTTTGCCAGAAGAACGAATTATTCGGTTGGAAGGAAACTTCTGGGATATCGGAGAAGGCCCAAGCGGTCCAAATACAGAAATTTTCTACGATCGCGGGGAACAATTTGGTAACGATCCGAACGATCCTGAATTATATCCTGGCGGAGAAAACGAACGTTATTTAGAAGTATGGAACCTCGTCTTTTCTCAATTTAACCATAACCCTGACGGCACGTATACGCCGCTTCCGAAGAAAAACATTGATACAGGCATGGGGCTAGAGCGGATGTGCTCGATTTTACAAGATGTGCCGACAAACTTCGATACGGATTTATTTATGCCAATTATTCGGGCGACGGAACAAATTTCAGGTGAAACATATCGCACCGATGCAGAAAAAGATGTCGCATTTAAAGTCATTGCCGACCATATTCGTACAGTCACGTTTGCCATTGGCGACGGAGCGCTGCCATCAAACGAAGGACGTGGTTACGTCTTGCGTCGCTTATTGCGCCGTGCGGTTCGCTATGCAAAACAATTAAACATTCAACGTCCATTTATGTATGAGCTCGTTCCTGTTGTCGGCGAAATTATGGTCGACTATTATCCGGAAGTGAAAGAAAAAGCACAATTTATTCAAAAAGTAATTAAAAACGAAGAAGAGCGCTTCCATGAAACGTTAAACGAAGGCCTTGCGATTTTAGCGAGCGTCATCGAAAAAGAAAAACAACGTGGTAGCGACACGATTAGCGGCGAAGATGTATTCCGTTTGTACGATACGTACGGCTTCCCGGTTGAATTAACGGAAGAGTATGCAGCCGAAGAAGGAATGAAAGTCGACCACGACGGTTTTGAACGTGAAATGGATCGTCAACGTGAGCGAGCACGTGCTGCGCGTCAAGATGTTGATTCGATGCAAGTTCAAGGCGGCGTATTAGGCGACATTAAAGTGGAAAGTACGTTTGTCGGCTACGAACAACTTTCTGTTTCCTCTGTCGTAGAAGTCATCGTAAAAGACGGTCAACTTGTGAATGAAGTACGTGCAGGGGAAGAAGCACAAGTCATTTTACGTGAAACGCCGTTTTATGCAGAAAGCGGTGGACAAATTGCTGACCGCGGTTGGATCGAAGGAGAAACAGGAAAAGCGTATGTCAAAGACGTACAAAAAGCGCCAAACGGTCAAAATTTACATCATATCGTTGTCGAACAAGGTGTCATTCAAACGAACGGCACATATACAGCGCATGTCGATGAAGCGGCGCGCGTCGATATCGTGAAAAACCATACAGCGACACACTTATTACATCAAGCGCTAAAAGATGTGCTTGGCGTGCATGTGAACCAAGCCGGTTCTCTCGTTGCACCTGATCGTTTACGTTTTGACTTTACTCATTTCGGTCAAGTGAAACAAGAAGAACTTGAACAAATTGAAGCGATTGTCAACGAACAAATTTGGCGCAATCTTCCTGTCAACATTGACTATAAGCCGCTTGATGAAGCGAAAGCGATGGGGGCGATGGCGCTATTTGGCGAAAAATACGGTGACATTGTGCGCGTTGTGCAAGTAGGCGATTATAGCTTAGAACTTTGCGGTGGTTGCCATGTCACAAATACAGCGGAAATCGGCTTGTTTAAAATCGTTTCTGAATCGGGCATTGGCGCAGGTACACGCCGCATTGAAGCGGTCACAGGAAAAGCAGCGTATCGTTTAATGAACGATCAAATTGCTTTGTTAAAAGAAGTAGCGGAAAAATTAAAAACGAACCCGAAAGATGTGCTTATGCGCATTGATACGCTCATGAACGACATGCGCGAATTGCAGCGTGAAAACGAATCGCTTGCTGCTCGTTTAAGCCATATGGAAGCAGAAAACTTAGTCAATCAAGCAAAAGAAATCAATGGCGTTCAACTTGTCGTAAGCAAAGTGAATAACGCCGATATGAACAGCTTACGTGCGATGGTCGATGATTTAAAACAAAAATTAGGATCAGCAATCATTGTGCTTGCTTCTGTACAACAAAATAAAGTAAACTTAATTGCTGGTGTCACAAACGACTTAATCGACCGCGGTTATCACGCTGGAAAACTCATTAAAGAAGTGGCGACGCGTTGCGGCGGCGGCGGTGGTGGCCGAGCAGATATGGCGCAAGCAGGCGGAAAAGATGCGAATAAAGTAGACGAAGCATTGAAATTTGTCGAGCAGTGGGTAAAATCTGTTTAATAAACGGTGGAAATCGTGTACAATGGATGTAAGGATGGATATGCCAGATTTCTCGGAACGTGAGAGTGGGGTGCAAAAAACGGTGAGTTCGTTTGATAACACAATGCAATTTAACTTCTCGGAAGAACCGATGAACGTCGATGTTCGAGAAGTATTGCTTACTGTATACGACGCGTTGCAAGAAAAAGGATATAACCCGATTAACCAAATTGTCGGCTACTTATTGTCTGGTGATCCAGCTTACATCCCTCGCCATAAAGATGCCAGAAACTTAATTCGCAAAGTTGATCGTGACGAATTAATTGAAGAATTAGTGAAATTCTATTTACGAACACATCGCGAGGAATAGCCATATGCGTATTTTAGGATTAGACCTTGGAACGAAAACGCTCGGCGTTGCCGTAAGCGACGAATTAGGATGGACGGCTCAAGGCATCGAGACGATTCGCATCGATGAAGAACATGGCGAATATGGTTTTGACCGTTTGCGGCAATTGATCGAGCAATATGCGGTCGAAGAAATCGTTGTCGGGTTTCCGAAAAACATGAACGGCACGATCGGACCGCGCGGTGAGGCGACAAAACGCTTTGCAGAACAAGTGAAACAAACGTTTTCACTTCCTGTCGTCTTGTGGGACGAAAGGCTGTCTACCATGGCGGCAGAGCGGATGTTGATCGCTGCGGACGTCAGTCGAAAAAAACGAAAACAAGTGATCGATAAAATGGCCGCAGTGATGATTTTACAATCGTATTTGGACCATAAACAATTGAGGTGAACATGATGGAACACGGTGAAAAACACATTACAGTCGTTGATGAAAACGGCGACGAGCAACTTTGTGAAGTATTATTTACGTTTGAATCTGAGAAATTTGGAAAATCTTATGTTTTGTACTACCCAATTGGTGCAGAAGAAGATGACAACGAAGAAATCGAAATTCACGCATCTTCCTTTATCCCAGCAGAAGATGGGCAAGCAGGAGAATTGCAGCCGATCGAAACAGAAGAAGAATGGGATATGATCGAAGAAATGTTAAACACATTCCTCGGCGAAGAGGAAGAAGAAGAGGAAGAGTAAGAGGCTGACTGCGCGTCAGCTTCTTTTTTTATTTATGTCATGTCGGTGTTTGTAGTATAATGTCAGAAGTGAGGGGAGGATAGCGTATGTTACAAGAACATGAAGCGAAAACGGTGCGTAAAATGGTCTTATATATTACTGCACCTTTGTTATTGTTAATGGTTGCCGCGTGCATTGGTATATTTGTATACATTCGTTCAGCGTTGCAGCCTGTTGATCCGAACGATAAAACACCAATTCAAGTTGAAATTCCGATTGGCTCATCTGTATCTACCATTGCGACTATACTAGAAAAACAAGGTGTCGTAAAAGATGCGACGATTTTTCGGTATTACGTAAAATTTAAAAACCATGCCGATTTTCAAGCTGGCAATTATACGTTTACAAAAGCAATGACATTTGAACAAATTGTAAAGCAGCTAAAAACAGGAAAAATCGTGAAAGAAGCGAAATTAAAAATAACGATTCCAGAAGGAAAACAGCTAACGCAAATTGCAACGATTATTTCGCAAAAAACGGGCTACTCTACAGAATACATTATGGCGAAATTAACAAACCGAACATACATTGAAGAGTTAATGAAAAAATATCCTTCTGTTTTAACAGCAGACATTTTAAATAAAAATATTCGCTATGCGCTTGAAGGATATTTATTCCCAGCAACTTATTCATTTACGGAAGAAAAACCGCCGCTTGAAGAAATGATTGAAACAATGATCGCCAAAACGGAAGAAATATTGGCAAAATATACGGAAGATATGGAAACGCGCGGGATGACGGTTCATCAATTGTTAACGATGGCATCGCTTATTGAAGAAGAAGCGACAGAAAAAGCAGATCGCGAAAAAATCGCAAGTGTATTTTACAATCGATTGGAAAAAGGTATGCCACTTCAAACAGACCCAACGGTTTTATATGCGCTCGGAAAGCATAAACAACGTGTATATTACAAAGACTTGGAAGTAAACTCACCGTATAACACATACATGTATAAAGGACTTCCACCGGGCCCAATTGCAAATGCTGGTGAAATGTCGCTTCATGCTGCGCTTCATCCAGCTGACACAGATTACTTTTACTTTTTAGCGACACCAACGGGCGATGTTATTTTTACAAAAACACTTGACGAACATAATCGCGAAAAAGCAAAATATATCGGAAAGCAATAAAACGTTCGCTTTTTATTTTGATTTATGGTAGTATATATAAAGTTATGGATCGTGATGAAACAAGAGTTCAATTCGTTTGAACTCTTGTTTTTGCGAGGAGGACAGTTCGTTGGTAAATCAGGAAATGATTCAATATCTAGAACGATTACTACCAAAAAAAGAAGAAGCAATCGTAGCGATGGAACGATATGCGCGTGAACATAACGTTCCGATTATGGATGCGCTTAGCATCGAAACGATGTTGCACATGTTAAAACTCGTTCAACCGATGCGCATTTTAGAAATTGGCACGGCGATTGGCTACTCTGCCATTCGAATGGCGAAAGCGTTGCCGCATGTACACATTGTCACGATCGAACGCGATGAAGAGCGCTATAAACAAGCGCTCGTTTATGTAGAACAAACGAATACGAAAAAGCAAGTGACGTTATTGTTTGGCGATGCGCTCGAAATGGGCGACGAAGTGAAAAAGCATACTCCTTTTGACGTATTATTTATTGACGCGGCAAAAGGACAATATCGCCGCTTTTTTGAATTGTACGAGCCGCTATTAAGCGAGCGGGGGATGATTATAACGGATAACGTACTATTTAAGGGACTTGTCGCTACACATGAACCGATTGAACAAAAACGCATTCGCCAGCTTATTAAAAAAATCCAAGCATATAACGAATGGCTAATGGCGCATCCGCGCTATGAAACGGTCATCATTCCGATCGGTGATGGAATGGCGATATCGAGAAAAAGAGGTGAATGACATGAAAAAACCAGAATTGCTTGTTACACCAACGAGCGTTGCACATATGGAACAACTTGCTCAAGCGGGAGCAAATGCTGTAATGATTGGGGAACAACGGTACGGCTTACGCTTAGCGGGGGAATTTTCAAGACAAGATATTATCGATGCCATGCACGTGGCACGAAAGTACGATGTGCGCGTATATGTTGCGATGAACGCGCTTTTTCATAACGATAAAGTAGATGAACTAAGTGATTACGTTCGCTTTTTATCCGAACAACAAGTGGATGCCATCGTATTTGGCGATCCAGCGGTGTTAATGACAGTGCGAGAAGTCGCACCGCATATGAAACTGCATTGGAACACAGAAACGACAGCGACAAACTGGTATGCGTGCAACTATTGGGGACGAAAGGGAGCGAAACGTGCCGTCTTAGCGCGAGAGTTAAACATGGAAGAAATTATCGATATTAAAAATCATGCAGAAGTGGAAATTGAAGTGCAAGTACACGGCATGACGTGCATGTTTCAGTCGAAGCGTTCCCTCATCGGCAACTATTTTGAATATCAAGGAAAGTTTATGGAAGTACAACAAATGAAATATGCGAAAGGGCTCTTTTTATACGATAAAGAGCGCGACAATAAATATCCGATTTTTGAAGATGAAAACGGTACGCATATTATGAGTCCAAATGACATTTGCATTATTGATGAGCTCGAAGACATGATTGATGCGGGCGTCGATAGCTTTAAAATTGATGGCGTGCTTCATGAGCCAGAGTATATTACCGAAGTGACAAAACTATATCGTCGTGCGATCGATTTGTGCGCAGAAAATCGCGAGCAATACGAAGAAGAAAAAGGCGAGTTGCTTGCGCGCATTGAAGCCATTCAGCCAACACATCGTCCGTTAGATACCGGCTTTTTCTTTAAAGAAACTGTATATTAAACGAAAAGGAGGGAGACGTATGAGCATATCACAAATCATCAACGGCAAGCGTGTCATTGTAAAAAAACCTGAGTTGCTTGCGCCAGCTGGTAACTTAGAAAAGCTAAAAGTAGCTGTACATTACGGAGCGGATGCTGTTTTTATCGGTGGACAAGAATATGGCCTTCGTTCAAATGCCGACAACTTTACGCTTGAAGAAATGGCAGAAGGCGTACAATTTGCAAAGCAATATGGAGCAAAAATTTACGTCACGACAAACATTTACGCTCATAATGAAAACATTCCAGGGTTAGAAGAATATTTGCGCGGCTTAGAGAGCGTTGGCGTGCACGGCATTATCGTTGCTGACCCGCTCATTATTGAAACGGCACGCCGCGTCGCACCGAAATTAGAAGTGCACTTAAGCACACAACAATCGCTCACGAACTGGAAAGCCGTACAATTTTGGAAAGAAGAAGGGCTAGAACGTGTTGTTTTAGCGCGGGAAACAAGCGCGGAAGAAATTCGTGAAATTAAAGAAAAAGTGGATATTGAAATTGAAACGTTTATTCACGGTGCGATGTGTATCGCCTATTCTGGTCGTTGCGTATTAAGCAACCATATGACTGCGCGCGATTCAAACCGCGGCGGTTGCTGTCAATCGTGCCGTTGGGATTACGATTTGTACAAGCTTGAAGGCGATCAAGCGGTGGCGTTGTTTGATGAAAATGACGACCCGTTTGCGATGAGCCCGAAAGATTTAAACTTAATTCAGTCCATTCCAAAAATGATTGAGCTCGGCATTGATAGTTTGAAAATCGAAGGGCGCATGAAGTCGATCCACTACGTCGCTACTGTCGTTAGCGTCTATCGAAAAGTCATCGATGCGTACTGTGCTGATCCGGACAACTTTGTCATTCGTAAAGAGTGGCTAGATGAACTCGATAAATGTGCGAACCGTGATACCGCGCCAGCCTTTTTTGAAGGTGTTCCTGGCTATAAAGAGCAAATGTTTGGCGTGCATAGTAAAAAGACGACGTACGATTTCGTCGGTCTCGTGCTAGACTATGATAAAGACACAGGCATCGTGACGTTGCAACAACGCAACTTCTTTAAACCAGGCGATGAAGTAGAATTTTTCGGACCTGAAATTGAAAATTTTACACAAGTCATTGAAAACATTTGGGATGAAGAAGGAAACGAGCTTGACGCTGCTCGCCATCCGCTCCAAATCGTTCGTTTTAAAGTCGATCGAGAAGTTTTCCCATACAACATGATGAGAAAGGGGCACTAACATGAGGAAGAAACCGGTTGTCATCGGAGTCGCAGGCGGCTCTGGTTCGGGGAAAACGACCGTCACAAAAGCGATTTATGAACATTTTCAAGGACATTCGATTTTAATGCTTGAACAAGATTTTTATTATAAAGACCAAAGCCATTTACCGTTTGAAGAACGATTAAAAACAAACTACGATCATCCGCTCGCTTTTGACAATGATTTATTAATCGAGCATCTTCATAAGCTTTTAAATTACGAACCAATTGATAAGCCTGTATACGACTACACGCTTCATACACGTTCAAATGAAGTGATTCGCGTCGAACCGAAAGATGTCATTATTTTAGAAGGCATTCTTGTATTAGAAGACGAACGATTGCGCAACTTAATGGATATTAAAGTGTACGTCGATACAGATGCAGATATTCGGATTATTCGCCGTTTATTGCGCGATATTAGAGAACGCGGTCGCACGCTTGAGTCGGTGATCGAACAATACGTCAACGTCGTGCGTCCGATGCACAATCAATTTATCGAGCCGACGAAACGGTATGCCGATATTATTATTCCAGAAGGTGGCCATAATCACGTAGCGATTGATTTAATGGTTACAAAAATTCAAACGATTCTTGAACAAAAGTCTATTTTGTAATACCATAGCATAGATAATATGTAAACTTTTTGTCTTTTGTACGAACAGCTCGTTCGTACATTTTCCATACATAAATAAAAAGGAGTGAGTCACATGTCAATGGAAAAAGAATACCCAATGACGAAAGCTGGGAAGGAGAAACTCGAGCAAGAACTGGAATATTTAAAAACGGTGAAGCGAAAAGAAGTGGTAGAGCGCATTCAAATCGCGCGCAGCTTCGGGGACTTATCAGAAAACTCGGAGTACGATGCGGCAAAAGATGAGCAAGCGTTCGTTGAATCACGCATTCAAATGCTTGAAAATATGATTCGCAATGCGAAAATTATCGAAGAAGATTTAGAAAGCACAGACGTCGTATCGCTTGGAAGAACGGTAACATTTATCGAGCTTCCAGATGGAGAAGAAGAATCGTATACGATCGTTGGTAGTGCGGAAGCAGATCCGTTTGAAGGAAAAATTTCAAACGACTCTCCAATCGCCAAATCTCTGATCGGTCGCCGCGTTGGTGAAGAAGTGACTGTTCATACGCCTGGTGGCGATATGGTTGTAAAAATCGTTGCAGTAAAATAGGTTTTAAAATGTAACACCTCGTCGACAATGAAGACGAGGTGTTTTTTATGATAAAAAAACGAATCATCGTCATGTTAACAATGATACAATTAGGGATACTTGTGCTCACAGGGCGACTTGTTCAACTACAACTAGTTAGCACTGAGTCGTTTCATGGGGTGAATTTAATAGAAGCAAGCGTCGCACAGCGTACGGAACAGCTTGTGATTGATAACGGACGCGGCATGTTCGTCGCCCGAAACGGCGAGCCGCTCACATATGAATACATCCCAACGCTCGTGTTATTTCCTTTTTTAAAGAAAATGGATTGGCCCATTGATCAGATCGCAACGATTGTTTCCATGCCAAAAGAAACGATAAAACAACAGCTTGAAACGGCGAAAGGCCCAATCATTTTGCACGATGGGCAACAACCGATTCAACTGCAACCTTGGCAAATGAAACGGATTAATGATTTGCGCATCCCTGGTGTGATTGCCGTTCATAAACAGTACGAACTCAAACAAAAATATGCGCAACACGTCATCGGTTTACTTGGAGAAAGTGAGAAAGTGTTAAAAGAACGCTATGCGGATCGAAACTTATCTCCAAAAACAAAAATAGGGGTGTCTGGCTTACAAAGTTCATTTGATGAATTTTTAATTCCAGACGAGGAGACGAAGCTACTGTATCACGTAGACGCCCGTGGTGAGCCGTTGTTTGGCATGGATGTGAAATATACAGAGCAGGCGAATCCGTTTTATCCGATTACGGTACAAACGACGATTGATCATACTCTGCAACAACGTGTTGAGCAAATTGTCGCGCAACATGGCATGGAAAAAGGGGCTGTCGTTTTACTTGATGTCGAAACGAATGACGTTCTTGCGTTAGCGAGCGCTCCCGCCATTGATGAACGAGATCCGTACAAAGATGGAGCGATGGAAAATAAGGCGCTTCTTCCTCAAGTGCCGGGATCTGTTTTTAAAGTCGTCGTTGCAGCTGCTGCGCTTGAACATGGACTCATTCACGGACAGACGTTTAACTGTGATCAAAAAATTAACGGTGAGCTGGAAGAAAAAAAGAAAGGGATGCGCACGTTTGAAGATAGTTTTGCCATCAGTTGCAACAGGACGTTTGGAGAGCTAGGAAAACAGTTGATAGCGATAGATAAAAACGTGTTTGAGACATATGCACAAAAACTTGGATTGTTGCCACGCGTTGGTTGGGAGGGAGATGTTTATCATTTTCCATCGTTTCGTCCGCTTCATGAAGAGAAAAAAGGGAACATTTGGGGAGATGAACGGGATAAACATATTCCGCTTGCTGTCGCACAAACGTCGATTGGACAAAAAGATGTGCGCGTCTCACCGCTTGCGGTAGCGAATATGATGGCAACGATTGCGCGAGGTGGTGAGGTGAAACAAGTGCGCATCGTTCAAAAAATGATGTATAAAAATGGAACGACATTTTTCACATTTGATGAGAAGCGGTTAACGATGGATTCATTGCGCAAAGAGACAGTGGACGAACTGCAACAACTGTTACAACTTGTTGTGACGCATCCGGAAGGGACTGGCCGTTCGTTTCAATCGTTGCCTTATGCCGTAGCAGGAAAATCAGGAACAGCGCAAACAGGAAAAAAAGACGTAGTGAACAAATGGTTTGCAGGTTATTTTCCAGCTGACCGTCCAAAATATGCGCTCGTTGTGGTACAATTAGAAACAACGTCATCTGCCGCCGTCACGAACAAAGTATTTGCCGATATCGTTCGTACTACATACGAGTTGGAACAGAAAGGAAGGTACCAAGAGTGAGCAGCCGTTTTGCCAAACGTTCAAAACAAAGAAAAGTAAATCGCTTATTAAATACGTTCATTGCGATTGTGTTTGCGCTTATTTTATTTTTCGGATGGACATGGTTGTTTGCCAACGATCGATCCGTAAAGGAAACGAACGCTTCTCCGCAACCAGTACGAGTTGAAGTCGAAACAAATGAGCCGTCAAACGACGAGCAACCATCCGAAACGGAAACAGAAACAAACGAACAACCGAATGACAACGTAGAAGAAACGGTTGTTGATGATCCGAATTCAAACGTCATTCGCGAAATTGTTAACCCGTCATGGCAGCCGATCGGCACAACGCAATCAGAACCGCATGTGACACAATATGATAAAAACTCTGTTGATTGGAAAGAAATGCTCGATGCCATTAGTTATGCGACAGGCATTCCTTCTTCTGATTTGATCGTCTGGTTTATCGGAAATGGCGGCAGTCCAAACCACGCCGTTGCCACCGTCTCCAAAAAAGATAAAACAGAACATTATAAAGTGTTTATCGAATGGGTGACCGACGAAGGATGGAAACCGACAAAAGTGCAACAACTAAAAGAAATAGAGCGCCGTCCGTGACGCTCTATTTTTTTGCTTTAAAATGCACCATCGCGCTATATAGACGTTGTCCGTTTTCTAGCAAGTGCATATGATACGATACATGATGTACTTCAAGCATAATCGCTTTGTTATGTTCAATTTGTTCATTAATTTTTTTCTCTAATGTCGCTAAATCTGTCGCTTCAAAAAACTCGACTTTATCTTGAATGAGATCAAACGTAATCATCGTCTTCCTCCTTTCTACACGTAGTTTAACACATTTCCATTGAACATCTAAAAAAAATATGATAGATTGAGAACAGCAATACATTTAATTCATACTATACTTATATGAATTATTATATTTATGGAGTGTGACATCATGGGACGTGAGTTTTTAGACATCTTTGAAACGTGGGCGCAGTCGTACGATTCGTCTGTATACGGTCACGATGAACAATACCGTGACGTCTTTGACGGATATGAGACGATTTTAAATACAGTCGTTGAAAAAAGTGGCGATGTCGTGCTAGAGTTTGGCGTCGGCACAGGAAATTTAACGAAAAAGCTTATCGAGGCGAAAAAAACGGTGTACGGCATCGAACCGTCTGCCCCGATGCGCGAGCTGGCGAAAGAAAAACTTCCGAACGTGTCGATTGAAGACGGCGACTTTTTACAATTTCCGTTGCCGAATGAACCGATCGATACGATCGTGAGCACGTATGCGTTTCACCATTTAACAGATACGGAAAAAGAAGAAGCGATCGGCAAATATAGCGCACTTCTTCGTAAAGGTGGTAAAATAGTGTTTGCTGATACAGCGTTTATCGACCGCGAAGCGCATGAGGCGATGATTGCGGAAGCGAAACAAAAAGGATTCGTTGACTTGGCGGAAGATTTACAACGGGAATATTACACGACGATTCCTGCGCTTGAACATATGTTTACAACGCACGGTTTTACCGTCACATTTACGCCAATGAATCGTTTCGTCTGGTTGATGGAGGCTGTGAAACAATAAGTGAAAGAGGTTGAAACGATGAAAATAGCAATCATTGGAGCGATGGAAGAAGAAGTAGCGATTTTGCGCGAAAAAATTGCCGATCGAACAGAAACGACAGTAGCGAATTGTTCTTTTTACAGCGGCACGTTAGATGGGGCGAATGTCGTTTTATTAAAATCAGGCATCGGGAAAGTCAATGCGGCGATGTCGACGACGATTTTACTCGAACGTTTTGCGCCAGATGTCGTCATTAATACAGGTTCAGCTGGCGGTTTTGCCCCATCGTTAAACGTCGGCGATATTGTTATTTCAACCGAAGTTGTTCATCATGATGTCGACGTTACGGCGTTCGGTTATGCATACGGTCAAGTGCCAGGCATGCCAGCGCGCTATAAGGCAGATGAACGATTAGTACAAGCGGCTGAAACGAGCGCCGTGCACATTCGCGATATACAAGTCGCAAAAGGATTAATCGCAACAGGCGATTCATTTATGCACGATCCTGCTCGCGTTGATTTTGTACGCACGCAATTTCCAGACTTATATGCTGTGGAAATGGAAGCGGCTGCGATTGCGCAAGTATGCCATCAGTTTGGTGTGCCGTTTGTCGTCATTCGTGCGTTATCAGACATCGCTGGCAAAGAGTCGAACGTATCGTTTGAACAATTTTTACAAAAAGCAGCCCTTCATTCATCTGAGCTTGTTCAATGGATGGTGAACGAGTTAAACAAATAGGAGAGTTTTCCTCTCCTTCTTTTTATCTTTTGGGAGGTCACAACATGAAAGTAGCGAAAAATGTGCATGAATTAATCGGCCATACGCCGATCGTTGAAATTACACAGTTTCCGCTTCCAAAAGGAGTACGTCTATTTGCGAAGCTCGAATATTTTAATCCGGGCGGAAGCATTAAAGATCGTCTCGGCCAAGAGCTGTTAAACGATGCACTAGCGACAGGAAAGATCAAAGAAGGCGGAACGATTATTGAACCGACGGCAGGAAATACCGGAATTGGTCTTGCGCTTGCAGCGATCGGAAAAAATATTCGCGTCATTTTTTGCGTTCCAGAAAAATTTAGTATCGAAAAACAACAGCTGATGCGCGCCCTTGGCGCAACGGTCATTCACACACCAACGAGCGAAGGGATGGCGGGAGCGATTCGCAAAGCGAAAGAGCTCGCTGCGGAAATTCCGAACTCCTATTGCCCACAACAGTTTGAAAATCCAGCGAACCCACGAACGTATTATAAAACGCTCGGACCAGAAATTTGGGAACAACTGAACGGACAAATTGACGTATTTGTCGCCGGTGCCGGCTCAGGCGGCACATTTATGGGAACAGCCAAATTTTTAAAGGAAAAAAACAAAACAATTAAAACGGTCATCGTTGAACCTGAAGGCTCGATTTTAAACGGCGGAAAACCCGGTCCGCATCGAACGGAAGGAATCGGTATGGAAAGTTTACCGCCATATATGGATGAACGTTATTTTGATGCAATTTATACAATTTTTGATGACGATGCGTTTCGCCGCGTCAAAGAGCTTGCGCAAAAAGAGGGATTGCTTGTCGGCAGCTCATCTGGGGCAGCATTTCATGCAGCGCTATTAGAGGCGGAACAAGCGAAAGAAGGAACAAACATCGTCGTTGTTTTTCCAGATAGTAGCGAACGATATTTAAGTAAAAACATTTACGAAGGCGGGATGTAACGTGAGAAGAAAAACGAAACTCATTCATGGCGGCATTGCGGGAGATGCGCATACAGGTGCTGTATCCGTTCCGATTTATCAAGTGAGCACGTATAAACAAGAAGCCGTCGGGGTGCATAAAGGATATGAATATTCGCGCACAGGCAATCCAACGCGTCATGCGTTAGAGGAGCTTATTAAAGATGTGGAAGAAGGGTATGCAGGTTTTGCGTTTAGTTCAGGTATGGCAGCAATTACAGCGGTCATGATGTTGTTCAATAGTGGCGATCACGTCATTTTAACAGACGACGTATATGGCGGCACATACCGCGTGATGACGAAAGTATTAAACCGACTTGGCATTGCGTCAACGTTTGTCGATACGAGCGACTTAGCGAACATTGAAGCGCACATTCAACCGAATACGAAAGCGATTTATATCGAAACGCCGACCAATCCGCTTTTAAAAATTACTGATTTACAAGGCGCATCAGCCATTGCGAAACGTCATGGACTATTGATGATTGTCGACAACACGTTTAGCACGCCGTATTGGCAAACGCCGATCGCATTGGGTGCAGACATCGTCATTCATAGCGCCACAAAATATTTAGGCGGACATAGCGATGTCGTCGCGGGGCTTGTCGTCGTCAATAACGAACAGCTTGCGAAAGAGATGCATTTTATTCAAAACTCAACAGGTGGCATTCTCGGTCCGCAAGATTCATGGTTATTAATGCGCGGCATGAAAACGCTCGGCATTCGTATGGAAGAACATGAACAAAATACACGAAAAATTGTTGAATTTTTAACAAACCATCCAGCGGTCACACGTGTGTACTATCCAGGGCTTCCGTCTCATCCAAACTATGACGTAGCGAAAAAACAAATGCGCGGCTTTGGCGGCATGGTTTCGTTTGACGTCGGAAGCGGCGAAAAAGCCGAACAAGTATTGACGCGCGTTCGCTACTTTACGCTTGCGGAAAGTTTAGGAGCAGTAGAAAGCTTAATTTCGTTACCAGCGAAAATGACGCACGCCTCTATTCCGAAAGAGCGCCGCGACGAACTTGACATTACGGACGGTCTCATTCGCATTTCTGTTGGATTAGAAGATGTTGACGATTTAATAGAAGATTTAGCGCGCGCGTTGGCATAAATTACATCGCCCCCTTTTTTCTTTTCTATGATACATTGAAAGGAGGAAGGGGGATGACTGTTTTGGATGAAAAAAAGCGAAATTGGTTAGGAAAAGCGCGTGACTATAAAGCATACAGTCTCGTTTTATTTGCGCTTAGTGCGTTTTTATATATCGGCACACTCATCCCAGGCGCGATCGATGAAGCAAAACGACCACTTGTACTTGGCGCAGTATTTATTCTCATGCTCGGCTCGATCTTTTTCACTCACCGTTCAAACGCATACGTACGAAAAATAGAAGAAGACGCATAAACCCCATTTTCGAATAAAGAAAAAACGTGTAAAATAAAAGAAAATGGGCAAAGGGGGAATACATGATGATGTGGATGATTACAGGCTTAGTGATCACAGCCGTCATCGGCTTTGTTATTATTGCGGAAGTGAACGCTGAAGCATAAAACAGTCTCCAAATCGGAGGCTGTTTTTTATACAACAATTGTGAATAACTTCACAACTGTCGTCGACCTCCAATCTTGCAAAAATCCCAGGGGATCGACGACAAGTTATTTTCCGGGATTTTTGCAGACGTAGCAAGGCATATAGCATATTGACTGAATTTTCAAATGTGTGTATAATGACATTGTATATATTTTCCGTATGTTGATATATCAACACTTTTTTGGGGTTTGTATCGTACCTATGAGGAATTGAAACAGGGGAATAGACGGAGCAGTGACATTGCCACTTCTCGTTTGTATCGTACCTATAAGGATTAAAAAAGCTGTTCCGACGTGTTGTTCGGAACAGCTTTTATGCTTCTATAATTTCCAAAGACCTTTCTTTTGTTGACGTGCTTTTCGTTCAGCTGTAATAAAGCGTTGTTGATATTTGACATTTGGTTGAATTGTCATCACTCGTGCATATCCGTCTTTGACAAGCGTTTCGTTATACAGCTCTTTTCCAACCCAAACATATGCTAGAAAACGACCATATTTGTCTTTCACTCCTACATCAAATTCAAGCGTAACCGTTTGATTGGTCAATCGTTTTTTCGTGTAATTAGACGCTTCTTTCCCATATTTCTCTACTGGTTTTTGAGGATGAACGGTTTCTGGCGTATTAACGCCAATGAAACGAACTCGTGATGTTGCACCGTTAGAAAAACGAACATCGATTGTGTCGCCGTCTACTACACGAATAACTTTTACGACATGTTTTGAATTAACACGAATGGCAGGGGGATGAATAGTTTTATTTGTTTGACGAATGATATTACCGTTTTTATCGTGATAATGGTATTCTCCAGATTTTAGTCCCCATTTTTCGCAATTTGTTCGACAAGTATGCCCACCGTTTGCATCTGTTTTTCCAGGATGAGCATATACAGAAGAAGTAAAGAAAATAAAGAAAGCTGTAACAAGCGATAATAGAACCCTTAACAATATCGATCCCTCCCAAGTCCTTATGTTTTTTGCTCCCTTCCCTATTATTTGTATATTTAAAAATTATGTCAAGAAAGTTTAGAGGATAGATGGATATTTTCAAGTTTTTTGATTTCGGATTTATTAATATAATGATTGAATATGCTATGTTTCGAATTGTTAAATTTCATCGAAATTTCTTTTTATTTGACAAAAAACGACAACATGTTCTTTTCTTTTTCGATAAAATGAAGCAAAGGAGGTGTCTTATGAGAGTTATTTGTTCATTCCAAGTGAAAAAACTCCCACTTCATTATCGAATGGCAATTGTGTCGATCATGAAAGGAAGTATACGGGCATCTAGCGAGGAATATTACGAAAAGTTGTACATGAATCAAAAAACAAAACCTTTCGTTTTCTCACCTTTTTTAAAAAACTTCTGTTTAAAAGGTGATGAAATTGAGTTAGATGAATTACGTGTTGTTATTAGTTCACCTGATTATGAATTTTTGCTTCATTTGTATAATGGTTTGCAAAGTAAAAAAAGGTTCGAATATAAAGGATACGAATTTATTCGAAGAAAAATAGTAATGGGAAATGAAAAAAAGATTACATCATCTGTCGTCATATTTCGAACGCTCTCCCCTTTGTTAATAGAAGATGAAAAGAAAATTCCCATTGCTCCAGATGATCCAAATTATGAAAAACATATCAATTACTTAGCCGATACGATTTTATATGAATATCGCGGGAGGGGATTATATAAACCATTGACGGTGCGACCTATTCGATTTAAAAAGATGGTCATAAAAGAATCTAATCATCAATTTACTGAAAAGTATGGGGAACAACAGCATTTATACTTCACTGCGTATCATGGCTTATTTCATATGAGCGGAGAACCTGCCGATTTACAATTGCTTTATCAACTCGGTTTATCAAAACGGCGTAATCAAGGATTTGGAATGCTTGAAGTGGAGGAGGTGAAGGAATGAAGGTTGAATTGTACATGGGGGAATGGATGATTAATATGGGACTTGTCGGGCTATATCGTGTGTTTGAATACGGACGGAAACATGAAATAATTAGCGAAGAACACAAACATAGCGTGACAGTTAAACCATGGGGAATTGAATTGGATACAGAGGTACTTCCACAATTACCAAGAGCATATTTCTTGTATTTGTTGGAGGAGTATAGTGTTGCCAGAAGAGAATGCGAAAGATTGGATGATTACATCGAACAGGTGAAGAATGAAGAACAGTTTAAAAATCATTTGACAGCAACAAAGAAAGTTATATCAGATACGGGGAAAAGAATTCTTAAATATTTCCCTAACCCTGAATTAGAAAACATCGTTGACAAAATGAAAGAAATAAAAAAATACGACCATATGGATCAGCTGCTAGAATATATTCATGCGTTTAAAAACATTGTGAATGAAGAAAAGATTAACGAAAAATTGACCTTCAATTATTTTAAAGCAGCTATATTACAATCTTTTTTTGGCCAAGTATCTTTTTTAAATGTGACAAAGAATGGTTTGGATTTGGATGGACATGAAGAGGAGTTTTATAAAAGTTATGTGTTGCCTGTGATTAACGATCTACAGTTGGAATGCTCTCTTAGAGATAGTCATTCTATTGAAGAGATAAGTTCTTTGTTAGAAAAACAGAGTGAATATCAACCGTTTAAACAATTAAAACGGGCATGGAAGAAAAAAACGTTAGAAGAAGTACAAGAATACATCAAGACAGAAATAAATAAGTGTCTGCTCTTCAATGAACGTCTTGCTTTTTACAACTTCGAAGAAATGGTGTTTTCTCCGATAGGGGTTGCGAAAGACAATGCGTTTAACTTTAGTTGGCATTTTGATAGTCAGCAACCTAAACCGTTGTCTTCATTAGCTAAACTTGTGCTTTTATTCGCACCAATTGGATCGACCATTTATTACAAAAACGAAGGAATAAATGAACAAACAGAACGACGATTGTATGCAGGTTTTGTTCAGACGGATGCCACTTTTGCGGAGGTTTTACAGAAAAACAATCATTTTAGAGAATTAAAGAAAAAAAGAGAGCCTTTTAACAAGATCGTCAGTCAACTCGTTCAAAGCGTGAAAAAAGAATCAGAGTATGTGATCGATCACTTATTTTTCCTGGAATTTTTTTCGGATTATAGCAGTAAAAAAACACACTTGCATTATTACCACCTTCCTATGTACTTAGCCTATTATTTCAAGCAATATGCTGATCGACTTGATTACATCAAACCATACGACTATCGCGAGCAGTTTGTGCAATCTGTGTTGCGCGGTGCTGATCCAATTCATGTCATCTATCACTATTTGCGCGATTGCATCAAAAATGAAAGAAGTACGAACGGTCCGTACATTGCCGTGCGGGAGCGGAATCGAATTTTGCAGTTTAAAAAAGGAGTGAGAGATATGGCCACAACAGACAAAAGAGTAACTGCGTTGTTTATGCAAGGGCGAGAAATTCGCGATGCGATCATCCGTTCAAGCGGTTCGGAGAAAAAAGTGACAAGCATTGCTTATCGTTTATTAAATGCTGCAAAAGCCGGAAATCGAAAAAGTTTTATGGATACGCTTATGCGTATTTATATGTCTACAGATCGTCCGATGTCACCTATTTTCTTAAATGCGCTACATGAACGGGATTTAGATTTTGCGACAGTGGCGAATGCGTTTATTGCTGGATTACTCGCAAACCAATATAAAGAAGAACAGGAGGAAGTTCAAGCATGAAAAAAGCGTTAACAATGACCGTCATTTTTCAAGCAAACTCATTAAACTACGGAGAAGGAATTGCTAATATTTCAGAGTTGAAAAAATTTCATCGCGGCGACGGTGAAGTATATACGTATGCATCGCGGCAAAGTATCCGTTACGATATTGTTCGACTTGGAAATGAACTGTTCGGGTGGAATTTAGATACGGTTGACAAAGCGAGTGGAGTTGTCCAATTTAAAAAAGATGTCACGATTAATGACTCTGTTGAAATGGACTTATTTGGCTACTTAAAAACAGATAAAAATTCGCAAAAACGTCCTGCTGTTGTTCGTCTGAGCCATGCGATTTCGCTTGAGCCATACAAAAGTGATTTGGAATTTCTAAACAATATGGGGCTCGCAAGTCGCATTGGACAAGATGCTAACTTAGCCAATATTGAACAACATCATAGTTTTTACACATATACGATTACCATTGATTTAAACCGTGTCGGTGTAGATGGGGAGATTGAACTTCCAAGCGAAGAAAAAGCGAACCGTGTCCTTCAGTTGCTTGAAGTGTTAAAAGTGCTAAACCGTAACATTCGCGGGCGACAAGAAAATTTATCTCCTCTTTTTGTCATTGGTGGAATGTATAATGTCGCCAATCCGTTTTTCCTCGGGCGCGTGCAACTAAGTGTAACAGGGAACGGATGGGCCATTCAAACGAAGCCAATTAAAGAAACGATGGAACAAACATTTGCTGGGGAAGCGATCGGCAAAGATACACGCATCGGTATATTGAGCGGTGTTTTTGCAAATGAAGGAGAGTTGTACGATTTATTCAACGAGCAAGTGATGCCTGTTGAACCGTTTTTCCAATATGTTTCAAAACAAATCAAAGCGTATTACGGTGTTTAAATATGAAAGCGTTACGATTAAAGTTATTTCAAGAAACAGCGTGCTACAAAAAGCCGTTTGCTTCCAAAGTGGCGGAAACGTATCCGCTTCCGCCATATTCAACAGTAAAAGGAATGATTCACGCTTTGCTTGATGCAAACCAATTCATTCCAATGCGTCTAAGTGTACAAGGGACGTATGAAGCGAA
Source organism: Anoxybacillus sp. ST70 (assembly GCF_019553625.1). NCBI lineage: Bacteria > Bacillati > Bacillota > Bacilli > Caryophanales > Anoxybacillaceae > Anoxybacillus > Anoxybacillus sp. ST70. Next base: position 332,890 of record NZ_JAHZOF010000002.1, read on the forward strand.
GTTGCTTGATTATCAGCGATATTATTTTTTCAAAAGGAGAGAACTATCCAGCTTTCCACTTGTACTAGATGGGTTAGCACGAATGGAATTTTCTTACGACAAAAATGAAATCACAACGATGCCAATGTACACCCATTTGTTGCACAACGTCCATTTATTAATCCATGTCGAAGCAGAGGAACACATATTAACGCAAATCATTCATGCTATCGAGCATAGTACCACTCATTATAGCCTTGGGCGTTGGGAAGATTTAGTTCGGATTGATGAGTATAAACTCGTGGAAGTCCGAGAACTTGAGGAAGATGAGACCTTGACTTTGCAGCGAGATGCCTATATTCCGAGACATCTTCTTGATCGAGAAACAAAAAGTATTCCTTATCAACTCAATTGGAAATATGAAATTGTCAATGGGATTCGGCAGTGGGAAAAAATTCATGTAGGTTATGTTCAAAAAGGAATTGAGGCTCCAGAAGGAGTATGGATGGATGAAGACGGGGAACTAGTTTTTTATCATCTGTAGGAGGGGCAATGATGGCTTTTTATGCAAAATTGGAAGGAAAAGAGACGATTCGTGAACATACGGATCGTCTCCTTCATAATTTAAATTTATTAAAAGACGCTTATGGCCACAAATTCATGTTAATGGACGAACAAATGTGGAAACTGTTAGAAATAGCTGTGCAATATCATGATGTTGGCAAAGCAAATACGGTATTTCAAAACAAGATCCGTCAGGCGATTCATGAATCGATGTTAGAAACGGATGTAGAAACAAATGTACCTCACAATTACTTATCAGCAGGATGTATCCCACTAAAACAGCTAGACCTCACGAAAGAAGAAGAGCGACTACTTATTCACGCGGTCGGTTATCATCATGAGCGTGACCAGCTTCCAGAGAAAGAAATGATTCGTCATGTTTTAGAAAACGATATAAAACAGCAGTTGCCACAACTAAGTGAACATATGGGATTACAAATGACAGAAAAATTTTCATATCGATTCGTTGATCGATTGTTAAAGCGATATACGTACCATGACGGAGAAGAATTTTGGAAATATGTCATGATTAAAGGATTACTACATCGTTTAGACCATGCGGCCTCTGCTCATATGGATGTCGAAAGGGATGTAGAAAAATCGGTCTACATAAATGTAAATGAATATATGCAAAAACAAGGATTCCATAAAAATGATTTGCAACAATTTACTGAACAACATCATGATAAGCACGTTATTGCTATTGCACAAACGGGAATGGGGAAAACGGAAGCGGCGCTTTTATGGATTCGAGAGGATAAAGCATTTTTTACATTGCCACTTCGAGTGAGCATTAACGCGATATACGACAGAATAAAAGAAAAAATGGGTTATGATGCGGTTGGGTTGTTACACTCCACGAGCGTGCATTATTTAGTAGACAAAGAGGAAAATTGGGAAGAATTAAAACAACAGTCTGAACATTATGCGAAGAAGCTATTGCTTACAACCATTGACCAAATTTTAAAGTTTCCGTTTTACTATAAAGGTTTTGAAAAGGAATTAGCAGCGATGGCGAATGCAAAAATAGTGATTGACGAGATACAAGCATATGAACCGAGGATTGCAGCGATGTTAATTAAAGCATTAGAAATGATCCATCATGTAGGTGGAAAATTTATGATTATGACTGCCACGCTTCCCACTTTGTATTTGGAAGAGTTAAAACAGCGAAATGTGATTCACGATGATGAATTTGTTACAGGGGAGTTCATTGATACAGATGTTCACCGTCACCGCATTTGTTTGCGCTCCGAGTGTATAGAGGAAACAATCGGAGAAATGTTAGAGCTAGGAGAAACGTCACAAGTGCTTGTCATTGTCAATACTGTTCGTAAGGCAATGAGTCTTTATGATAAATTTTTAGATTGTGATACACAAGTCCCTATCTACTTACTCCATTCGCAATTCACACAAGAGGATCGCCAGTTGTTAGAAAAGCGCATTAAACAATTTAATGAAAAGAATGAACGAGGAATTTGGATTACGACGCAACTCGTTGAGGCGAGTATTGACATTGATTTTGATTATTTGTTTACGGAAATGTCAACGTTAGATAGCTTGTTTCAACGTTTCGGACGTTGTTACCGTAAAAGAGCACTTGATCATGATTATGCAATATTCATATTTTCACTGAAAATATCTCCGGCATTCCAAGAGTATATAACGAACATCTTATAAATGAGAGCATTCGGCTGTTAGAGCAATACGATTACCAAATTGTTGACGAACGTGCCAAGGTAGAAATGGTAAAGCAACTATATGATCGAAAACAATTAAAGGGAACATCATTTTTGAAAGAGTTTGAAGATGCCTTATACATGTTTGATAATCTTGATCCATACGGAATGGATAAACGTGAGGCGCAACAAAAACTGCGTGATATTCAAAACATCCAAATCATCACGCGGCAAATGTATGATCAAATTGAGCATCTATTTGAGCAGTATAAGAAAGAAAAAGAATGGAAAGAGCGGTTGAAATTACGAATGGAAATTGAAAAGAAGACAGTTAGCGTTCAGCGATATGTAGCGGAAAAATATGTGTCGGAGCGTTTGCCAAAGCCATTTGACCACATATATATTGCCGATGTTCAATATGACTTTAATCGTGAACAGTTGAAAGGAAAGGGTATTTTATTAGACAAACCTTCATCCAATCAATATTAAGAGGGAGTTTATATTCATGGTTAGTGGTGTGCAAATGCAGTATTACAAAGTGTGTAAGCGGAAGCTATGGTTGTTTTCAAAAGGAATTGCGATGGAAAATGAACATGAACGTGTCATTGAGGGAAAGATTTTACACGAGCGGGCTTATCCGCGTTTGGAAGATAGGGAAATTTTAGTTGATGATATATTCAAGTTAGATGCTTTAGATAAGGAGTATGTTCGCGAAACTAAGATCTCTAGCAAAATGCCAGAAGCCGATCGATTTCAAATGTTGTATTACTTATATGAGCTAAAGAAACGGGGCATTACGAAGAAGGGATTGATTAGCTATACGAAGGAGCGGAAAACTGAAGAGGTAGAACTGACAGAAAAAGATGAGAGCGCGATTGAAAAGGCGATAAAGGAGATTTATGTCATTTTACAATCTCCTTCTCCGCCGCGGTTGAAAAAACTTCCTTACTGTACAAAATGCGCATATTATGAATTTTGTTTTGCGCTAGAGGGTGATGATTAAAATGTTGCGGGATCACTATATTTTTTCTAACGGTAGGCTGAAAAGAAAAGATAATACGCTATACTTTTTTGACGAACAAGAAAATAAAAAGAGCCTTCCTGTTCATCAAACGGATAATTTATATATATTTGGGGAAGTGGATTTAAACTCGTCGCTATTAAATTTGCTGAGCCAGCATGATGTTCATCTTCATGTATTTAATTACTACGGATTTTATGCAGGTACGTTTTGTCCGCGAAATAAAAAAGTTTCAGGATTTACGGTGGTGCAACAAAGTGTTCATTATCTGGAGCATGAGAAGCGGTTATATATGGCGAGGTCGTTTTTGCAAAGTGCCGTGCATCATATGTTGCGGAATATTCGACGATACAAAGAAAAAACGGAGCAATATGTAAAAAACATCGAAGAAGAAGCGAAAAAGATGGATAGTGCTACGACAATTCAAGAACTGATGGGAATAGAAGGACGCATTCGGCAACATTATTATCAGTCATTTAATGCAATTTTGAAACAAGATTTTATCTTTGAAAAACGAACGAAACAACCGCCGCAAGACCCGCTTAATGCCCTTATTTCGTTTGGGAATTCGCTTTGTTATACAACGGTTTTGTCGGAAATTTATAAAACACAATTAGATCCGACTATTAGCTTTTTGCATGAGCCATCAACGAAGAGATTTTCTTTATGTCTAGATTTAGCGGAGATTTTCAAACCATTACTCGTTGATGTTGTGATTATTTCGTGCATTAATAATCGCATCATCACCCAGAAACATTTCGATTTTCTTGATGGAATGGTTTTGTTAAACGAGGAAGGAAAAAAGCGTTTTATTAAAGAATGGGATGAGAAGCTATCAACAACAGTACAGCATCGGAAACTGAAGAGAAAAGTAAGTTATCGTTATTTTATTCGTTTGGAATGTTACAAACTCATTAAACATTTCATTGGCGATGAACCTTATAAACCGTTGAAGGCATGGTGGTAGTTATGTTTGTAATCATTACGTACGATGTTGGAGAAAAACGTGTAAATAAAGTGTGTAAAAAGCTGAGAGAGTACTTAACGTGGACCCAAAACTCTGTGTTTGAAGGGGAGATTTCCAAAAGTTTGCTTATGAAATGCTTGAACGAGATAGACCAAATTATTGATGAAGATGAGGATTCCATTTATATTTACGAAGTGGCTAATCCGAAGAATATCAAGAAGCAAGTATTTGGACAGGAGAAAAACTTTGATGAACTCTTTCTTTAATATTTGCAGTGAACCTCTAATTTTAAAAAATGAATAAAAATGCTTGATATATCAACAAAAAATGCGATATTTTTGGAATAAGGACAAAACACGACTGACGCTTCACTGCAAAAAGTAGGAACTTGTCATATCAACACTTCCCAAAAATCGTTGATATGACAGTACTTTGTGTTTTTAGACTTTAGGGGTTTTATCTGAACGTAGTGGGATGTAAAGCATTGCCTTTGCGAGTTGGGCGTGTGGGTGTGGCTGTTTTATCTGAACGTAGTGGGATGTAAAGGAATTTGTAATTGTACAAGGATATGATTCTAGTTCGGGTTTTATCTGAACGTAGTGGGATGTAAAGAAAGTTGCTGGCACTAAAATAGAACAACATTTCCACGTTTTATCTGAACGTAGTGGGATGTAAAGAAATATCCTCAAGCTTTTCACCAGCACGCAGCCTTTCTAGTTTTATCTGAACGTAGTGGGATATAAAGAGAGAGAAAAATAACAAGTTAAGTTCATAATAACGTTTTATCTGAACGTAGTGGGATGTAAAGTGTTGAAGAAATGATCGCCAAACACTTCTAAAATTGGTTTTATCTGAACGTAGTGGGATGTAAAGCAGATTGTCGAGTACGATGACACAGATGTGTTAAATGTTTTATCTGAACGTAGTGGGATGTAAAGTAGAAAAATTGTGGGCGGTAGGACAAATAACAGCGCAAGTTTTATCTGAACGTAGTGGGATGTAAAGCTTTATGACCATACTCAACAAAACGAGCATAGAACTCCTTGTTTTATCTGAACGTAGTGGGATGTAAAGACAGGAATTGAGACAGGTCGAGCGTCTATTGAAATTTGAGTTTTATCTGAACGTAGTGGGATGTAAAGCTAGTAGTGGTCATAACGTTTTTTAAAACGGTAGGTGATGTTTTATCTAAACGTAGGTGAAATATCCCCCTTTCACCTAATTTTCACCATTCACTCGTACACTTACGGTATACAGTACATGATATGGTGAATCAGGGGGGATATGTGTTGAAGAAAAACATCGTAAAAATCATATTGGACGTCTCAATGGCGATTGCGTTTGTGTTGTTAATGAATCCGAGAGTGTTTAATGGATTGCCGTTTCATGAAATTGCTGGAACTGTAATCGGAGTGGCGATTCTTGTTCATATCGGATTAAACTATCGTTGGGTAATCAACACGACGAAAAAAATATTTTCTTCCGAACTTCCGAAGAAAACGAGGATCAGCTTTGCCTTAAACATCTTGTTGCTTGTTTCGATGGCAGCGGTCATTGTATCGGGGATTTTGATTTCGCGTGTTTTGTTTTCGAACGTCGCACTAGAGGGGAACCATTTTGTACGGGAAATTCACGACCTTTTCGCCAACACAACGCTTGCTTTAGTCGGCCTTCATCTCGGCTTGCATTGGCAATGGATCATGGGTGTTAGTAAAAAAGTGTTCAAAGCAAAGGACGGAACGTGGCGGAAAGGAGCGTTCATTTCTAGCGTGTTGATATTTGCGCTTTTAGCTGGCGGGATGTATTGGAGTTCGCAATATGTCAAGCCAAGCGAAGGAGAGTTCAAACCGAAATTTGCCGAACAAAACGCACCATCCTTTGCTGGAAAGACGGTTGGCACACTGCCAACCCCACCGGACGGAGCGTTTCGCCATGAAAAAATCCTTAAAGAACACGGCACAAACAACCCGCTGCTTGTCTTGCTTCACTACTTTACCATTTGGACAGTGATGATCGTTCCCACATACTACATCGAAAAACGAATGCGCAATAAACGAAAACTGAGCGTATGAAAGGTGTCCCGTTTTTTCGGGACACCTTTTCGTTATGATCCTTTTTTGCCTTTATCGTGCTTATAACATTCGTGATATAGCTTCATTAATGCTCGTTTTTCAATGCGTGAAACGTAGCTGCGAGAAATGCCGAGTTCTTTCGCGATTTCGCGCTGGGTGCGTTCAGGTTGCATGTTTAAGCCGAAGCGGCTAACGATGACTTGTCGTTCACGATCGTCAAGGACGTGTAAATGTTGAGCGATATTTTCAAGCTCATTATTTTTTTCAATCATGTCGATAATGTCTTCATCTTCTGATTTTAATACATCGAGTAGGCTAATTTCATTTCCGTCGCGATCTTGCCCGATCGGATCGTGCAAAGAAACGTCTTTCCTCGTTTTTTTCAGTGAACGAAGGTGCATTAAAATTTCATTCTCGATACAACGAGCAGCATATGTCGCCAGTTTTGTCCCTTTTCCTGTTGAATAGCTTTCGATCGCTTTAATTAAGCCGATTGTGCCGATTGAAATTAAATCTTCTGGGTCTTCTCCAGTATTTTCGAACTTTTTTACAATGTGCGCAACGAGGCGCAAATTGTGTTCGATGAGCTTGTTGCGAGCGTATTCATCTCCTTTTGCCATTTGCTTTAAATACATCGCTTCTTCTTTTGCATCAAGCGGTTGTGGAAAGGCATTGTTTTTCACATAAGATACGAAAAAGACGAGCTCCTTTATAAACAAAGCAAGCGCAGAAAAAATGGCACCCATCATCGTTCACCTCGCAGGTGGTCTTTTGTTGCTTATGTATGTATATGCATTAGAAAACTTGTTCGTGTTTGGACACATGATTTTTCTTTTTTCCCCTTTGTTTGTGAAAAGAAAATCTTGTATAATCGAGGAATGTAAAATAAATATGAAAGAAGGATGAAGCGTGAGAAGGACAATGATGAAACCGTTGAAGCTCACTCCCCCTCAATTGTTAGCGGGCATGTTTCTCTTTCTTGTCGTTGTCGGTGGGGGGTTGTTGAAGTTGCCGATCGCAACAGAGAAGGAAATTAGCTGGCTTGATGCGTTCTTTTTATCGACATCCGCAGCAACGGTGACCGGCTTAGCACCAATTGATCCCGGTTCGACATTTACCGTATTTGGAGAAATTGTGTTAATGGTGCTTATTCAAGTTGGGGGACTTGGAGTTATGACATTTGCGGTGCTCGTTGTTATTGTGCTCGGGAAAAAAATCGGGATGAAGCAACGCATGTTGATGCAAGAGGCGTTAAACCAACCGTCGCTCGGTGGGGTCATTCGTTTGGCGCGCAATTTACTATTGTTTTCTTTATTTATGGAAGTTGTTGGTGCAGTGTTGCTGGCGATCGATTGGGTTCCGAAAATGGGCTGGGCGAAAGGGGTATATTACAGCGTTTTTCATACCATTGCATCGTTCAATAATGCCGGATTTGCGTTATGGCCGGATAATTTATCGCGTTTTGTCGATGATCCGATCGTCAATGTGACCGTCTCTTTATTAATTATCATCGGTGGGCTCGGTTTTACGGTCGTATTTGACGTATTGTATCAACGACGTTGGAGAAAGTTATCTATTCATACGAAGCTGATGTTAGTCATGACGCTTGTTGTGAATATTGTGGCGATTATTGCCTTCTTTCTATTCGAACATAACAACCCGAAAACGCTCGGTTCTCTTTCGCTTCGTGAGCAACTATGGGCATCTTATTTTCAAGGTATTACCCCGAGAACAGCAGGATTTAATACGATTGATATCGGTTCCCTTGAACAACCGACGGCGATGCTTATGATTTTCCTTATGTTTATTGGAGCAGGAAGCACGTCGACAGGCGGAGGAATTAAGCTGACGACGTTTGCGGTCATTATTTTTGCGGTGATGAGTTTTTTAAAAGGAAAAGAAGAAACGGTCGTTTGGATGCGAACGATTCGCCATACGATTATTTTACGAGCATTGGCCATTGCGTCGATGAGCATGTTGTTTATTTTTGTTATGACGATGATATTGACACTTACGGAAGATGCTTCGCTTCTTGCGCTTTTATTTGAAGTTGTATCCGCATTTGGTACAGTTGGTCTTTCGATGAATATGACATCGCATTTATCAACGATTGGAAAAATGCTCATTATTTTCGTCATGTTGTTTGGGAAATTAGGTCCGTTAACGCTCGTATATTCAATTGCGAAGCCGAAAAAAACGAATATTCGTTATCCGAATGGCGATATATTGACGGGATGAAAAAAGCGAGGGGGGCTCCCTCGCTTTTATTGTGCAGGTTCTTGCGGCATAATTAAAATTTCTACCCGTCGGTTTTTCGCGCGTCCTTCAGGTGTAGCATTTGAGGCGATCGGTTTAAACTCTCCATACCCTTTTGCGCTAAATAACTGCGGGTTTAATCTTGTATTTTCAAGCAATAGTTTCATAAAGTTGACGGCGCGCATAACGCTTAATTCCCAGTTGGAAGCAAATTTCGCATTGTTGATCGGCACGTTGTCGGTATGTCCGCTAATGACGATGTTGCGCGGCGGATTCATGACGAGCAAGTTCGATATTTTTTTTGCGACATCGCGATATTGTGGCTTAATATCAGCGCTGCCTGAGTCGAACAACACATCGTTCGCAATCGTTACAAGCAATCCTTCTTCTGTCATCGCGACAGACAATTCTCCGCTTAATTGATTCGTTTTGACGTATTCGTTAAATTTACTTTGAATCTTTTTTAATTCCTCGTATTCTTTTTTTGAAATTTTGACATACGGCTTTTGACTTGGAGAGTCTTTAATGACCGAATCTATTTTTTCCCTATCCATCGGGCTCAAATATTGTAGTGCCCCAGTTCCTCCTGTTAGTATGCTATTGAAAGATTTGGCGATTTGCTGGAATTTTTCTGAGTCAATTTGGCTACTAGCAAATAATACGATAAATAGTGCTAATAACAGTGTTAATAAATCAGCGTATGGAATTAGCCAACTTTCATCTATATGGTCTTCATGATGATGTTTTTTATGCTTTTTCGCCATTATTCTGAGCTCCTTGTCCTAAAAGTTTTTGACGTTCGCTCATCGGTAAATAAGAAGCTAATTTTTGTTCAATCGCTCTAGGTGCTTGTCCTTCAATGATTGAAAGCACGCCTTCAATCATCACTTGACGTACTTTCACTTCTTCTTTTGACTTGCGTTTTAATTTGTTCGCAAATGGATGCCAAAGAACGTATCCTGTAAAAATTCCCATGAGCGTCGCAACGAACGCCGCACTAATTGCGTGACCAAGACGATCAATATCAGACATATCCTGCAAGGCAGCGATCAATCCGACGACGGCCCCAAGTACCCCAAGCGTTGGAGCATATGTACCGGCTTGGGTAAAAATTGTTGCGTTTGCTAAATGACGCTCTTGCATTGCTTCAATTTCTTCAGTCATCACGTCACGAATAAATTCTTGTGACTGTCCATCAATGGCTAAACTTAATCCGTTGCGTAAAAATGGGTCATCGATTTCGGCCACTTTTGCTTCTAGCGCTAACAGCCCTTCGCGGCGAGCGATGTTTGCCCATTCGACAAACAACGGAATGAGTTCTTCAATTTTTGGCGTTTTTGGTTCTTTAAAAATGACCCCGAATAACTTTGGCACTTTCGCAATTTCTTTCGTTGGAAAGGCGATCGTGACGGCGGCCGCTGTCCCTAACAAAATGATTAAAATCGCCGCAGGGTTAATGAGCACAGCCGGACTTACTCCTTTAAACATCATTCCGACACCCACCGCAATAATGCCAAGAATGAGTCCGATTAAGGACGTACGATCCATATTTATCACCTCTAGTTGTAGAATGAAAAATAAAACCAAATTTATCATATAATTTATACGGGTATTTGAAAAGGGAAATTTGTACGAAAAAAACCCTTGAAGTGGAAAGCTTCAAGGGTTACATTTTCTTTAATCGGAATGAACCGACCATTAAAAGAGAAAGCGTAAAAATAATAAAAATAAAGACGTAAGGTGGGAAGTAATGAATTGTTAAATAACTAAGCGTCAATAAACAACCTGCCGCCGTGATCGGCAAACCGGTAAAATATCCGTTGCTTTCCGTAATGTTAAATCGTGCTAGGCGAAAAGCACCGCAACCGATATAAAAAATCGTAAAAAATGAGCCGGGTGCGCCAAATTCGTGCAATAATCCTTGATAAAGTAATAGTGCAGGTGCTACTCCAAATGATATAATATCACTCATTGAGTCCAATTGTTTCCCTAAGTCAGATTCAATATTCATTTTCCGAGCGACCGTTCCGTCAAAACGATCGGCAAGTGCTGCCAAAAAAATAAACAATACAGAGACGTTTAGCTGGCCTTTCACCGCAAATAAAATCGCAAAGCCTCCTAGGCTTAAATTTGTCAACGTCAATACGTTTGCCGTATGCGCTTTAAGTTTTTTAATGGTATGATCAATATAATCGGATAAAAACATACACGTTCACTCCTTTATTAAAATCGTGACAACCCACTTGCCAAAAATATCACTCGGTTACTAATATTTTATTGATAATAAGCAAACTAGTAAAGGACATTCTTTACTTTAGGAGGGAAAGTCGTTGGTCAAATGGCTATATCGCCTGTTTATTGAATTAACAAATCATCCTTTGACATCGAAGTGGCTTGCTTCGTTTACGCGCTCAAAATGGAGTCGGTGGGTTATTCCATCTTATGCGAAAGTATATAAAGTAGATGAAGAAGAAATGGAAAAAAAGTTGCACGAATATGAAACGCTTCAACAATTGTTCGTCCGATCGCTAAAAAAAGGACTTCGTCCGATCGATGAACACCCAGATAGTGTCGTAAGCCCTGTCGATGCCGTTATTGAAGATGTCGGCATCATTACAGACAAAAAAGAAATCATCGTGAAAGGAAAAACGTACTCCATTCGTGAGATGCTTGGCGATGATCGGATCGCTGAAAAGTATTTGCATGGAACGTTTATTATTTTGTATTTAAGTCCAAGCCATTATCATCGTATTCATAGCCCAATATGTGGGGAAGTTGTGAAGCAGTGGGAGCTCGGTGGCAAGTCATACCCTGTCAACCGTCTCGGATTGAAATATGGCAAAGATCCACTTTCTAAAAATTACAGAAGAATTACTGAACTGTGTACAAATGGTATGCATACAGCCATTGTGAAAGTCGGAGCGATGTTTGTCAACAGCATTGAATTAACACATGAACACAACTATGTGAACAAAGGCGAAGAAATCGGATATTTTTCGTTCGGTTCAACAGTAGTGTTATTGTTTGAAAAGGGCGCCTTTACGTTAGATGAACAAATTATTCCGCCGCTTGAAGTAAAAATGGGGCAACGTCTTGGATTTTTTGCGCAAAAGAAAAAGAGCCAGTAACTGAAGGCTCATTACGAAGACTGTTTAATTTTATGGTCAAGACGGCGACGGAAAATTTCTCTTTCAATGAGTTGAATAAATTCTTTGCTTAATTGTAATTCTTTTGCTTTGTAGTATGACTCAATTAACAAGTCGTCAGGCAAACATTTCATTTTTTCGCCTCCTTGGTATACACGGAAAAATGTATACATATAATGGTAGGTTTATCTTCACTTTATCATAAATCAAAAATAAGAACAATTGTTCTAATTATCCACATGTGTTGGTGGATAAGTTGTGGATTTGTTGTTTATAACGATGAGGAAATGTTGAAAAATGAATGTGGATCATGTGCATAAAGTTATCCACATGATATGAAAAATATCGGATTTTGTCGAAAAATTTTACAATTTGTTTATTTATGTAAAAAAGAGAGAAGGAATGAGAACGTATGTTAAAATATTTTTTGCCGAACGAACATGCGAAAAGTATTTTTGAAATTACTCCAGAACATTTAAAACAAAAAGGAATAAAAGGAATTATTACAGATTTAGATAACACGTTAATTGAATGGGATCGTCCGCTTGCGACGCCTGATGTTGTTCGTTGGTTTGAACAAATGAAACAAAGCGGCATTCAAGTCACCGTCGTATCCAATAACAATAAAAAGCGAGTGGAAGCGTTTGCTAAGCCGCTTGGCATTCCGTTTATTTTCGAAGCGCGCAAGCCGTTAACGCGAGCGTTTCAACAAGCGTTGCGCGACATGAAGTTGAAAAAAGAAGAAGTTGTCGTCATTGGCGATCAACTTCTCACCGATGTGTTTGGCGGCAATCGGCTCGGGTTACATACGATTTTAGTCGTTCCTGTTGCACAAACAGACGGTTTTTTCACTCGTATAAACCGAAACATTGAACGAAAAATCTTAAATATGATGCGAAAAAAAGGTATGATTCATTGGGAGTGATGAAGATGAGTGAACAAATGATTTGTATTGGATGTGGAGTAACGATTCAAACGGAAGATGAAACGAAAATCGGATATGCGCCCCCTTCAGCGCTAGAGAAAGATCCGGTGATTTGTCAGCGCTGTTTCCGATTAAAACATTACAACGAAGTGCAGGACGTCTCGTTAACGGATGACGACTTTTTAAACATTTTGCACGGCATCGGACAAGCAGACGGATTAGTCGTGAAAATTGTTGATATTTTTGATTTTAACGGTAGCTGGCTGCCGGGACTACATCGATTTGTCGGGAAAAAAGATGTGCTGCTTGTCGGCAACAAAGTCGATTTATTGCCGAAATCCGTCAAACATGAAAAAGTGACGCGCTGGATGAAACAATCGGCTCGCGAACTCGGTTTACAGCCACGCGATGTTTTTTTAGTGAGCGCCAATAAAGGCTACGGAATGAAAGAAGTGATGGCAGCGATTGATGAATATCGAAACGGAAAAGACGTGTATGTCGTCGGTTGCACGAACGTTGGAAAATCAACGTTTATTAATCGCATCATTAAAGAAGCGACAGGAAAAGGAAATGTCATTACGACATCGTATTTCCCGGGAACGACGCTCGATATGATTGAAATACCGCTCGATGACGGCTCGGCTCTTTATGATACGCCGGGAATTATTAACCATCATCAAATGGCGCATTTCGTCGATAAAAAAGATTTAAAAGTCATTACGCCAAAGAAAGAAATTAAACCGAAAGTGTATCAATTAAATGAACAACAAACGTTATTTTTCGGAGGGCTAGCTCGGTTAGATTACGTAAGCGGTGGAAGACGTCCATTTGTATGTTATATGTCAAATGAATTGTTTATTCATCGAACGAAGCGTGAACATGCAGATGAGTTGTATGAGAAACATCTTGGAGAGTTGTTGCAGCCGCCGCGCAAAAGCTATTGCGAGCAATTGCCGCCGCTCGTTGCCCACCATTTCACATTAAAAGAACCGAAAACAGATATTGTTTTTTCAGGGCTCGGTTGGGTGACATGTCATGAACCTGGTGCTCATGTCGTTGCATACGCGCCAAAAGGCGTCGGTGTGATGTTGCGCAGATCGCTCATTTAACAAAGAGGGGGAGAGGAACTTGAAATTATTTGCGCTAATCGGCTGTCCTGTTCATCATTCCTTATCACCGCTTATGCATAACGATGCGTTTCAATCGTTGCGTATCGATGCGCATTATCATGCGTTTCATGTTGAGCCTCACCTGTTAAAAGAGGCGGTGCAAGGGTTAAAAGCGTTACAATGTGCAGGATTTAATGTGACGATTCCGCATAAAACAGCAGTGATGGCGTATATGGATGAACTTGATGAAACGGCAAAACAAATGGGAGCCGTCAATACAGTCGTCAATGAAAATGGGAAGTGGATTGGTTATAATACAGATGGTGAAGGATTTGTCCGAGCGTTATGTGAGCAAATGAACATTGAATTGTCCGGTGCGCGCATTTTGCTTGTCGGCGCAGGCGGGGCGGCGCGCGGCATTTATTTTACTCTTTTGAAACATCGTGTGTCTGCCGTTGATGTATGTAATCGCACGGCAGGAAAGGCAGAGACGTTTATTGAAAAACAAATATCTTCTGTTTACTCGCTTGAGGAAGCAGAGGAACGTTTAGGGGAGTATGATATCATTATTAATACAACGTCTGTCGGCATGTATCCACATGTCGATGCGATGCCTATTTCTCTTCAAACGTTAAAAAAGGGGACGATCGTCAGCGATATTATTTATAATCCGCTGATGACAAAATGGCTGCAAGAAGCAAAAGAGAAGGGTGCGCGCGTGCAAAACGGCGTCGGCATGTTCGTTTATCAAGGTGCCCTAGCGTTTGAAAAATGGACAGGAATTTTTCCAGATACAAAACGAATGGAACAAGTTGTGATGCAACAGTTAGGAGGAAAAACATGTTAACAGGAAAACAAAAACGATTTTTACGTTCTTTAGCTCATCATTTAACGCCGATTTTTCAAGTCGGAAAAGGCGGCGTGAACGACAATATGATTAAACAAATTGCCGATGCGCTTGAAGCGAGAGAGCTGATTAAAGTGAGCGTATTAAAAAACTGCGAAGAAGAAAAAGAAGTGATTGCAGAGCAGCTAGCGAGCGGAGCAGGGGCGGAAGTCGTCCAACTGATCGGTCATACGATTGTATTATACAAAGAGTCTCGTGAACGAAAGCAAATTGTGTTACCAAAATAGGAGCGGTGCAGTGAAAAAAGTAGGCATTTTAGGTGGGACGTTTGATCCGCCTCATTATGGGCATTTATTAATTGCGGATGATGTACGAACGGAATTAAAGCTCGATGAAATATGGTTTATGCCAAACTACATTCCGCCGCATAAAGATAAAAAGGTGACTGATCATGTGCATCGCGTCAATATGTTGCGTATGGCGATTGCCAATGACCCACATTTTCGCGTTGAAACGATTGAATTAGAACGGAAAGAGCGATCGTATACGTACGACACGATCGTTTTGTTAAGAAAAAGACATCCGCATACGACATTTTACTTCATTATTGGCGGAGATATGGTCGAATATTTGCCGCATTGGTATCGCATTGATGAGCTCGTTCAACTCATTCAATTTGTCGGCGTGAAACGTCCGGGCTATTCGCTTTGTACGCCGTATCCGATTATCGAAGTGGACGTGCCGACGTTTGCGGTTTCTTCTTCGCTCATTCGCGAACGTATCCAAAACGGAAAAAGCGTGACATATTTGTTGCCAGAAGCGGTTCAATTATATATAAAGGAGAATCGATTGTATGAAACGTGAAGAGGCGTTAGCTATCGTGCGCAAGCAATTAAAAGAACAGCGGTACGTTCATACGGTAGGTGTGATGGAAACAGCTATTGAGCTAGCAAAATTGTACGGAGCTGATGTTCAAAAGGCGGAATTAGCTGCCATTTTTCACGATTACGCAAAATTTCGCACGAAAGAAGAAATGAAGCGCATCATTGTAGAACAACAAATGCCGCAAGACTTGTTGGCATATAGTCCGGAATTATGGCATGCGCCTGTTGGGGCATATTTAGTACAAACGGAAGTCGGCATTCAAGATGAAGAGATTTTGCAGGCGATTCGTTATCATACATCAGGGCGACCAAATATGACATTGCTTGAAAAAATTGTGTATATCGCCGATTATATTGAGCCGAATCGTTCGTTTCCGGGCGTTGATGAAGTGCGGGCGCTAGCGCGAGAACATTTAGATCATGCGCTTTTCCGTGCGCTTCAAAATACGATTCAATTTTTAATGGACAAACGCGAGCCCATTTACCCAGATACGTTTCATACGTATAATGATATAGCAAAAAAATTAAAGGGGGTTTCATCGTGACAGAACGAGACATTTTACGCATCGCAGTAAAAGCAGCAGATGAAAAAAAGGCAGAAAACATTGTAGCATTAAATATGAAGGGCATTTCGCTCGTTGCTGATTATTTTATGATTTGTCACGGCAATTCGGATAAACAAGTACAGGCGATTGCGCGTGAAATTAAAGAAAAAGCGGAAGAACACGATGTTGTCGTCAAACGTGTTGAAGGATTTGACGAAGCGCGTTGGATTTTAGTGGATTTAGGAGATGTCGTCGTCCATGTGTTTCATAAAGAAGACCGCGAATATTATAATCTCGAACGGTTATGGGGCGATGCGCCGCTTGAACAAATTGAGAGTGATCTTGGGGCATGACGTACGAACGGTTTGCGAGTTGGTATGATCAATTAATGAGCGATGCCCCATACGATGCATGGTGTGCTCTCGTCGAACGGGCGGTGTCATCTTACCGAACGGGAAAGCGAATTCTTGATCTCGGATGCGGTACGGGGGAACTCGCCCTTCGCTTAGCTGAAAAAGGATTTGATGTGACAGGTGTTGATTTATCGGAACAAATGTTGGTGATTGCGCAAATGAAAGCGCAAGAACGTGGAGTTAATCTTTCATTTTTTCAGCAAGATATGTGCGACTTTGGTCCGTTTGAGCCGTTTGATACGATCGTCATTTTTTGCGATTCACTCAATTATTTGTTGCAAGAAGAAGATGTGATCGCTACGTTTTCGCGCGTATACGATCAATTGAAGCCAGATGGGTTGTTTTTATTTGACGTTCATTCTTTATTTAAAATGGAAAACGTCTTTTTACACCACGGGACGTTTGCGAGTAATGATGACCAAGTAAGCTATATATGGAACTGTTATCCGGGCTCGTGGCCGCATAGTGTCGAACATGAATTGACGTTTTTTGTTCGATTAGAAGAAGGGGTATATGAGCGAGTTGACGAAATGCATGTGCAGCGAACGTACGATGTTGAACGATACGTGACGTGGTTAAAGCAAGCTGGTTTTCGCTTGTTGCACGTATGGGCGGATTTTACAGAACAACAGCCGACAAATGAAAGCGAGCGCATTTTTTTCATTGCGCAAAAATAAACGTCCCAAAAGTGTTCTCTTTTGGGACGTTTTATTTTAGAAGGATTTTTTTTATTCATCGCGAATATGATCGATTTGTTGGCGCACCTTTTCTTTTTCTTCGTCAAATTTTTCATGCGTTTTTTGAAAAATATGAACGAACAAGTCCCCGACTTCTTTTTCTAACACGTCAATGCCAGCTCCTGTAATGCCACCTTTGACACATACTTTCTCCTGTAATGTCGGTAACGTATACAATTGTTTCTCAAGCAAAGCACCTAGTCCGATCATCATTTCTGTCGCTAACATCGTTGCTTGTTCGTTTGTAATGGCTGTTTGTTGAACGGCTGCATCAATAAATTTTTGAATTAAGTAGCTGAAAAAGGCTGGTCCACAGCTCGTTAAATCAGAAGCGATGCGCGTAATAGGCTCGTCTATGTATATTGGACGAGAAATGCAACGGAATAGCCGTTCAATTGTCGCTCTCTCTTCTTTTGTACAACGCTCGCTTACGGTAATGAGAGAGCTTCCCGCAAGTGCCCGATTCGTAATGCTTGGAATGACGCGAGCAACGCTACACGGTACGAGCGATTCGAGCTGTTGAACGGAAATCGGGCTCGTAATTGACACGATGCAATGATGGTCGGTCAAATGTGGCCGTAATTGTTTTAAAACGGCTGGCATATGTAGCGGCTTTGTGCAAATGAAAATAATCGTTGCATGTTTTGCTATTTCTTCGTTCGTTTGTATGACATGAACGTTTGGATAACGTTGTTGTATACTGTACGCTTTTTCAAGCGTTCGATTCGTAATGAATAGTTGTTCTTGCTTCACAGCATTGCCGTTAATAAACGATTCAATTAAAATTGTTCCCATGTTTCCTGTTCCGATAAACCCTATATTCAACGGTACTCCCCCCTTATCCGTCACCACTATATGTCATATGTATGCGACGATGACACGTTTTATGAAAGGGTGAACGTATGAAGTGGATAAAAACGTATGAGCGTTGGATATATATTGGGGCACTTGTCATTGGAGTGATCATTTGGGTGACGCAACAAGACGAAACGACGATACAACCGTTGCCTTTCGAACAAAATGAACAACAAGTAGAACAACAAGCGGAGAAACAAGAAGAGGAAACGTCTGTTTTTGTCGATGTAAAAGGAGCGGTTAAACGAGCCGGAGTATATGAAGTCGCAGCAACAAGCCGCATTCGAGATGTGATTGAAATGGCAGGAGGATTAACAGAAGAAGCGGATGAAACGAAAATCAATTTGGCGATGAAAGTGCATGATGAAATGGTCATTTACGTGCCAAAAAAAGGCGAAGAAATAAGCGAACTAGCGGACATGCATACGATAGATCAATCAAACGGAAAAGTAAACATTAATACAGCCACAGCAGAGCAATTGCAAACGCTGCAAGGCATCGGTCCGGCAAAAGCATCTGCCATTATTGCATATCGCGAAGAGCACGGACCGTTTCAAAAAGCGGAAGATTTGTTGAATGTGAGCGGAATCGGGGAAAAATCGTTTGAGAAAATAAAAGAACAAATTGTCGTGCGTTAAAATTGGCGATAAACTAAAGGCATAATGGACAAGGGGGAGAAACAACATGAAACGAATTACATGGGATCAATATTTTATGGCACAAAGCCATTTATTAGCGTTGCGTAGCACATGCACGAGGCTAGCGGTCGGAGCAACGATCGTGCGCGATAAACGTATCATTGCAGGGGGATACAACGGCTCAATCGCAGGTGGAGCGCATTGTATAGACGAAGGATGTTATGTCATTGACAACCATTGCGTGCGCACCATTCATGCGGAAATGAACGCCATTTTACAATGTGCGAAGTTTGGTGTGCCAACAGAAGGGGCGGAAATATACGTCACTCATTTTCCTTGTTTACAATGTTGTAAAGCGATTATTCAAAGCGGGATAAAAGCTGTTTATTATGCGAACGACTATAAAAACCATCCGTTTGCTTTGCAATTGTTTGAACAAGCAGGAGTAACGGTCAAGCACGTTCCTTTTGATGTGGAATCTATTCCGACATTTTTACACGCGAAGGGGAGATGATGTATCGTTTACGTAGCAATGGCGGCCGTTTTGGCCGTCCTGTCTATATTGACAAAATCGGTTGTTTGCTTTTTGCTTTCGGTCGTGTACCATTTGTTTTTGCTTTGGCGGAAGCGGGCGCTGTTGATCGTTTGTGCTAGCGCATATTTGTTTTTTCTGTTATGGAGCAATTGGATCGATCGACATAACGTGACGACGCTTTCAGGACATGAAACAGCGCTGTTTGTGCGATTTGTTGCTCCGATTCATATCGATGGGGATCAAATAAAAACGGTTGTACAATGGAAGCATGAACGTCTGCAACTTATTTATCGCCTTCGTACGGAAGAAGAAAAATACGAATGGGATGCCCTTCAAATTGGTACGGCCTGTTTGGTGAAAGGAGCGCTTGAACAACCATCTTTACCGACGAATCCGTATGCTTTCAATTATCGCCAGTATTTGTTTTATCATCGCATCCATTGGATCGTTCGTCCAGCTTCACTCGAACGGTGCATGCGCACACATGTGACATGGGTGGAACGATTGCAAATCGTTCGTCAACAAGGCATTCGCTACATTCAAGATCATTTCCCTCGCGACGTTAGCGCGTTTATGCAGGCGCTAATTTACGGTGAACGAAGCGATATAGAGCCAACTGTTCTTTCGAGCTATCAAAAGTTAGGGCTTATTCATTTGCTAGCGATTTCAGGTTTGCATATGACATTGCTTGCTGGTGGTTGTTTTTATTTATTCATTCGCTTCGGGATCACACGGGAACGAGCAACCGTGATTTTATTATGTTGTATTCCTTTATACGTCATTTTATCAGGGGCTGCTCCGTCAGTAATGCGTGCAGCAGTCATGACAAGTTGTTTCCTTCTCTTTTCCTCTCGCCTTCGTACGCTTGATGCATTAAGCGTCGCTTGTCTTCTTTTACTACTAAAAGACCCGTATATCATATTTCATCTCGGTTTTCAATTATCTTTTCTCGTTTGTTTTGCGTTAATTATTTGTTCTTCGTTTATTCAACATGAACGTTCCGTCATTCGTCAGTTGTTTATGACATCGTTTATTGCACAAATGGGCGCGTTGCCGCTTTTGCTTTATCATTTTTACGAAGTTTCCATTTTATCGATTCCATTAAACGTCATGTTTGTTCCGCTTTATTCTTTTGTCATTTTGCCGCTCTCATTTCTCGCGTGGTTTATCCACGTCTTTATGCCGTTTGTTAGCCCGATCATCACATATGTATTGACGTTTGTGATTGAACATGCAAACAAGCTTGTCACTTCATTAGCAGATTCGTTTTTGCTCACCCTCGGTCGTCCGCCGACGTGGCTATTGATCGCTTATGTGATCTCGATTGCTCTCTTTTTTCTTTCGTTTGAGTATAAACAAATCGTCTTTCGCTTTTCGTTTAGTTTTGTCATCATCGTTCATTTCCTTTGGCCGTTTTTTCGTCCGAGCGCTGAAGTCGTTATGTTAGACGTTGGGCAAGGAGATAGTATATATATCGAACTGCCGTATCGAAAGGCGATTTATATGATTGATACGGGCGGAACGATGTCATTTGGCGATGAGCCGTGGAGAAAAAGGAAGCAATCGTTTCGCGTCGGTGAAGATGTCATCGTTCCGTTTTTGAAAGCAAAAGGGGTTCGTGCTCTTGATGCGCTCATTGTGACACATGGCGATTTCGATCATATCGGGGATGCGAGCGATGTATTGAATGCTGTCCGTGTGCGAAAACTGTTTGTCGGTATGCACAAAAATGATTTGCTGCAAACGGTCATGGCACATGCGATCAATAAAGGGACGCATGTACAAATAGTGAAAAGTGGCGATCGTTGGACGGTTGGTCAAGCGCAATTTCACATTCTTTCTCCATTTGGAAATGAAGAGACGACAAATGATGGTTCCATCGTGCTGTATGCGTTTATGGGAGGGGCATATTGGCTATTTACAGGTGATTTAGAAGAAAAAGGGGAACAACAACTCATCACGATGTATCGCTCATTGCCTGTTGACATATTAAAAGTCGGACATCACGGAAGTAATACATCGACATCTGAGCCGTTTTTACAACATATTCGTCCGAAAGTGGCGCTTATTTCCGTCGGACGTCGCAATCGATACGGTCATCCGCATCGTGAAGTGATTGATCGTTTGCGTGCCTATCATGTTCGTACGTTTCGTACCGATGAACATGGTGCGATCGTCATTCGTTTTTCGAAACGGATAAGCACCATTCAAACCTTTTCACCATAAAATGCAAGAAAAAAGAGACTGCAACATGCAATCTCTTTCGGGTGTTCATTATGCACCAAAAAATTTTACAAGTGTAGCAATAATGAACATAGTGGCGAAAAAGCCGAATGATACGATGAAGCCAACAGCCGAGTCAACGGCATCGTTGCGCGTACATTGAACGTTTTTTTCAAATTCGTTCATGACCATCCCTCCTATTTTCTCACCATTAGTATAAGGGAAAAGAGAAAGAAAATCTACATCGTTGACAACAGTTGTCACAAATAGTTCGTGCAAGATCGGAAAAGATAAAGATACCCGTTGGATAAATAAGTTCCTAGGGCTTGTTTTCCAACGTTTAAATAAATGGGAGTTGGCGATTTTCATCTGCTAACTCCCTTGTAAAATGCTCCGAAACGTTGTATGTTCTTTAAAGAAAATGGATGAAGAATGGGGAAGAGAACATGGAACAACTATATGTCATATATGGCACGGAGCATTTTTTAATGAAGCAAGCATATGAACAAATTGTTCGCCGAGCGTTGTCAGATGA
The DNA here is from genome assembly GCF_019553625.1 of Anoxybacillus sp. ST70. NCBI lineage: Bacteria > Bacillati > Bacillota > Bacilli > Caryophanales > Anoxybacillaceae > Anoxybacillus > Anoxybacillus sp. ST70. The sequence continues at coordinate 354,820 of NZ_JAHZOF010000002.1, forward strand.
AGAACGTGAATGGAATGTTAGTACATACGACTGTGAAGAAACACCGATTGAAGTGGCGCTTGAAGATGCGGAGACGCTTCCGTTTTTCGGTGAGCGAAAAATCGTCATTGTGAAGCAACCGTATTTTTTAACGGCGGAAAAAGGAAAAGAAAAAGTCGAGCACGATATGAAACGATTGGAAGCTTACATAGAAAAGCCCGCGCCGTTTTCTAGTATCATTTTCGTTGGAACGTATGAAAAGTTAGATGAGCGGAAAAAAGTGACGAAAGCGTTATTAAAAAAAGCGCATGTGATCGTTGCTAAACCGCTCAACGAAAAAGAATTAAAACAATGGGTAAAAGGACAATGCCAAATCGACGATGATGCGCTAGATATGTTGTTGACATTAGCTGGTACGGATTTAGCTACGTTGGCTAGCGAAATCGAAAAGCTCATGCTTTTCGCTGAACATCGTTCCATCACAGTAAACGATGTTCGATTGCTTGTGTCGCGCACGCTTGAACAAAATGTATTTACCCTTGTCGAACAAATTGCTAAGCGAAACGTCCCAGCTGCGTTGCAAACGCTTCAAGATTTGTTGCGCCAAAATGAAGAACCAATTAAGCTTGTTGCTCTATTAGCAAGCCAATTTCGGCTTATTTATGAAGTGAAGGAACTGATGAAAACAGGATACGGTCAACAACAAATCGCCTCGATGTTAGGTGTTCATCCGTTTCGCGTAAAAGTGGCGGCAAGTTATGCGAACGGATTTTCAGAGCAACAGCTTATGAGCATTTTATACGATTTAGCGGAAACGGATTATGCGCTAAAAAGTAGCGCAATGGATAAGCAGTTGTTATTGCAGTTGTTTTTCTTAAAGTTGCAGCGGTAGAGCGTTCCTCTACCGCTTTTGTTGTAACGCATCGACATCGATCATATAGTAGCCATCATCGTCTGTCGTAATGATTCCTTGCTGTTTGAGTTGGCTTAGTACGCGGCTAACCGTTTCGCGCGCAGCGCCAATCATATTGGCTAATTCTCGAGTTGTGAGCAATGTTTTCAGACGATAACGGCCGTTCATATACACGCCGTTTGTTGTTGCTAATCGAATGAAAAGCCGCGCCAATTGTTCAGCTGTATTGTGAAAGGCTAGTTCTTCTAATCGTGTTTGCAATTCGATAATTTTTTCGCCCATGATGCGAAACAGTTTGATGCATAGTTGTGGATAGCAAATGAGCGTTTGTTCGAATTGTTCAATCGGAATGACAATCAGTGTCGTTTCCTCCATCATTTCTGCATGTGCCGGATACGAGCCGCGTCGAAAAAAGCCGGTGTGTGGAAACATATCTCCCTCTTGTAAAATAGATACAATTTGTTCTTTTCCACTTACATCTGTTTTGTAAATTTTCACCGTCCCACGAGCGATAAAAAAGACGCGATCAAGCGGCTCTCCTTGCATAAACGCAAGCATTTTCGGCTTATACGTCCGGACGGTTGCGATATGTACAAGCGCCTCCAATTCTTCATCGGACAGTTGGGAAAATAACGAAATCATTTTTAATTGTTGCTTGACCCAATGAAACATATGCATCCCCTCCCAAAATGGAAAAAACAGCTTGCCGCGTATGACAAGCTGTTTTTTCATTATGCTGTAATGCTGTTTAATTTTTTCGCTAAACGTGATTTATAGCGATTTGCAGCATTTTTGTGGATTAAGCCTTTGCTAGCTGCTTTGTCAATTTTTTTCGTTGCAAATGCGAAAGCTTCTTTTGCTTTTTCCACGTCTTTTAACTCAACAAGCGCTTCAAACTTTTTAATTGCTGTGCGCATTGCTGATTTCATAGATGCGTTATGAGCGCGACGCTTTTCGCTTGTTTTTGCACGTTTAATTGCAGATTTAATGTTTGCCATTTTTTTCACCTCCGTTAACCGATCGCAAATATATACGTTCAATACGCGACAGTTCGATGAACAATAAGAACAAGTGATATTCTACCAAACTGCTCTTAATTATGCAATAGGGCAAAGGCGGAAAAGTGCGATTGTATGAAAAAGGAGGAAAATGGATAAAACAAATGATAAAAAATGATGGAGGAGACTGTATGATCGATTTACGTCCATATAATGTCCGAACGGATTTAGCCATTGAAGCGCACGAAATAGCTATGGAAGAACGATTGCAAAATGAACAACAAACGTCACTTGAAGGGGTATTTATTCGCGATTGGGAAGAAGATGGCGTTCATTTTTCGTTTGTCGAAGTAACAGAGGAAGGTGCAAAAACGTTAGGAAAAAAAGCTGGAAAATATTTAACGATTGAGGCGCAAGGGATTCGAACACAAGACACGGATTTGCAACAAAAAGTGGAGAAGCTATTCGCCAAACATTTTTATACGTTTTTACAGCAGCTTGGCATTTCAAAAGAAGCAAGTTGTCTTGTCGTCGGGTTAGGGAATGCGGAAGTCACCCCTGATGCGCTCGGTCCGTTAGCTGTATCGAATTTAGTTGTGACGCGCCATTTATTTCAACTGCAACCTGAAAGTGTTCAAGACGGATTTCGCTCGGTAAGTGCGCTCGCTCCAGGAGTAATGGGGATGACTGGAATTGAAACGAGCGATGTCATTGCAGGCATTGTTGAAAAAATTCAACCGGATTTTATTATTGCAATTGATGCGTTAGCTGCGCGTTCGATTGAACGAGTAAATGCTACCATTCAAATTTCTGATACAGGTATTCACCCAGGATCTGGGGTAGGGAATAAGCGAAAAGAGCTCAGTAAACAAACGTTAGGCATTCCTGTTATTGCAATTGGCGTCCCAACGGTCGTTGATGCTGTATCGATTGCAAGCGACACGATTGATTTATTGTTAAAACATCTCGGCCGCGAGATGAAAGAAGGCAATCGAGCAGCTCGTGCTCTTGCGCCAGCGAGTCTCGTATTCGGAAAGAAAAAAAAGTTGACGGAAGAAGATTTACCGAATGAGTCAGATCGTTCTGCTTTTTTAGGGATGGTCGGCATGCTTAATGAAGAAGAAAAAAGAAAGTTGATTTATGAAGTGCTTGCCCCGATCGGCCATAATTTAATGGTTACGCCAAAAGAGGTCGATGTATTTATTGAGGAAATGGCAAACATATTAGCGAGCGGTTTGAACGCCGCGTTACATCATCGCATTGATCAAGAAAACGTTGGGGCATATACGCATTAGTTTTTCGTTCTATCTTTCAAAGCGCTGTCATATTGATAGAGTAGACAAGCTTTGAAAGGGTGGAGTGAAGAAAATGATGGTGACCGTTCACGGAACAAGTATAAAAAAGTGGATTATATTCATTTTGTTTACGTTTATCAGTACGATAACAGTTGTCGCGACAATGACAGCGACGTCGACATATCGCCTTTCTTCTTCTTCTGTTCATGAAATGACGAATCGCTTTGCTGCAGAATCGCTTGTATATGTACTTTCATTTGAAAATGTGTATTTTCGTGAGATGCTCCCGAAAGAAAAACAGCAACTGCCGTATTCTACATATTTTTTTCAAATGACAACGAGCGTGAATTTTCACGATCTGCGCAGTTTGTTAGGACGGGAGTTACCCGGCTTTTCACTGTATGATAGCGAAATTATTTTAGCTGGTGAAGGAACGAACTTTACAAACATTCCGTACGAGTCACCCCCTCCGTTAGAAGTGTTGTTAGCTGAGCGAGAAGCAGCGCAAGAGCAGCTTCAGGAGGAAGAAACGCCTCCGGCTCCTGCCCCTTCACAAACGACAGGTGGGAAGAAAGTTGTTTATATTTATCATACACATACGCAAGAATCGTATTTGCCTGCATTAAAAGGGGTGACGAACCCTAACTTCGCCCATCATCCGACTGTGAATGTAACAAAAGTCGGAAAAAAATTAGGAGAAGAACTAGAGAAGCGCGGCATCGGTGTTGTTGTTGATACGACCGATTTTATCGGGAAATTGTTAAAAAATAATATGGAATATTATCAAGCGTATGATATGTCGCGTAAAACGGTTGTTGAAGCGATGGCAAACAATCGTGACGTTCAATATTTAATTGACATTCATCGTGATTCTCGACGCCGCAATGATACGACGGTGACGATTAACGGCGTTGACTATGCGAGAGTGTCGTTTATTATCGGCGGCGAGAATGCAAAGTATGAAAAAAACTTACAGCTTGTGACGAAATTGCACGAACTGCTTGAAAAAAAATATCCTGGGCTAAGCCGCGGAACATTCGAGAAAAAAGGGGTCGGAACAAACGGGAAATTTAATCAAGATTTATCGGAAAATGCGATTTTAATCGAATTTGGCGGTGTGGATAATACGTTTCAAGAATTGTATCGAACAGCATCAGCTGTAGCAGATGTATTTAGCGAATATTATTGGCAAGCAGAAAAAGTAAATGCGACACAACCGGCAGAAAAAAAGTAGGTGAGTAAGATGGTAAGATTTACGATTCAAAGTTTACTCATCGCCGTCATTTTTTTAGTAGGTGTATTGCTCGGCATGCAGCAAGCGAACGAAGGGATGCGCAAAATGAAAGGGTATAACGATCCATCGCTTGAGCGAGTTGTACACGTATCAAAAGATGAAACGATCGTGCTTGGGCAATCGATTGAAGAAAAAAAAGAAAAGCTGCAACAAATGGAAACGTTTAACATGTTTTCGAAAGCGGGACAAAAACTTGCGATGTTCGTTCATTCGCTCGTTGAACATATGCTTTCATTTATGCAAAAGGCGGGATAACGATCCGCCTTTTCATTATTTTGCGTTGAATATTGCAAACGTTGTTGCTATAATCAAAGCTAGCGTATTTCGGAAATTATAGGAGTGGAACATAGATGAATCGTGAAGAGAGACTAAAAAGAAGGGATCGCATTCGCAACTTTTCCATTATTGCACATATCGACCACGGCAAATCTACGCTTGCTGACCGCATTCTTGAAAAGACGGGTGCGCTATCTGAGCGCGAGATGAAAGAACAAGCGCTCGATTCAATGGAGTTAGAGCGCGAGCGTGGCATTACGATTAAATTAAATGCAGTCCAGCTTCATTACAAAGCGAAAGATGGAGAAGATTACATTTTACATTTAATTGATACACCTGGTCACGTCGACTTTACGTACGAAGTGTCGCGTAGTTTAGCGGCGTGTGAAGGGGCGATTTTAGTCGTTGACGCGGCGCAAGGCATTGAGGCTCAAACGCTTGCTAACGTATATTTAGCGATTGATAACAATTTAGAAATTTTGCCGGTCATTAATAAAATTGATTTACCAAGTGCGGACCCTGAGCGTGTTCGTCAAGAAATTGAAGATGTGATCGGTCTTGACGCATCAGAAGCTGTATTAGCATCAGCGAAAGTTGGCATTGGAATTGATGAAATTTTAGAGCAAATTGTTCAAAAAATTCCTGCCCCATCTGGAGATCCAGATGCACCGCTTAAAGCGCTTATTTTCGACTCGCTTTATGACCCGTATCGCGGCGTTGTCGCATATATTCGCGTCGTAGAAGGAACGGTGAAAGCAGGTCAAAAAATTAAAATGATGGCGACAGGAAAAGAATTTGAAGTCGTTGAAGTCGGGGTATTCACACCGAAAGCGAAAATCGTTGATGAATTGACCGTCGGAGATGTCGGCTACTTAACGGCATCGATTAAAAACGTAAGCGATACGCGTGTTGGGGATACGATTACGCATGCGGACAATCCAGCAAGTGAACCGCTTCCAGGGTATCGTCGCTTAAATCCGATGGTATTTTGCGGTTTGTATCCAATCGATACAGCGCGCTACAACGATTTGCGTGAAGCGTTAGAAAAGCTCCAGTTAAACGATGCGGCATTGCAGTTTGAACCAGAGACGTCCCAAGCGCTCGGTTTCGGTTTCCGATGCGGCTTTTTAGGGCTTTTGCATATGGAAATTATTCAAGAGCGATTAGAGCGCGAGTTTAACATTGATATTATTGCGACAGCGCCAAGTGTTATATATAAAGTATATTTAACGGACGGAACAGAGTTAGCAGTCGATAACCCGTCAAACATGCCAGATCCACAAAAAATTGATCGCGTCGAAGAGCCGTACGTGAGAGCAACGATTATGGTACCGAACGACTACGTCGGTCCTGTCATGGAACTATGCCAAAAGAAACGCGGCATTTTTGGCGATATGCAATATTTAGACGAGCGACGTGTGACGCTCACATATGAATTGCCGCTTGCTGAAATTGTGTACGATTTCTTTGACATTTTAAAATCGAGCACGAAAGGATACGCATCGTTTGACTACGAGTTGATTGGCTATAAGCCGTCTAAACTTGTAAAAATGGACATTTTATTAAACGGTGAAAAAGTCGACGCTTTATCGTTTATTGTTCATCGCGATTCAGCATACGATCGCGGAAAAGTTATCGTTGAAAAGTTAAAAGATTTAATTCCGCGTCAACAATTCGAAGTACCTGTGCAAGCTGCTATCGGCAATAAAATTATTGCGCGCTCAACAATTAAAGCGTTGCGCAAAAACGTATTAGCGAAATGTTACGGTGGGGACATTTCACGTAAGCGGAAGTTGCTTGAGAAGCAAAAAGAAGGGAAAAAGCGCATGAAACAAGTCGGCTCCGTTGAAGTGCCGCAAGAAGCGTTCATGGCTGTGTTAAAGATGGACGATCAAAAATAAACCGCAGAATGTTTCTGCGGTTTTTTGCATAGAAAAGGGTGAAGTAAATGATTCAAGCAGCATATATTCATATTCCGTTTTGTACGCACATTTGTCATTATTGTGATTTCAATAAAGTATTTTTACATCAGCAACCGGTTGACGCTTATATCGATGCGTTAATCATCGAAATGGAACGGACGTTTGAACGTGTTCCGACATCGCAATTGCAAACGGTATTTATCGGAGGAGGAACACCGACGTCGTTGACTGCCAAACAGCTTGATCGATTATTGCGTGCCATTCACCGCATCGTTTCGCTCGCTTCCGATGTCGAGTTCACCGTTGAAGCGAATCCGGATGAAGTGAGCGATGAGCAGTTATACGTGCTCAAGGAATGGGGAGTGAACCGCCTCAGTTTTGGCGTGCAAACGTTCGATCGTGAATTGCTCCAACGCATCGGACGTACCCATACGAAAGAAACGGCAATCGAGACGATTGAGCGCGCGCACAAGCTCGGCTTTCATAATATAAATATCGATTTAATGTACGGATTGCCGACACAAACGATCGACCATCTAAAAGAAACGTTACGCATAACGTTTTCGCTTCCGATTCAACATGTGTCTGCCTACTCGCTCATTATTGAGCCTAAAACCGTATTTTACAACTTGATGAAAAAACAGACGTTGCCGTTGCCGAGTCAAGAAGAAGAAGCATATATGTATGAAATGATTATGGAACAAATGGAACAACATGGATATAGACAATATGAATTAAGCAACTATGCTCAAAAAGGGTTTGATAGCCGTCATAATATGACATATTGGAATAACGACGATTACTACGGATTTGGTGCAGGCGCCCATGGCTATATGAACGGCATAAGACATGTAAACGCTGGACCGATTAAAAAATATATACAGCTCATTGAGCAAGGGCAGTGGCCACATGTAGACGAGCATGTTGTGTCAAAAGAAGAACAAATGGAAGAGCATATGTTTCTTGGTTTACGAAAAATCGAAGGGGTAAATAAAAATGAATTTTTTATGCGATATGGAAACACGGTGCATGACGTGTTTGGTGAAGCCATTGCCTTGCAAAAACGAAACGGATTGCTTGAAGAGACGGAGCAAGCGATTTTCCTTACCCATCGCGGCAAATTGCTCGGAAACGAAGTATTTCAATCGTTTCTTGGCGTTTCATCTTGACACGACAAGTGCAATTTGATACCTTAATAGTAGATTTAGCACTCGCTTTGTTAGAGTGCTAACAGAGGTGATGAGCGTTGCTAACAGATCGCCAATTGTTAATTTTAAAAATTATTGTCGATGATTTTATTCGTTCTGGGCAACCTGTTGGTTCACGAACGTTATCGAAAAAAGAGCAAATCACGTTTAGTTCAGCGACCATTCGCAACGAAATGGCCGATTTAGAAGAGCTTGGTTTTATTGAAAAAACACATATTTCTTCTGGTCGCGTTCCGTCTCAAAAAGGATATCGTTATTACGTTGACCATTTATTGCCGCCTGTTCGGTTAACACAAAAAGATGTACAAACGATTCAATCGATTTTTCATGAGCAAATATACGAATTAGAAAAGCTTATTCAAAAATCGGCGCAAATTTTATCGGACTTAACGAACTATACAACCGTTGTGCTCGGTCCTTCAGTAAAGGAACATAAGCTAAAAACGATTCAAATCGTTCCGCTAAATGCAGAAACAGCCGTTGCCATTATTGTGACGGATACGGGGTATGTAGAAAAGCACGTCGTGACGCTCCCACCGTCTATTCCGCCATCAGACGTCGAAAAGATGGTCAACATTTTAAATGAGCGGTTGACAGGTGTTCCTTTAGAAGATTTAACAGATAAAATTCAAACAGAAGTTGCGCACGTGCTTCGCGAACACATCCAAAGCTACGACCACATGTTGCGAATGATTTCGTCTTCTTTAGATTTAAACGCGCCTGCGCAAATGTTTTTAAGCGGAAAAATGAACATGCTTCGTCAACCGGAGTTTAGCGACATCGATAAGCTTCGCGCATTGCTGAATGTCATTGAACAAGAAAAAGAGTTTTATCGTTTGTTAAGGAAGCATAAGCAACAAGGTATTCAAGTGAAAATTGGCACAGAAAACGATGTAGCAGGAATGGAAAACTGCAGTTTAATTACAGCGACGTATTCTGTCGATGGTGAAAAGCTTGGTACGATCGCTGTTCTTGGACCAACTCGCATGGAATATTCGCGCGTCATTTCACTATTAAACCTTGTTGCGACGGATTTGTCGAAGGTGTTATCGATGTGGTATCAAAAAGATTAGCGATGTCAATATTATGGATGGGGAATTTCCCCATCTGCTTTTCAAGTTTTTTAGGGAGGTGAGAAGATGGAGAAAGAACAGCGTACATATGATGAAACTGTTGAACAATCTGAAGACGTACAAGATGAGCAAGTGCAAGAGGAGCAAGCGCAAAGTGAAGAAACACAACAAGAAGAGCAAGACGAATTAGCGCTTGCATACGAAAAAATTGCTCAATTGGAAGCGAAGTTAGCAGAAACAGAAAATCGTTTTCTTCGCCTCCATGCCGACTTTGACAATTATCGTCGCCGTGTGCGTTTAGATATGGAAGCTGCAGAAAAATACCGCGCGCAAAGTTTAGTTTCTGATTTATTGCCGATTTTAGATAACTTTGAACGCGCGTTACAAGTGCAAGTAGAAGATGAAAAAGCAAAGTCGTTATTGCAAGGAATGGAAATGGTTTATCGCGCATTCATTGAAGCGCTCAAAAAAGAAGGGGTCGAAGTCATTGAATCGGTTGGAAAACCGTTCGACCCGCATGTGCATCAAGCGGTGATGCAAGTAGATGATCAAAACTACGAGCCAAATACAGTTATAGAAGAATTCCAAAAAGGCTACAAATTAAAAGATCGTGTCATTCGTCCAGCAATGGTCAAAGTAAATCAATGAGGAGGGATTATGTATGAGCAAAATTATCGGTATTGACTTAGGTACAACAAACTCTTGCGTCGCTGTGTTAGAAGGCGGGGAGCCAAAAGTTATTCCAAACCCAGAAGGAGGTCGCACGACACCGTCTGTCGTTGCGTTTAAAAACGGTGAGCGTTTAGTCGGTGAAGTGGCAAAACGCCAAGCGATTACAAACCCAAATACAATTATTTCGATTAAGCGCCATATGGGCACAGACTATAAAGTACAAGTAGAAGGAAAAGAATACACACCGCAACAAATTTCTGCAATGATTTTGCAATACTTAAAATCATATGCGGAAGCGTATTTAGGTGAACCTGTTACACGTGCTGTGATTACTGTTCCAGCTTACTTTAACGATGCACAACGTCAAGCGACAAAAGATGCTGGCCGCATTGCTGGTTTAGAAGTCGAGCGCATCATTAACGAGCCAACAGCAGCTGCGTTAGCATACGGATTAGATAAAATGGATGAAGATCAAACAATTCTCGTATATGACCTTGGCGGAGGTACGTTTGACGTATCGATTCTTGAATTAGGTGATGGTGTATTCGAAGTAAAAGCGACGGCTGGTGACAACCACCTTGGTGGTGACGACTTTGACCAAGTCATCATCGATTATTTAGTTGAGGAGTTCAAAAAAGAACACGGCATCGATTTATCAAAAGATAAAATGGCGTTGCAACGTTTAAAAGACGCGGCAGAAAAAGCGAAAAAAGAGCTTTCTGGCGTGATGCAAACGCAAATTTCATTGCCGTTTATTAGCGCAAACGAAAACGGTCCGCTTCACTTAGAAATGACGTTAACGCGCGCAAAATTTGAAGAATTATCAGCGCACTTAGTTGAGCGTACGATGGGACCTGTTCGTCAAGCGTTAAAAGATGCTGGATTGACGCCTGCAGATATCGACAAAGTCATTCTTGTTGGTGGTTCAACGCGCATTCCAGCTGTTCAAGAAGCGATTAAAAAAGAAATTGGCAAAGAGCCTCATAAAGGAGTAAACCCAGACGAAGTTGTTGCGATCGGTGCAGCGATTCAAGGTGGAGTAATCGCAGGGGACGTAAAAGACGTCGTATTATTAGATGTAACACCGCTTTCGCTCGGTATTGAAACGATGGGTGGCGTCTTTACAAAATTAATTGAGCGCAACACAACTATTCCGACAAGCAAGTCGCAAATTTTCACAACGGCAGCAGATAACCAAACGGCTGTAGACATTCACGTTTTACAAGGTGAACGTCCGATGGCTGCCGATAACAAAACGCTCGGTCGCTTCCAATTAACAGACATTCCGCCAGCTCCGCGCGGTGTACCACAAATTGAAGTCACATTTGACATTGACGCAAACGGTATTGTGCACGTGCGCGCGAAAGACTTAGGTACAAATAAAGAGCAATCGATTACAATTAAATCTTCTTCTGGTTTGTCTGAAGAAGAAATTCAACGCATGATTAAAGAAGCAGAAGAAAATGCAGAAGCAGACCGGAAGCGAAAAGAAGAAGTGGAACTTCGCAACGAAGCAGACCATCTCATTTTCACAACAGAAAAAACGTTAAAAGAATTAGAAGGAAAAGTAGACGAAGCGGATGTGAAAAAAGCGCAAGAAGCAAAAGATGCATTAAAAGCAGCGCTTGAGGGCAAAGATATCGAAGACATTCGCGCGAAGAAAAACGCGTTGCAAGAAGTTGTGCAACAGCTTTCTGTTAAGCTATATGAACAAGCGGCTAAACAAGCGCAAGCACAACAAAGCGAAGGCAAAAAAGACGACAACGTCGTCGATGCGGAATTTGAAGAAGTGAAAGAAGATAAGTAAACAAACAAAAAGTCAAAGTCAGGCCTGCCTTGGCTTTGACTTTTTTGCTATGGAAACATCAAATGTATTGCGCAACAAGTTGAGACAATGATAAAATTACGTTCATGTGAACGAGTCGGGAGTGGGTGATCATGAGTAAACGAGACTATTATGAAGTGCTCGGCGTGAGTAAAAACGCAACAAAAGAAGAAATTAAAAAAGCGTATCGAAAATTATCAAAGCAGTATCATCCAGATATTAATAAAGCGCCCGATGCAGCTGAAAAGTTTAAAGAAATTAAAGAAGCATACGAAGTGTTAAGCGATGACCAAAAGCGTGCCCATTACGATCAATTCGGCCATACGGATCCGAACCAACAGTTTGGTGGATTTGGCGGGGCTGATTTTGACTTCGGTGGGTTTGGTGGCTTTGAAGATATTTTTAGTAGTTTTTTTGGCGGTGGGCGTCGACGTGATCCGAACGCACCGCGTGCAGGGGCAGATTTGCAATATACGATGCGTTTAACATTTGAAGAAGCGGTTTTTGGAAAGGAAACAAATATTGAAATTCCACGTGAAGAAACGTGCGATACGTGCCATGGCTCTGGAGCGAAGCCAGGAACGAAAAAAGAAACGTGCGCACATTGCCACGGTACAGGGCAATTAACGATTGAACAAGCGACGCCGTTTGGCCGCATCGTAAATCGTCGCCCGTGTCATCATTGCGGCGGCACAGGACATTTTATTAAAGAAAAATGTTCGACATGTCATGGAACAGGTCGTGTGAAAAAACGGAAAAAAATTCATGTCAAAATTCCTGCCGGTGTCGATGACGGTCAACAATTGCGCTTAGCAGGTCAAGGTGAGCCTGGAATAAACGGGGGACCACCTGGAGATTTGTACATCGTTTTCTATGTCGAACCGCACGAGTTTTTTGAACGTGATGGCGATGATATTTATTGTGAAATGCCAATTACGTTTACGCAAGCCGCGCTTGGTGCGGATATTGAAGTGCCGACGTTGTATGGAAAAGTGAAATTGAAAATTCCAGCAGGTACGCAAACAGGTACGAAATTCCGCTTAAAAGGAAAAGGAGTACCGAATGTGCATGGCTATGGAAAAGGAGATCAACATATTCGCGTTCGCGTTGTCACACCAACGAAGTTAACCGAACGTCAAAAACAATTGTTGCGTGAGTTTGAACAACTCAGTCAAGGGAATGGACAAGAAGATAGCTTTTTTGCGAAAGTGAAGCGAGCATTTAAAGGGGAGTAACGTGAAGGAGGAGTTGGTAGATCATGAAATGGTCTGAAATAAGCATTCATACAACACACGAAGCGGTCGAGGCGATTTCAAATATTTTACACGAAGCAGGTGCGGGTGGCGTCGTCATTGAAGATCCGTTTGAATTAACGAAAGAACGAGAAACGACTTACGGGGAAATCTACCAACTCAATCCTGACGATTACCCCGAGGAAGGAGTTATTATTAAGGCATATTTGCCGGTAAATAGCTTTTTAGGTGAGACGGTCGAAGAAATTAAACAGGCGATTAACAATTTAATGTTATATAACATCGATATTGGGCGAAACAAAATTACGATTAGCGAAGTGAACGAAGAGGAATGGGCGACAGCGTGGAAAAAGTATTACAATCCGGTCAAAATTTCTGAGCGGTTTACGATCGTTCCGACATGGGAAACGTATGAACGTGTTTCAAGCGACGAATTAATTATTGAATTAGATCCGGGCATGGCGTTCGGCACGGGGACGCATCCGACGACAGTGATGTGTATTCAAGCGCTTGAGAAGACGGTCAAACAAGGTGATATGGTCGTCGATGTCGGTACGGGGTCAGGCATTTTAAGTATTGCTGCTGCGATGTTAGGAGCGAAACGTGTTCATGCGCTCGATTTAGATCCTGTCGCAGTAGAAAGTGCAAAATTGAACGTGAAATTAAATAAAGTACACGATGTCGTCACCGTTTCGCAAAACAATTTACTTGATCGGATCGATGAACAAGCGGATGTCATCGTTGCAAACATTTTAGCTGAAATCATTCTTCGTTTTGTCGATGATGCGTATCGTTTGTTGCGTCCGGGAGGCGTATTTATTACATCAGGAATTATTCAAACGAAAAAACAAGAAGTGAAAGAAGGTCTTCTTCGCGCTGGTTTCACGATTGAAGAAACGTTAACGATGGAAGATTGGATCGCATTTATTGCGAAAAAACAATAAAAAGGGTGTTCGCGTTGCAACGATATTTCGTACGTAACGAGCAAATCGTTGGCGATCACGTCATGATTTCTGGCGATGACGTCCATCACATTGGGCGGGTCATGCGCATGAATGAAGGTGATCGCCTTCTTTGTTGTAATGAGCGTAGTGAAACGATGCTTTGTGAGATCGAACAAATTTCCAATGATTTTGTCCGATGCCGTATTATACAATGGATAGAGGGAAATGTTGAACTGCCTGTGCACATTTATGTCGCAAGCGGACTGTTAAAAGGAGATAAATACGAACTCGTTTTACAAAAAGGAACAGAGCTTGGAGCAAGAGGCTTTCTTCCGCTCATCACATCCCGTTCGATCGTTAAATGGGACGAGAAAAAAGGCGATAAAAAAGTGGAGCGTTGGCAAAAAATTGTGAAAGAAGCGGCTGAACAATCCCACCGAGCATATATGCCGTCTGTTTATGCTCCGATGACGATTCGGGAACTCATTGCATGGGCGAGCGACATGGATTATACATGTATTGCTTATGAAGAAGAAGCGAAAGAGGGAAAACATCGTGCTTTTGCCGATCTTCTTCAAAAGATGGATGAAGGGAACTCCCTCTTAATTGTTTTTGGACCAGAAGGCGGTTTATCCGAGCAAGAAGTGACGTTATTGAAACAACATGGTTTCATCGCATGTAGTCTTGGACCGCGCATTTTACGAGCAGAAACGGCACCGTTATATGCGTTATCAGCGGTGTCTTATGAATGGGAACTTAAGTGAGGTGATATACATGCCAACGGTTGCATTTCATACGTTAGGATGCAAAGTGAATCATTACGAAACAGAGGCGATTTGGCAATTGTTTAAACAAGCAGGATATGAGCGAAAAGATTTTGAAAGCCATGCCGATGTATATGTTATTAATACATGTACAGTCACGAATACAGGGGATAAAAAAAGCCGCCAAGTCATTCGACGTGCGGTGCGTCGCAATCCGGATGCGGTCGTTTGTGTAACGGGCTGTTATGCGCAAACGTCCCCAGCGGAAGTGATGGCTATTCCAGGTGTCGATATCGTCATCGGTACACAAGATCGCGGAAAAATTTTAGAGTACATCGAGCAGTTTAAACAACAGCGTGAACCGATTAACGGTGTGCGCAACATTATGAAAACGCGTGTATATGAAGAATTGGATGTACCGGCGTTTACAGATCGGACGCGCGCATCGCTGAAAATTCAAGAAGGTTGCAATAACTTTTGTACGTTTTGTATTATTCCATGGGCGCGCGGCTTAATGCGTTCACGCGATCCGAAAGAAGTCATTCGTCAAGCGCAACAGCTTGTTGATGCAGGCTATAAGGAAATTGTATTAACAGGCATCCATACAGGTGGATATGGAGAAGATATGAAAGACTACAATTTTGCCATGTTGTTGCGCGACATCGATGAGCAAGTGAAAGGATTAAAACGATTGCGTATTTCGTCGATTGAAGCGAGTCAAATTACAGATGAAGTCATTGATGTATTAAAACAGTCGGATAAAATCGTCCGCCATTTACACATTCCGTTGCAATCGGGCTCAAATACGGTGTTAAAGCGGATGCGTCGCAAATATACAACGGAATTTTTTGCGGAACGGTTAGCGCGTTTGCGTGAAGTATTCCCAGATTTAGCTGTTACGTCTGACGTCATTGTCGGTTTCCCAGGTGAAACGGAAGAAGAGTTTATGGAAACATATGCGTTTATTCGTGAACAGCGTTTTTCTGAACTGCATGTTTTCCCATATTCGAAGCGGACAGGCACGCCAGCAGCAAGAATGCCAGATCAAGTAGATGAGGAAGTGAAAAATGAGCGCGTTCATCGCTTAATTACACTTTCTGATCAACTAGCAAAAGAATATGCATCGAAGTTTGAAGGGCAAGTGCTTGAAGTCATTCCAGAAGAGCCGTACAAAGAAGATCCAGCGAGCGGCTTATATGTTGGCTATACGGACAATTATTTGAAAGTAAAATTCCCGGCAACAGAAGAGATGGTCGGTCAACTTGTTAAAGTAAAAATTACAAAAGCTGGATATCCGTATAACGAAGGGGAATTTGTACGTGTCATGAATGATCATCACGAAGCTGTTCGATTAAGCTCATAAAAAGAAGTTGACTTATGAACTTGGTTATATTATACTTTGAAAGTACATGTTCCACATGTACCAAGGATTAGCGGTTTTGTTCGGAGGGAGGGAAGTAGGATGTCGAAAACGATCGTTCGTAAAAACGAGTCGCTTGAAGATGCTCTTCGTCGCTTCAAACGTGCGGTTTCAAAAACAGGTACGTTGCAAGAAGCAAGAAAGCGCGAATTCTATGAAAAGCCAAGCGTAAGACGTAAGAAAAAGTCTGAAGCGGCTAGAAAGCGCAAATATTAAAAGAGGGTGTATTTATGAGTCTTCTCGAACGTTTGAACAATGATATGAAGCAAGCGATGAAAAACAAAGAGAAGGACAAATTGTCGGTCATTCGCATGGTGAAATCCGCTTTGCAAAACGAAGCGATTAAACTTGGCAAAACGTTGACCGAAGATGAAGAATTAACCGTACTTTCTCGCGAATTAAAACAGCGTAAAGACTCCCTCCAAGAATTTGAAAAAGCTGGTCGCACAGACCTTGTTGATAAAGTCAAGGAAGAGATTACGGTTCTTGAACTTTACATGCCGAAGCAGTTGAGCGAAGAAGAGCTAGTGCAAATCGTGAAAGAAACGATTGCCGAAGTCGGCGCTTCCTCAAAAGCGGATATGGGTAAAGTGATGGGAGCGATCATGCCGAAAGTGAAAGGAAAAGCGGACGGCTCGCTCGTAAACAAACTTGTTCAACAACATTTAAGTTAAACACCTTACGATATCGTAAGGTGTTTTTCAATTTTTGAAACTTTTTCTTCTTTCATACGTACATAATAAGTGTGAAGGGAGGAAAAAGCATGGCCGGTCTCATTGTTGCTTTCACGCATCCATTTCTCGCTGCGCTTTTGTTAATTGCCGGCAGCGTCACGTTCGTTTGGCAACTGTACGATGCGCGTTGGGGATGGAAAGGAGCTGTAAGCATCATTTGTTTTTTGCTTTTTTTCTCATCGCATTTAGCAGCTGGTTTAACAACCGTTGGGGCGATGATGTTGTTTGCGATTGGTCTTATTTTGTTAGTCATTGAGTTGTTTGTACCAGGTGGCGTCATTGGCTTTCTTGGGCTCGGTACGCTCGTCTGGAGCTTATTTTTAGCCGCCAAACATTCCCCGTTTGTTACGATGTCGTTAGCAGTAGCTGTCGTGAGTGCGCTAATGGTGGGCTTATGGCTTAGCCGGGTGAGCAAAAAGAAGATGGCGCTTTTTGAAAAAATTGTGCTTACCGACGAACAGCGGAATGAAGAAGGATATGTGTCTCATGAAGCGCGCATGGATTTCATCGGGAAACGCGGAGTGGCCATCACTGTATTGCGGCCAGCAGGAACGGCGCTCATTGACGGCGAACGTGTAGATGTTGTCACAGAAGGAGAATATATTGAACGACATCGACCGATTGAAGTTATTCACGTCGATGGGTTAAAAGTCGTCGTTCGAGAATGTAAAAAAGAGGAGGAAATCGTATGACACCGGATCAACTTTTACTTATTATTGCGATTGCGTTAGGGTTTGTGTTGTTAGCTGTATTCTTTTCGTTCGTTCCCGTTATGCTTTGGATTTCCGCACTTGCTTCTGGTGTGCCAATTAGCATTTTTACACTTATTGGGATGCGTTTACGCCGCGTCATTCCGTCGCGCGTCATTAATCCATTAATTAAAGCAAAAAAAGCAGGGCTTGATGTGACGACGAACCAGTTAGAAAGCCACTATTTAGCGGGAGGAAATGTTGACCGCGTCGTTAATGCGTTAATTGCTGCGCAGCGAGCAAATATTAATTTAACGTTTGAACGTTGTGCGGCAATTGATTTAGCCGGTCGAAACGTATTAGAAGCGGTGCAAATGAGCGTCAATCCAAAAGTCATTGAAACCCCGTTTATTGCTGGTGTAGCGATGGACGGTATTGAAGTGAAAGCGAAAGCACGCATCACTGTACGTGCGAATATTGATCGATTAGTTGGTGGTGCGGGAGAAGAAACGATTATTGCACGTGTGGGAGAAGGGATTGTTTCTACGATCGGGTCGCAGGACGATCATAAAAAAGTGCTTGAAAATCCAGATATGATTTCACAAACCGTATTAGCAAAAGGGTTAGACTCAGGAACAGCGTTTGAGATTTTATCCATTGACATTGCTGATATTGATATCGGGAAAAACATTGGTGCTGAACTGCAAACAGACCAAGCGGAAGCGGATAAAAAGATTGCACAAGCGAAAGCGGAAGAACGTCGGGCGATGGCAGTTGCACTGGAACAAGAAATGAAAGCGCGCGTGCAAGAAATGCAGGCGAAAGTCGTAGAAGCCGAAGCGCAAGTGCCGCTTGCGATGGCGGAAGCACTTCGTTCCGGCAAACTTGGTGTGATGGATTACATGAACTTAAAAAACATTATGGCAGATACGAACATGCGCGATTCCATTGGAAAATTGACACAACATCCGGATGACGAGAAAAAGTGAGGAATACATGATGGCGCTAATTGAATGGCTCCTAAACAACATATTTGTCGTTTTCATTTTGGCAGCATTTGTCTCATGGGTTGGAAAACGAATGAAAGCGGGAGAAGAAACGATTGAACGAAAACAACAGCAAGAAAAACAACAAGAACAAGAACAGAAATTACCAGTTGTGATGGCCGAAGTGAAACCGCGAACGAGACGATCGATGAAAAAAGAACAAGAGCAAATGATCGCACCGCAACGAACGGAAGAGCAACGAGTGGAGAGGAGAAAATTACCTAAACACCCGCTCGTGCAAGGCGTGATTTTTTCAGAAGTGCTCGGTCCACCGCGAGCAAAGCGTCCGTTTGGTAGAAAATAAGTGCTACAACCCCCGTTTCACTCATACATATGAGATGAAAGGGGGTTTTGTTTATGATCGGAAAGTGGAAAAGCAAAATGCGACAATGGTTAACGAATCAAATGGAACTACCTGCGGATGTTGTCGCTGACCTCCCCCGTATTACGATGATTGGACATATTCATATCTACATAGAGAATCATCGTGGTTTGCTTCTGTTTACAGATCGCGAACTACGTTTGTTATTAAAAAACGGGCAGCTGCTTGTCAAAGGGGAATCGTTTAGCATTAAAACGATTTTGCCGGAAGAAATTTTGCTCGAGGGGAAAATTAGTCAAGTTTTATATTTGGAAGAATAGGGGGGGCGGGTGTGAAAAACGAATGGGTACATCAACTGACTGGGAATTTGCGAGTACGTATTGTTGGAAAAGGATTAGAGCGGTTATTAAATGAATTTACACGCCGTGGGATATATGTATGGAACGTCAGGCGAGAGCGGGACGATTCGCTAACATGCCATATGCTCCTTCGCGACATTCATCATGTGCGAGCGGCGATGCGAAAAAGCGGTTGTAAATTATATGTTCTCGATCGTCGTGGGGCGCCGTTTTGGCTAAAAGCATCGTGGAAAAATAGCGGCATCGTTATCGGAGTCGTTACATTTATATGTATCGTTTTTATATTATCTAACATGATTTGGCGCATTGAAGTCACAGGGGCGAATCCAGAAGTCGAACATACCGTTAGGCAGGAATTGAAAAAAATAGGGGTTGAGCGCGGTGCGTTGCAATTTGTTACTCCACCTCCTGAAGCGATTCAACGAACGCTAACCAACAAGATAGATGCGATTACGTGGATTGGTGTGGAGTGGCGTGGAACGACGTTATATTGCCAAGTCGTTGAAAAAAAGCAGCCGACAGAAACGAAATCGAATACCCCCCAGCATCTTGTTGCGAAGAAAAAAGCGGTCATTACGTACATGTTTGTTGAACAAGGTCAAGCAGTGGTAGAAGTGAACGATCATGTCGTTCCGGGACAATTGCTCGTTTCCGGCTTTATTGGGAAAGAAGGGCAAACAGAGATCGTGCCAGCGCGCGGTCAAATTTTAGGCGAGACGTGGTACAAGTCTACTGTTGCTGTTCCGATGAAAACGACGTTTTATATGTTGACGGGAAAAAAACGTGAAACACATTACGTTCGTTTTTGGTCGTGGAAAATTCCGATTTTTTGGGATCATGAAGAGCAGTTTTCACAATTTGAAAAACAAGTAGATGAAAAAACGTTCCGCTTTTTCACATGGACGTTACCGATTGTTTATGAAAAAGTCGTGTGGCGTGAAAAAGAAATCGCTGTTCGTGAGTATTCGTACGAACAAGCAAAAGCGGTAGCGAAACAAATTGCGCGTGAGCAGTTACAGCGACAATTACCTGCGGATGCGAACATTCAAGGTGAAAAAGTTTTGCATGAGGCGAAGGAGAATGGTAAAGTAAAAGTAGAAATGCATTACCAAGTCATTGAAAACATTGCGATACCACAACCAATTATTCAAGGAGACTGAGGAATGTCGGAACAGTTTGTCACGATTCACCTTAACGTACAAAATGCAGATGAAGCGCTCGCTTTGTTCGGTACGCACGATGTTCATTTAAAGCGCATTGAGCAAGAACTTGGTGTGTCGATTGTGACGCGTGGAGAATCGTTAAGCGTGTCAGGAAACAAACAACATATTGAGCTTGTTGATGAGTTGTTGCGTCATTTGTTGCTTGTTATTCGCAAAGGCATTGTCATTAGCGAGCGTGATGTGCTTTATGCGCTGAAAATGGCCAAAAATGGAACGATTTCTCACTTTATTGAATTGTACAATGAAGAAATCGGAAAAAATGCAAAAGGGAAAGCGATTCGCGTCAAAACGCTCGGTCAGCGTCAATACGTTTCTGCCATTCAGCGCCATGATTTAATTTTCGGCATTGGTCCAGCAGGAACGGGAAAAACGTATTTAGCAGTTGTGATGGCTGTACAAGCGTTAAAAAACGGACAAGTCAAGCGAATTATTTTGACGCGTCCAGCTGTGGAAGCTGGGGAAAATTTAGGCTTTTTGCCGGGGGATTTAAAGGAAAAAGTCGATCCGTATTTACGCCCACTTTATGATGCGCTTCATGACGTACTTGGTCATGAACATACCCAACGATTAATTGAGCGCGGTGCGATTGAAATTGCTCCGCTTGCATATATGCGCGGGCGAACGTTAGATGATGCGTTTGTCATTTTAGATGAGGCGCAAAATACGACGCCTTCGCAAATGAAAATGTTTTTAACACGTCTCGGCTTCGGCTCGAAAATGGTGATTACCGGCGATATTTCACAAGTCGATTTACCGAAAGGAGTTCGTTCTGGGCTTGCGATTGCAAAAGACATTTTGACGAATGTAAGCGGAATTTCATTCGTCTTTTTGGAGCAAGCTGATGTTGTACGTCATCCTCTCGTCGGTAAAATTATCGCTGCGTACGAAGATGCTGGAATGTAAATGCGACCCATATTCACGTGGGTCCTTTTTGCACTTTAACAGAAGAAAGAGGGAGATTTTATGTTAGTGATTGACTTTATGGATGAAACAAATGAAATAACAGAAGAGCAAATAGAACGAATTGAAAAACTATTGCAACATGCGGCAAAGGAAGAAAATGTGCCAGATGGTGCAGAGGTGAGCGTTACGTTTGTTGACAATGAAAAAATTCGGGAAATAAATCGCGATTATCGCGGAAAAGATCAGCCGACAGATGTCATTTCGTTCGCCCTTGAAGAAATGGGCGAAGAAGAGATTGAAATTGTCGGTGTAGATGTACCACCTGTGCTCGGGGATATTATCATTTCTGTGCCGAAAGCACGCGAGCAGGCGGAGCAATACGGTCATTCTTTTATGCGTGAACTCGGTTTTTTAGCGGTGCACGGCTTTTTACATTTGCTTGGCTATGATCATGAAACAGAAGAAGAAGAAAAAGAGATGTTTACGAAACAAGAGCTCATATTACAACAATTTGGATTAACGAGATGATCGATGATGCGTTGGAAGCAATTTGTCGCTAGCGTATTATATGCTTTAAATGGCATTCGAATTGCCATTTGTCATGAGCGAAATATGCGCATTCATTTCGCAGCAACGATTGCTGTTATCGTTGCTGCAGCTATATTTCGTATCTCAAAAATGGAATGGCTTGTGTTGCTTTTGACGATTGGAGCAGTGATGAGTTTAGAAATCGTCAATAGCGCAATAGAGCGGACGGTTGATTTAGTGACGGATGAGTATCGGCCATTAGCGAAAGAAGCAAAAGATTTAGCAGCTGGCGCTGTACTTATGTTTGCTTTTATATCCGTGATCATAGGGATTTCCATTTTATTTCCTTATATGTATGTATTTTTTAAAAATTCTTTACATTTTCATAAATAGTAGTGAAATCGCGTTCATATTTTGGTAAAATAAAAAGCAAGCATACTTTATGCGATGGAGGGTTTTATGATTCGAGAAGGATATAAATCAGGATTCGTAGCAATTATCGGAAGACCGAATGTAGGAAAATCTACATTTTTAAATCGCGTCATCGGGCAAAAAATTGCAATTATGAGCGATAAGCCGCAAACGACGCGCAATAAAATTCAAGGTGTGTACACAACAGATGACGCGCAAATCGTTTTTATTGATACGCCGGGCATTCATAAACCGAAACATAAGCTTGGCGATTTTATGGTAAAAGTAGCGCAAAGCGCGTTGCAAGAAGTTGATTTAATTTTATTTATGGTGAATGCTGTAGAAGGGCTCGGTCGCGGGGATGAGTTTATTATTGAACGTTTAAAACAAGTACAAACACCGGTGTTTTTAGTCATTAATAAAATTGACGAAGTGCACCCGGACGATTTATTGCCGCTGATTGAGCAATATCGCTCACTCCATTCGTTTGCCGAAGTCATCCCTATTTCAGCGTTGCAAGGCAACAATGTAGAAACGTTGTTGCAACAAATTAAACATTACTTGCCTGAAGGACCGCAATATTATCCAGCACATCAAATAACGGATCATCCTGAACGATTTATCATTGCTGAGTTTATTCGTGAAAAAGCGCTCCATTTGACGCGAGAAGAAGTGCCACATTCCATTGCTGTTGTGATTGATTCGATTGAACGTCGCGAAAATGGCGATACGGTATATGTTGCAGCGACCATTATCGTTGAGCGTGATTCGCAAAAGGGAATTATTATCGGCAAGCGCGGTCAAATGTTGAAGGAAATTGGTCAACGTGCGCGCGCGGATATTGAGGCGCTACTCGGTTCAAAAGTGTTTTTAGAATTATGGGTAAAAGTACAAAAAGATTGGCGCAATAAAATGGCACAGTTGCGAGACCTTGGCTATCGTGAAGATGAGTATTAATGCTGTAAAATTTTAAAAGACATTGCAACAGCGCAAAAAGGGCAAACTACAAGTGAGCTGCTCAATCACCGTCAACTAACGAGAGAAAGGTGTGGTTCGATGCTCGATTTTACCTGGAAATTGTTCAGCCAAACCGGGAATATTGACACGTATCTTTTGTTTAAGGAGCTAGAACGCGAAACGCAAGAGCAAGCCAGCGATTCCACGTATCATATAACGGAAAGAGATTATCACGTCCTTTAACTTTGGAAGGTTATGTTATATGTTTGAAAAATGTGAAGGCATTGTTATTCGAACGATTGACTATGGAGAGACGAATAAAATTGTGACGATATTTACACGCGAATGGGGGAAGGTTGCTGCAATGGCAAGGGGAGCGAAAAAGCCAAGCAGCCGCCTTTCTTCTGTTACGCAAATATTTACATACGGCATATATCTTGTTCAAAAAAGTCGCGGTGTTGGTAGTTTGCATCAAGGGGAATTGCTTTCGACGATGCGCCATATACGAGAAGACATTTTTTTAACAGCATATGCCTCGTACATTGTTGAATTGACAGATAAAGCAACCGAAGAAAGACGACCAAATCCGTATTTATTTGAACTTCTTTTACAAACATTGACGTATATGAATGAAGGGCTCGATGCCGAAGTATTAACGTACATATATGAAATGAAATTGCTTCCGGCATTCGGATTATATCCGAAGTTAGATGGCTGTGCTATTTGTGGAGAAAAAGAAGGAACGTTTGCCTTTTCGATTGCACACGGAGGATTTCTTTGCCACCGTTGTTTTGAGCACGATCCACACCGCATCCCGATGACTCCATCGGTTTTAAAATTACTTCGCCTATTTTACTACGTTGATTTGTCTCGCATCGGTCAAATCGCTGTCAAACAAGAAACGAAACGACAACTACAAACGATCATTTCAGCTTATTACGATGAATATTCAGGTCTTTCGCTGAAAACAAAACGGTTTTTACAGCAAATCCATACGTTAAAAGGTGAAAGCGGACAAATGTAGCGTTGTCCGCTTCCCACTTTTGTTTGCAAAATATAAAGATGAATTATAATATGGTCTTATAGTGTAGCCTATTGTAAGGTGGTGAGCGACAATCGAACTCAATAAACGTCAAGAACAAATTTTACAAATCGTCAAAGACCACGGGCCGATTACAGGTGAGCATATTGCGGAAAAGCTCAATTTAACGCGGGCGACGTTACGGCCTGATTTAGCCATTTTAACGATGGCTGGGTACTTAGAAGCAAGACCTCGTGTTGGCTATTTTTATACAGGAAAAACAGGGACGCAATTGCTTGCTGATAAAATTAAAAAAATGAAAGTGAGCGATTATCAGTCCATTCCTGTTGTGATTAATGAAAATGTGAGCGTCTATGATGCGATTGTCACGATGTTTTTAGAAGATGTTGGCACGTTATTTGTTGTAGATGACGAGTCGTTGCTTGTCGGTGTGTTATCTCGTAAAGATTTGTTGCGTGCGAGCATCGGAAAACAAGAGTTGACATCTATTCCTGTCAATATTATTATGACGCGCATGCCGAATATTACATTTTGCGAAAAAGATGATTTGCTTATTGATGTCGCCCAAAAATTAATCGAAAAACAAATTGATGCAATGCCTGTTGTCAAAAAGGTGGACAAAGGGTACGAAGTCGTCGGGCGCATTACGAAAACGAATATGACGAAGGTGCTTGTCGCGTTAGCGAAAGAAGACGTGCTTTAAAGGGGGAAAATCATGAGTCAAATCGTATACGTCGTATCCGACTCAGCAGGGGAGACGGCCGAGCTCGTTGTAAAAGCAGCAGCGAGCCAGTTTCAGGGGGCGCTCGTTCAATTTCGACGTGTTCCTTATGTCGAAGATGTGGAGACGTTATCAGAAGTCGTCGCTTTAGCAAAAATGAATCGAGGCATTATTGTATTTACGTTAGTTGTACCGGAAATGCGTCAATTTTTATTAGCTGAAGCGGCACGTGAAGGAGTGCCTGTATACGACATTATCGGACCGCTTATTGAACAAATGGGAAAGTTATTACAAATGTCGCCACGTTGCGAACCGGGCCCTGTTCGTGTGTTAGATGAAGACTATTTCCGAAAAATCGAAGCCATTGAATTTGCGGTGAAGTACGATGATGGACGCGATCCACGCGGTATTTTGAGAGCGGATATCGTTTTAATTGGTGTATCGCGCACGTCCAAAACACCGTTATCACAATATTTAGCCCATAAACGATTTAAAGTGGCGAACGTCCCGATCGTTCCAGAAGTAGATCCACCTGAAGAATTATTTCAAGTGCCGCCGGAAAAATGTTTTGGTTTAAAAATTAGTCCAGAAAAGCTAAATGAAATTCGTCGTGAGCGGTTAAAATCGCTCGGATTAGATGACCGTGCCATTTATGCAAACATTGATCGAATTAAAGAAGAACTACAATATTTTGATGGGATTGTGAAAAAAATTGGCTGCGAAGTCATTGATGTGACAAATAAAGCAGTCGAAGAAACAGCGAACGTCATTATGAATATTATGCGTAAAAGGGAAAAATAAGCAGTCAAAGCACAGTCACAACGTGTGATATGTGCTTTTCCTTTTTTATAAAAAACTTTATAGCCAATTGATGTTTTTTATATTATAATAAAAAATTGTGATAAAACAGGTTTAGACTGAACATAGGACGAATAAACTATTTATAGCTAATTGTCAAGTGACAATGCATCGGGATTTTCGACAATATTTTTTTCTTAAAAAGAAGGATTGTTTCGCGCGATGGAGAATAAAAACATACAAAACATTTCTATTTCAGAAACAAGTTTTGTCGAAATATGTTTGGAGCTGTTGAAATATGGGACAACGCATTCCTGAGGAAACGGTTGAGCACATTCGTCGCTCAGTCGATATTGTAGACATCATCCAACAGTATGTCTCACTGAAAAAGCAAGGACGCAACTACTTTGGGTTATGTCCTTTCCACGGGGAGAAAACACCTTCTTTTTCTGTTTCGCCAGAAAAGCAAATTTATCATTGTTTTGGCTGTGGAGCAGGCGGAAATGTGTTTTCGTTTTTGATGGACATCGAAGGGATTACATTCATAGAGGCAGTGAAACGATTAGCACCGCGAGCAAATGTCGATTTATCGCACGTCGTTGATGCGCATCCGACAGCGGAACGGAAAGAAACAGCGACGATGATTGCTGCGCACGAGCTATTAAAAAAGTTTTATCATCATTTGCTGATGCATACAAATGAAGGGGAAGAAGCATTAAATTATTTGCTTCAACGAGGCTTTACGCGCGAGCTCATCGAACAGTTTGAAATTGGCTATGCTTTGCCGTCTTGGAATGCGACCGTCACATTTTTAGCAAACAAAGGCTTCTCACTTCCACTGATGGAACAGGCCGGACTCATTGTGAAAAAATCGGGAGAGGACTCATACTTTGATCGTTTCCGTCATCGCATTATGTTTCCTATCCATAACCATCAAGGAGAAACGGTTGCTTTTTCGGGGAGAGCGCTCGGAAACGAAGAGCCGAAGTATATGAATAGCCCCGAGACTCCAATTTTTAATAAACGTCATATTTTATATCACTTTCATGAAGCGCGTTTACCGATGCGTCAAAAACAGCAAGTTGTACTGTTTGAAGGATTTGCAGATGTGATCGCTGCTGTGCAAGCTGGCATTTCCCATGCTGTAGCAACGATGGGAACAGCTTTATCGGAAGAACAGGCGCGCATGCTTCGTCGCAATGCTTCATCGGTCATTGTTTGTTATGATGGGGATCGAGCAGGAATCGACGCTGCTTTGAGAGCATCTGAGACGCTCGTTGAAGCTGGCTGTTATGTAAAAGTTGCGATGATGCCAGATGGGCTTGACCCTGATGAGTATGTACAAAAATATGGTGCTGATCGTTTTCGTCATCACGTGCTTGATGCAAGCTTGTCGCTGACAGCGTTTAAGCTTGAATATTTAAAGCGCGGCCGCCATTTACAAAACGAAAGTGAGCGTCTTCGTTATATTGAAGAAGCGGTGAAAGAAATTAGCCGATTATCTAATGCGATTGAAGCGGATTATTATTTACGACAACTAGCTAATGAATTTTCCATTTCCATGGATGCGCTACGCGAGCAAATGATGGTTTATGGAAAAAAACAAGTCGAACAAAAGCAAGAACGTCGTGAAACGGTCGTTGCACCTGTGAAAGCGAAATTGTTACCAGCTTTTCAAAAAGCAGAGCGGATGTTACTTGCTCATATGTTGCGCGATAAAGCGATCGCATACACGGTTCAAGAAGCGATCGAAGGCGCATTTAACGTCGAAGAACATCGCGCTATTGCCGCCTATTTATATGCGTTTTACGAAGAAGGACACGAACCCGATGTAAGCTCGTTACTTGAACGCATTCATGATCCGCAATTAAAACGCATCGTTACAGAGCTGTCCATGATGCCGATCAACGAAGACATCTCGTCAGCTGAGTTACGAGATTACATTCAATGCGTGCTCAACTACCCAAAAGAGCAGTTGCTCAAGCAAAAAGAAGCGCAGTTGCGCGATGCCGAACGGCAAAAAGATTATGAGTGCGCAAAACGCATTGCAAGCGAAATGATTGCCTTGCGAAAGTCTTTGCATTTTGGAAGGAGGGGAATAAATGGCTGAAAAGTCAACACATTCCGATTTAACGTTAGAACAAGCAAAAGAACAATTAGTCGAGCTAGGTAAAAAACGTGGCGTTCTTACCTATGAAGAAATCGCTGAGCGATTATCCGCATTTGATCTTGATTCGGATCAAATGGATGAATATTATGAGTATTTAAATGAACAAGGGATCGAAGTCGTCGCCGAGTCCGATTTAGATGATGCTGATTTAGACGACCCAGACTTCGATGATTTAAAAGATGAAGAGTTCGATTTAAACGATTTAAGCGTTCCTCCAGGGGTAAAGATTAACGACCCTGTTCGCATGTATTTAAAAGAAATTGGTCGCGTACCGCTATTGTCAGCAGAAGAAGAAATTGAGCTAGCGAAACGCATTGAACAAGGAGACGAAGAAGCAAAACGTCGTCTAGCTGAGGCAAACCTTCGCCTCGTTGTTAGCATTGCGAAACGTTACGTTGGTCGCGGCATGCTTTTCCTTGACTTAATTCAAGAAGGAAATATGGGTTTAATTAAAGCGGTCGAAAAATTCGATTACCGCAAAGGATATAAATTTAGCACATATGCAACATGGTGGATTCGCCAAGCGATTACTCGTGCGATTGCTGACCAAGCGCGTACGATCCGTATCCCTGTTCATATGGTCGAAACGATTAATAAGCTTATTCGCGTTCAACGTCAACTTTTGCAAGACCTCGGTCGCGAACCATCTCCTGAAGAAATTGCGGAAGAGATGGACTTAACGCCGGAAAAAGTGCGCGAAATTTTAAAAATTGCCCAAGAGCCTGTATCGCTTGAAACGCCAATTGGCGAAGAAGACGACTCTCATTTAGGCGATTTTATTGAAGATCAAGATGCAACATCTCCAGCTGAACACGCAGCGTATGAGCTGTTAAAAGAACAACTCGAAGATGTGTTAGATACGCTAACAGACCGAGAAGAAAATGTGCTTCGCCTTCGTTTTGGTCTTGATGATGGACGTACGCGAACGCTTGAAGAAGTGGGCAAAGTGTTTGGTGTGACACGCGAACGCATTCGCCAAATTGAAGCAAAAGCGTTGCGAAAACTGCGCCACCCAAGCCGTAGCAAACGTTTAAAAGACTTTTTAGAATAACCGTTTACAAGAAATAGTTTACTTCTTACAATGGAAGTAAGCTATTTCTTTATTTAGGAAGGAATGCGTATTCAATGGAACAAAAACGAAAAGAAATCATCATTAATGAAATTAAATATTGGAAACAAACGCGATTGCTGCCGGAACAATATTGTGATTTTTTGCTTGCATTGTACACGGAAGGAAATCGCGATGATGTTGAAACACCGACAAAGCAAGTTCCAGCGTGGGCGATTCGAGCAACCGCGGTGATGATCGGTATATGTTTATCTTTTGCCCTTCTTGTCATTTATTTTACTGAATTGTCGTTCGTTTTGCAAACGCTCATTTTGTCACTTTTTGTCATAATTTGTTTTATTGCTGTTCGTTTTTTTGTAAAACATAAAATCGTTGTTCATATGGCTCTCATGATCGGTGCTTTGTCGCTTCTTTTACTTTCTATTCGTACATGCGATGTTTATTTTTCTGGGAGCACAAGTGCATTAGCGCTCACGGTGATGGGAAATTGTTTTGTTTGGCTGCTCATCGGTTGGCGTTTTTCGCTTATGTATTTTGTCATTTCGGGCGTTGTCGGCATCATTCTTCTTTTTTCTTCATTTTTCATTTAAAAAAATTTACATACAGGGCTTTTCCTTTATGGGAATTTAAAGTACAATAAAATTGTTTGTAACGTTTTCATTTTGAAAAACATGCTTTATTACATAAGGGAGGGTAAAGTATGAATCGCAATCCGTTAATCCCATTTGCACTTATTATGGTGATGGGAATTGGTCTCATTTTCTTTCTGTCTGTGAAAGGCCTCGGAGATATGAAAGAAGTTGCGAAAGAGAAAGAAGGCGGCGCGAAGACAGAAGAAACAGCAGCTGCAGGGCCAGAAGACATTTACAAAAAAAGCTGTGTTGCATGTCACGGCGCGAACTATGAAGGTGGCGTTGGTCCGGCATTAAAAGGTGTCGGTGATCGTCTATCTGTTGACCAAATTAAAGACGTGTTAGTAAACGGTCGCGGAAGCATGCCAGCTGGATTAGTTCCTGCGGATCAAGCAGAAGAAATGGCAAAATGGCTTTCTGAATTAAAATAAACGGAGAAGAAAGATCCCTTTACTTCGGTGAAGGGATTTTTCGTTTCTTATAAAACATGATAAACTGAAGAAAAAAGTGTGGTGATCATTGTGAACGAATTACAGCTATCTAAGCGATTGCAAACAGTTGTTTCATTTATTCCAAAAGGAAGCGTATTAGCAGACATCGGTTCAGATCATGCGTATTTGCCGTGTTATGCGTATTTGCACGGATACATAACAAAAGCAGTGGCAGGTGAAGTAGCGGACGGACCGTTTCACTCTGCCAAACAACAAGTCGAAAAGTGCGGACTGTCCCACGTCATTTCCGTTCGAAAAGGGGATGGGCTACAAGTAGTAGCACCGAATGAAGTCGATTGTGTAACAATTGCAGGGATGGGAGGAACGCTCATCTCAAATATTTTAGAAGCAGGAAAGGAAAAATTGGCATCCGTTCAACGTTTAATTTTACAGCCAAATGTCGGTGCACATATTGTGCGAAAATGGTTGTTAGACAATGAGTGGGAATTAATTAATGAACGCATTTTAGAGGAAGATGGGCAAACGTACGAAGTGCTCGTTGCAGAGCGTGGCGATCCTTATCGTCCGTATACGCAACTTCATGTTGAGCTATTGCTCGGTCCGTTTTTACTAAAAGAACGAAACGAAGTATTTGAAAAAAAATGGGCGATGGAAATGAAGCATTGGCAAAACGTCATCGAGCAATTGAAATATGCGAAAACGGAAGAGGCAGTCAAAAAGCGACAACAATTTGTTGACACGTTGCAAATGGTAGAGGAGGCTTTGAAGCGATGAAGACACCAAACGGATATGAAGTCATTCAACTATTTGAACAGTTTGCCCCAAAACACTTGGCGATGGAAGACGATAAAATCGGATTGCAAATCGGCACGCTAAATAAACCGATTCGCCGTATCATGATTACGTTAGATGTATTAGAACATGTCGTCGATGAAGCGATCGAACAAAACATTGATTTAATCATTGCGCACCATCCGCCAATTTTCCGTCCACTTAAACATATTGTGACCGATCAGCCGTACGGTCGTATGATTGAAAAATGTATAAAACATGATATTGCGATTTATGCAGCACATACAAATTTAGATATTGCAAAAGGCGGGGTAAATGATTGGCTCGCTGAAGCGCTTCAATTACAAAACGTTGACGTCCTTGTTCCGACGTATGAAGAGCCGTTGAAAAAGCTTGTTGTATATGTGCCGCGCACACATGCCGATGCGGTGAGAAAAGCGATTGGTGATGCAGGGGCTGGACATATCGGAAATTATAGCCATTGTACATTTAATAGCGAAGGAATCGGGACGTTTCGACCAGAGGAAGGCGCTAATCCATTTATCGGGCAACAAGGAACGTTAGAAACAGTGGAAGAAGTGCGTGTAGAAACGATTGTTCCTGCGCGTCTGCAAAGAAAAGTTGTTCAAGCGATGTTGCAAGCACATCCGTACGAAGAAGTGGCATATGATATATATCCGCTTGAAAATAAAGGAGAGACATATGGGCTTGGACGAATCGGGACATTAAGCGAGGAAATGACGTTACAACAATTTGCTGAACATGTCAAACAGGCATTGCGTGTACCAGCTGTTCGTGTCGTTGGCGAATTGACGAGTCGTGTACGAAAAGTTGCAGTTATCGGTGGAGATGGAAACAAATATATTCATCAAGCGAAAATGAGGGGAGCGGATGTGTACGTCACTGGCGACTTATATTATCATGTGGCACATGATGCACTCATGCTCGGCTTGAATGTCGTTGATCCGGGACATCATGTCGAAAAAGTGATGAAAGAAGGGGTAGCGAACGTATTAAGAACGATGTTTGTGCAGCAAAAATTTGATGTTGATATATACGTATCACAAGCCCATACGGAACCGTTTACGTTTATATAAAAAAGAGGCTTATTCGCCTCTTTTTTTCACTTTTGGTAAAACTTTTGTGAGCGGCACTTTTCGTTCTCGTTTCCATGTTTCAGGATTGTTCGGATCGAACTGTTCCAAAAAGTCAATGACTTCTTTTGTAATCGGTGTTGGTGTAGATGCGCCGGCAGTGACTGCAACTTTTTTGGCGTCTTTAATCCATTCGATGTCAATTTCAGTCACATCAGCGACACGATATGCTTTCGTTCCCGCAATTTCTTCAGATACTTGGGCAAGTCGATTCGAATTATTGCTTCTCGGATCACCGACAACGATCGTGACATCTGCTTCTTTTGCTTGTTCAGCGACCGCTTCTTGCCGCACTTGTGTTGCTAAACAAATTTCACGATGCATTTCAACATGTGGATATTTTTCTTTTACTTTTTCCATAATATGTGCAACGTCCCATTGGCTCATTGTCGTTTGGTTCGTCACAATAATATGTTTTGCTTGAATATTCAGTTGTTCTACATCTTCAGGTTTTTCAATTAAATGAACGGCATGTGGCGCAACGCCGACAGCCCCTTCTGGTTCAGGGTGCCCTTTTTTTCCGATGTAAATGACTTCGTATCCATTCGCTACTTTTTCACGAATAAGCTCGTGTGTTTTTGTCACATCTGGGCATGTAGCGTCAATGGTGACAAGCCCTTTTTCTCTTGCGCGCTGTTTTACTTCAGGTGAAACGCCGTGAGCGGTAAAAATGACTGTGCCGCGGTCAATGTTTTCTAAAATTTCAAGTCGATTCGGACCGTCAAGTGTAATAATTCCTTCTTCCGCAAATGCATCGGTGACATGTTTATTATGAACGATCATGCCTAAAATGTAGATCGGTCGTGGCAGCGTCGGATCGAGCGCGGCGTTGCGAGCGATGACCATCGCATCAACGACTCCGTAACAATATCCGCGTGGCGTAATTTTAATGACTTCCATATGGATCGCTCCTTCTTGGCGTGTTTGTCGTATTCATTATATAAAAGAAGGGGCGAACATACAAAAGTTAAATATATAGTTTTGGCACAGATTTCCCTTTTTCATTCGCTTTTTCTTGTTTTCGTTCGCTTTTTGTTGGAATTGGTCGTTGTTTTTTTAGGGTTTTTTGCTCTGTCGTTGCTGCGCTTGTTGCGCGTGCTGTTTCGTTCGTTTCACTTGCTGTTTTCGTTGCTTCGTTTGTTGTGTCTGATTGTTTAAATTCGCGAAAAAGACGCATCATCGATGGGACGCTTTTAATGAGTGGACCGTATTGTTGCACCATTGGTGTAATCGTTTGGACCATGTTTAACATTTTTTGTACATTTGTTAACATCGAATCGATACTTGGCAATGCCCCGCCAGCGCCAAGCGTTTGGGCAGGAAATTGGTTGCCAAACAATCGTGAAAACATGCCCCCTTGTGCTTGACGCATCATCGGTTGCGACCACATAGGCGGCATAGGCGAACGTGAAGGTGGAAACATAAATGGACGCCGCAATGAAGTTCCTCCTTTCTGTATGAAGTGAAGGTTTATGCTTTTTTCATCTATACTACGATATGCAGAAAAGCTCATATAGTTGAATGAACGGTTTATGTTCGTATATAATATGTAACTGGTCTATTTTTTTACTGAAGAAGAAAGGGGATGAGAAACTATGTTTGAACGTTTTTCGTTTCATCCGTTTATTATAGAGGCGCTTCATCATTTAAAGTTTCATAAACCAACACCTATTCAAGAGCGTGTCATTCCGGCTGTCTTGCGTGGAGAGAGCGTCATCGGGCAATCGCAAACGGGAACAGGAAAGACGCATGCGTATTTATTGCCGATCATCGAACGCATTGATCCACATGTTGACGAAGTACAAGCGGTTATTACAGCACCGACGCGTGAGTTAGCTACGCAAATTTATCATGAAGTATTAAAAATAACGAAATTTTGTCCAAACGATCATCGCATTACAGCGCGCTGTTTTGTCGGCGGAACAGATAAATTACGATCGATTGAAAAGTTGAAAACACAACCTCATATCGTCATTGGCACACCGGGGCGCGTGTATGATCTCGTTCGTGAACAAGCGCTATTTGTTCATACGGCTCGGATGCTTGTCATTGATGAGGCAGATGTTATGCTTGATATGGGATTTCTTACAGATGTCGACCAAGTGGCAGGATGCATGCCAGAAGACTTGCAAATGCTCGTCTTTTCAGCAACGATTCCAGAAAAGTTAAAGCCGTTTTTGAAAAAATATATGGAGCACCCGACACATATCCATATTGCTCCGAAGCAAGTAGCCGCATCAACCATTGAGCATATTTTAATCCCGCTTCGCCATCGCGATCGTTTGCAGCTTTTACACGATATATTAGTTGGTTACAACCCATATTTAGCCATTGTTTTTGTAAACACGCGTAAAACAGCTGATGAAGTGGCAAACGGTTTAATTGAAAAAGGATTAAAAGTAGGCGTGTTACAC
This sequence comes from Anoxybacillus sp. ST70, assembly GCF_019553625.1. Taxonomy (NCBI): domain Bacteria; kingdom Bacillati; phylum Bacillota; class Bacilli; order Caryophanales; family Anoxybacillaceae; genus Anoxybacillus; species Anoxybacillus sp. ST70. The sequence goes on from NZ_JAHZOF010000002.1 coordinate 389,072, forward strand.
GGGGATTTAACTCCGCGCGAGCGAAAAAAGATGATGAAAGCAATTCGTGATTTACAATTCCAATACATTGTCGCGACAGATTTAGCTGCGCGCGGAATCGATATTGAAGGCGTCAGCCACGTCATCAATTATGAACTGCCAACGGATTTAGATTTTTACGTACATCGTACAGGTCGAACAGGGCGTGCAGGTTATGCTGGTACGGCCACAACGATTTACGAACCATCTGATCAACATGCGTTAGTGAAGTTAGAGAAAAAAGGAATTCATTTCCTTCATCGTGATTTTCGTCATGGTGAATGGATTGAGCTCGATGCGTGGAATGGACGGAAAAAAGAGAAAAAAGATGAAGTTGAGCAACTCGTTGAAAAAATAGCGAAAAAACAAAAGAAAGTCAAACCGGGATATAAGAAAAAATTACGAGAGCAGTTGAAAAAACAAAGAGCGAAAAAGAAATAAGGGAGAGAAAGATGTGTTAAAAATTGGTTCGCACGTCTCGATGAGCGGAAAAGAAATGTTATTAGCTGCAAGTAAAGAAGCGGTATCGTATGGAGCAAATACGTTTATGATTTATACGGGGGCACCACAAAACACAAGGCGTAAACCGATTGAGGAGCTAAACATTGATAAAGGACTTGCCCATATGAAAGCACATGGGATTGAAGAAATTGTTGTACACGCCCCGTACATTATTAATATCGGCAATACAATGAACGTAGATACGTTTTCTCTTGGCGTTTCTTTTTTACGTTCCGAAATTGAACGAACAGAAGCGATTGGTGCAAAGCAGCTCGTCCTTCATCCTGGTGCGCACGTCGGTGCGGGTGTGGAAGCAGGGATTGCAAAAATTATTGAAGGGTTGAATGAAGTCATAACAAATGACCAGCAAGTGCAAATTGCTTTAGAAACGATGGCGGGAAAAGGGTCTGAATGTGGCAGTCGCTTTGAAGAATTAGCGAAAATCATTGACGGTGTGACGCATAACGATAAGCTTTCTGTTTGTTTTGATACATGTCATACACATGATGCTGGATATGATATTGTTAACGATTTTGATGGTGTATTAGAACAATTTGATCGCATTATCGGGCTTGATCGTCTAAAAGTATTGCATATTAATGATAGTAAAAATCCGTGTGGAAGTCGGAAAGACCGTCATGAAAATATCGGCTTTGGTTATATCGGTTTTGATGCGCTAAATTATATTGTGCATCACCCGCAACTTATGCACGTGCCAAAAATTTTAGAAACGCCATATGTTGGAGAGAAAAAAAATGCGAAACCGCCATATCAATTTGAAATCGCGATGTTGCGTGCGCAACAGTTTGACCCAAATGTTCGAGAAAAAATTGTCGAGTAGAAGGCTGTCCGTAGGCAGCCTTCTTACTGTATAAATTGGCGAATAAACTCATTAGCTTGTTTTGCAAGTTGCGGTGATGTGCGATGAGCGAGTTCACGAATCCAATTTTTCCTCGCTTGTTCATTAAACATATCGATCGTTTTTTCGCGCATCATTTGAACAATTGTTTCGGCGTCTTTTTGGGAAAGTGGAACGTTGTATTCCTTGGCATACATCATTAATTCATTTGCGGTAATCGATTTCATTTTATGCTGGACGATTTTATGATACACATTCACGTAGCATCCCTCCTTATTTACCATATGAGAGGAAAGAAGGAAGGGTGCAATGGTATAATGAAATAGATGAAGGGGGAGATTTGTTTGAAAAGACAACATAAAAAAGAAACGATTAGCCATTTAATGTATCGTGTCGTCATGATGACGATCGGTGCCACGCTTGCTGCTTTATCGATCGAATTGTTTTTAGTGCCTAATGAAATTATTGATGGTGGGGTCATCGGTATATCCCTTATTCTTGATCGCATTCTTCCAAACTATGCATGGTTGAACTTTGCCACGCTTGTTATTTTACTCAATGCGCCATTTATGTATTTCGGTTATAAACAAATCGGAAAAACGTTTATGCTCTCCTCTCTCTATTCGATCATTGTATTAGCTGTCATGGAGCGGTTGTTTCATCATGTATCTCCATTTACAACAGATTCCATTTTAGCAACTGTGTTTGGTGGAGCCATTCTCGGCGCTGGTGTAGGGCTTGTGATTCGCCATGGTGGTTCATTAGATGGCACAGAAATTTTAGGTATTTTAATGACGAAAAAGTTGCCATTTTCTGTTGGGGAATTTGTCATGTTTACAAACGTTTTTATTTTTACTTGGGCGGCATTTGTATTCGGACCAAAGCAAGCGATGTACTCCGTTTTAACTTATTATATTGCTTTTAAAACGATTGATACTGTCATTCAAGGATTAGATGAAACAAAAGCAGTGCTCATCGTATCCGATCGTTACGAAGAAGTATCAGATGCCATTTTAAATCGACTTGGCCGTGGAACGACGAAGTTGATGGGAAAAGGCGGATATACAGACGAACAAAAAGAAGTGATTTATGCTGTTGTTACTCGTCTGGAAGTGACGAAGCTAAAATCAATTGTATATGAAATTGATCCGAATGCGTTTATTACGATTATGAATACACAAGAAGTGCGTGGAGCAAAATTTAAGTCTGCTATTCATTAATGAAAATAAATGCGTTATACTATGAATCGGAATCATTTTGAATTAAGGTGGTCAAACGATGGACGATATTTTACGGATAGAAGACGTATCGTTTCGATATGATGATGAAGATGTACTACAACATATTGATTTTCACATTCCGAAAGGTGCTTTCGTTGGTTTAGTTGGTCCGAACGGATCAGGAAAATCAACGCTGTTAAAATGCATTTTGCGATTGCTAAAGCCGCAAACGGGGCGCATTTTTTTATTCGGCACGCCGATTGAGCAGTTTAAAGATTGGCATAAAATTGGTTTCGTCTCTCAAAAAGCAAACAGTTTTAATACCGGATTTCCTGCGACAGTATATGAAGTTGTAGCGAGCGGTTTAGCTGGAAAGCTCGGGTTATTTCGTCGATTAAAAAAAAGCGACGAAAAAGCAGTATATGAAGCGATTGATGCGGTCGGCATGAGCCCTTTTATTCATCGAAACATTGGCCAACTTTCAGGAGGTCAACAACAACGCGTATTTATCGCACGTGCGATCGTGTCGCAGCCTGAATTTTTAATTTTAGATGAGCCGACTGTCGGGGTCGATGTGCATCATGTACAAAGCTTTTACGATATGCTTGAACGATTGAATAAACAACATCATATGACATTGCTTCTCGTGACGCACGATATCGGAACGATTACGGAAAAAGTCACACATGTCGCTTGTTTAAACAAACATTTGCATTTCCATGGGAGCGTGCAACAGTTTGCGCAGCTAAAAACAGAAGATTTAGCATCATTTTACGGGCATCATCTTCACCTACTTGCCCATGACCATGCGTAGAAAGGGGGGAGATTATGGTAGAGGCGTTATTTCAATATGAATTTTTACAAAATGCGTTTATTGTCGGCATATTGATCGGACTCATCGCCCCTCTTTTAGGTGTGTTTATTGTCGTTCGGAGATTATCGCTTATTGCGGATGCGTTAAGTCATGTCACGCTCGCAGGAATTGCAGCCAGCTTACTTGTACAAAAAACGTTTTTCATGGGAGCGACATTCAATCCGATTTATGTGGGCATGGCGTTTTCCGTTGTTGGTTCGTTATTTATTGAAAAATTGCGTACCGTATATAAGCACTATCAAGAATTAGCGATTCCAATCATTTTATCAGGAGGCATCGGCTTAAGCGTCATTTTTATTTCGCTTGCGGATGGCTTCAATACCGATTTGTTTTCATATTTGTTCGGAAGCGTTAGCGCGGTGAGCCGGACGGATGTATGGACCATTGGCATCATTTTTTTCATCGTGTTTGCTGTTATTTTTCTGCTCTATAAAGAGTGGTTTATTTTATCATTTGACGAAGAATATGCACAAGCATCGGGAGTAAAGGTAAGGGCGCTTCATTTTGTTTTCATCGTGCTCGTTGCTCTCGTCATTGCAGCATCGATGCGAATTGTCGGCATTTTGCTCGTTTCATCACTCATGACGCTTCCTGTTGCTGCGAGCATTCGAATCGCAAAAGGATTTAAACAAGCGTTATGGTTGTCCGTTCTATTTGGTGAGCTTGCTGTCATTGTTGGTTTGTTTCTTTCTTATTATTTAAATTTAGCTCCCGGCGGGACGATTGTGTTGTTAGCTGTTTGTATATTAATTGGTGCGATCATGTGGAAAAAATGGAAGAGAGGATGACGAAGCGTGAACGTTTCTGAAGCGCTACGGTTAATGAAAGAAAAGGGGTTTAAGTATACAGGAAAGCGCGAAGAAATGCTTGAGCTGTTTGCAAAAACAGATAAATATTTAACGGCAAAAGATGTGCTTGATGTCATGAAAGATCGGTATCCGGGGTTGAGTTTCGATACAGTTTATCGCAACTTAGCGTTATTTGTTGAGCTCGGCATTTTAGAAATGACTGAGCTGTCTGGAGAGAAGCGCTTTCGGTTTACATGTAATGTGCATCACCACCATCACCATTTTATTTGCATGTCGTGCGGAAAAACGAAAGAACTTGTAACGTGTCCGATGAATGAATTAGTGGAAGATTTGCACGGATATACGATTTCAGGGCATAAGTTTGAAGTGTACGGAACATGCCCGATGTGCCAGCAACAAGCTGACGTGTAATGTCAGCTTGTTGTTGTGAGTAATTGTTCTACTCGTTGTTTTGCTTCATACCAATTGTACACGCGAATGACGCCTTTTGGGAGCGGACCGCGATTATAAGGAGTATCAAATAAAATGACAGGAATGAGACATTGTTCAGCGATATCGCAAGCGTTATCGTATTTATCTTCAAAAAACATGTCGATTTTATATTTCTTTACGGCTTCAATTTTATCGTGTGAACCGATCAGTTCGATATGATGGTAATGAACGCCTTGTTGTTGAAACCATTTTTCTGTGATTTCATATAAGTGGCGACCTCGTGCACTAATGTAATACAACTCATATTCATCTTTCCAACTATTAATGACCTCTAATGCTCCGTTCGCAAGAGGTGCTTCGCTGTAGATGATCGGTTCGTATTGTTCCATCCATTCATTTAATTTTTCTTCCGTTGTATCTAAAAAAGGAACTAAATCGTAATCCGTAATATCATCAAGCGTTAAATTTTTTTGGAACGATTTGTTTAAATATGGAATAAACGTACTTGGACATGTTACTGTCCCGTCAATATCGATCCCAAATCGCCGTTTGATCATGTTTGTTCATCCTTTCTATGATGTGCTTTTCTCGCCCATTATACCATTGACATAAAGTAACATCTATAATGACGTATCGCTTATTGCATAATAATAGTGCTCCTCATTTTACGAAAGCGAGGGAATTGTCATGGACAATGAACGTCAGCGTCGAGCGTATGATAACGAACGAATAGATACTGTTCCGAATGTTGAGCGAGATTTTATGGAAGAAACAGCAGGTGAAATTGCTGAGCCGATCCGATTTTCTGAAAGAAAAGTCGATCGTGAAGAAAACGGTCGTGGCGTTGGTTGGCTTGCACTTGCTTTATCGGTTGTTTCTCTTTTCTTAATGCCAGTCATTATGGGGGCAGCCGGCATTGTTTTTGGATTTATTGCCCGACGTCGAGGAGCGGAAACGTTAGGGGCTTGGGCAATTGGAGTTGGGGCTGTTTCCATTATTTTAAGCTTTTTCGTCCGATTTTGGTAAATAAGAGGGGAATATTCCCCTCTTATTTTTTTCCTTTCAATGCATATTCTTCTGCTAATTTGTCAATTTCTTTTTTCAACTCTTCAACCATTGTTTCTTCTGGCACTTTACGAACAATTTTTCCGTGGCGGAACAATAATCCTTCGCCGCGTGCCCCAGCAATGCCGATGTCAGCTTCGCGTGCCTCTCCTGGTCCGTTGACGGCGCAACCGAGGACTGCTACTTTAATCGGCGCTTTAATTTGGGCGATATATTCTTCAATTTCATTTGCGATGCGAATTAAGTCAATTTCAATTCTTCCGCATGTCGGACAAGAAATTAATGTCGCAGCGTTTGCTGCAAGGCCGAAAGTTTTCAACAATTCACGTGCCACTTTTACTTCTTCGACAGGATCAGCGCTAAGGGATACACGTACTGTATTGCCGATTCCTTTGCTTAAAATCGCACCAAGTCCTGCAGCACTTTTTACCGTTCCGGCAAATAACGTACCTGATTCTGTAATGCCGAGATGTAGCGGATAGTCGAATGTGCGCGCGGCTTTTTCATATGCTTCAATCGCTAAACGAACATCCGAAGCTTTTAATGAAACGATAATGTCTTGGAAATCAAGGTCTTCTAAAATGCGAATATGATGCAAAGCGCTTTCGACCATGCCATCCGCAGTTGGATAGCCGTATTTTTCTAAAATGCGTTTTTCAAGTGACCCAGCGTTTACCCCAATGCGAATAGGGACGCCACGTTCTTTTGCTGCTTTCACAACCGCTTCTACTTTTTCCCGCTTTCCGATGTTTCCAGGGTTAATGCGAATTTTATCCGCTCCGTTTTCAATCGCTTTTAAAGCAAGGCGATAGTCGAAATGAATATCGACAACGAGCGGAATATTGATGCGTTTTTTTATTTCAGCAATCGCATCTGCTGCTCTTTCATCTGGGCAAGCGACGCGAACGATTTGGCATCCAGCTTCTTCGAGTCGATGTATTTGAGCAACGGTTGCATCTACATCATGCGTTTTTGTTGTCGTCATACTTTGAATGACGACTTCGTTATTCCCGCCAATTGTAATGTTCCCGACGCGAACCGGGCGGGTTTTTGAACGATGAATGATTTCACTCACGCGTCAATCGCTCCTTTAACGTATTAATTCAATCATTTTTTATTGTAGCAATGTTTCTTATTCGTTGACAACGTTTTTGCTATTTCTGCTTATAGTACGGGATGCGGTACGTTTTTCCGATTTGAAGCGAATGGGCGTTAACATGTGGGTTTAACGTTTGAAAATCAGTAATGAGCCGATCGATGGACACCGGTAATTTTCCATTCATTTCACGCTCGACAATCGAGAGAAGTGTATCCCCTCGTTGAATGGTCACTTCGCGATACGGAAGCTCTTTCTTTTGTTCAATCGTTTTTTCTGCACGAATTGTACGAATCGTTCCGTTCGTTATATCTTGATAAGCAATGGCACATATCGCAATGCATACGAGAAAAATGAAAACTTTTTTCATGACATTCCCCCGTTTATTTCTTCTGTTTTATCCATATGGCATGTCCAAACGAGATATGCGTAAAAATTACATTTCTTTTACATTGCTTTACACATTCTTCACATGACGTTGACATGTTTTTGGTATTCTTTGTCTGTATTTGTCGAAGGGGGGACGTGCCGTGCGTGCACAAATAAAACAGCGATTAGAAAATATAAAGAAGCTTTTCCGAGTACCTGTCTTTCAATCATCACCAAAAATAAAACAATGGCTATTAAAAATTAGCTTACAAAATCGCTTATTTATTTTATTTTTGAGCGTGTTAATTTTTTCGTTAAGTGCTGTCGGGATGATTGGTTATCATCAAGCGAAACAAACGACCGTAAAAGCGATCGAAAATCGCCTCGAGCGCGAGGCAACGATGATGTTTGAAGTAGCTCGCAATCTTATGTATATTCATGCTGGAAATGAACAAATGTTTGAAAAAAGTTTGCGTTCGGCAGTAAAACAACAAAAAGCGGAACTGATGCAAGATGGGTTAAGCGTAGACATATTTTTAATTGAGGATGGACAAGTAAAAACATTTGAAAGAAATGAACAGCTCAATGTACCGAAATTGGTCCAAGAAACAATTAAAAAACAAAAAAACGGTGTGTCACATTTGGAATGGAACGGACGTACATATACGTTTGCGTATAAAACGATCCAAGAGCTAAAAGGAACATATGTTGTCGCTGTACCAGATGAACAATTTATGAAGCCGATTCAACAGCTTGCCAAGCTAACCATTGTAACGATTATGATTAGTGTCATTATCTCAACGATCATGATTAAATGGTTAGTGACCGGATTAACGAAGCCGATTGCCCAACTTCGCCATGCCATGAGCCGATTGTCGCGTGGAGATTTAACGGTTGACGAACATATTTATTCAACAACGCCCGAAATCGATTCGCTTGCGCGCAGTTTTCAACGCATGTTGACGAGCATGAAAAATGTCATTCGTGAAATGGACGAAACAACAAGACAGCTAGCCATTACAGGAGGCGACTTAGAGCATGTGTCGGAACATGTCCTTGAGTCGAACGATCAGCTCATGGCAGCCATTTCTACGGTAAAACAAGGGGCGGAAGAAACGGCCAATGCTTCAGACGAAAGCATTCATCGTGTAGATGAGATGAAAAAGCGAATGCAGCATGTATTAGTGAGCGTGCAAAACATTTCAGCAAGCACTAGCGATATGAATCAGTCTTCGAAAGGTGGAGAAGAGAGGCTGTCGCATTTAATCGCGGATATTCATTCGTTTGCCGAGCAATTTAAAAAAGTAAATGACACGATTCAAAGTGTGAAACACCATTCTATGTCGATTACAAAAGTGGTAGATGTCATTCGACAAATTGCCGAGCAAACGAAGTTATTGGCGCTTAATGCAACAATTGAAGCGGCGCGTGCGGGAGAAGCAGGAAAAGGGTTTGCGGTTGTCGCTACAGAAGTAAGAAAGTTGGCGGAACATGCTTCAAAAGCAACGGAAGAAATTACATCATCTATTTTCGCGATGGAGGAAGTGTCCATTCATGCGACAAATCAGTTTGAAGGGATGGTCACGCATTTACAACACCAACTCACCTCTGCAAATGAAGCGAAGCGCTCGTTTGATCATTTATTAACAGAAATTCAGCGCGTGAATCGAAACGTAGCACAAATGGAAGGTGAATTGGAGCAGTTTGAACAATTATTACCGATGATCGAGACGGTAACGGTGGCATTTGCTTCAGTTGCTCAACAAACGCTAGCAAGCGCAGAAGAAATGATGTCTGTTTCGTATGATCAAACGAAGCAGATGAATAATATGTATCGTGTTGGTGAACGATTAAATGAATTATCGCAATCGTTATCTACAATCACTGCATCATTTAAACTATAAGAAGCAGGCTATCAGCCTGCTTCTTTCATAGAAGGGAGTTCTTTAATGGAAACGAACAAAATCGTGACAGAAACGAACCAGTCTAAAGCAACTGCATAAGGAACAACAATTTGTAACGATTCCATGATTGTAAAAAAGATAGTTGATAATGTAATCGAATAAGCGGAGATACTCCACATATGACGGTACGTCCCACGCTTATTTAATGTGCCGCGAAAAATGAGACCGATGAATGCAAGAACGGTAACGTAAAGAAATTTGCTTGTGCATGTGAAAAAGTATAATACGAGAAACGATAGCGAAATCACAATAGGAAGCAACGATTGAAGCGTACGGGCAAATTCATATACATCTTCGTTTGTAAAACGTTCTGCTTGCATCAAAGCATACGGATATGACTGAACGTGCCCATTAGCAACAAGTACAAACTCTTCCTTTAAAAATGCCACCGCGTTTGTGTAACGTTCTGCATCATCTGTTGTCAGTGTGCCTGTACTATCGAATAAAATAGTCACGTTCGGATGCGTAAGCTCAATCGGTTCTTGTTCGTTTGATGTCAATATTCCATCGACGACTTCAAATGGAGGAAGTTCTTCTTTTAATAATTGATGTGTTGAGCTAATCATTTTGTTTATGCTCATTGTAAAGTAAATGGCAATTGGCAATGTCGCAATCAGCGATAAAAAAAACACGTAACTAATCGCTTTTCCAATTGGATGAAAACGAAAGCGTGCAATATGTACAGGGGAATAAAGACTTTGTAACAACCGTTTCCACATCATCATTCACATCCTTTAAACATCATCATTTCTCATTCTACTTCTTTTTCTATTTGCTACACAACCTTTTTGTTTCGTATGTTGCACGTATTGACGCTCTCCATCTTTTTTGCTAAAATTACCATCGGATATGGCGGACCCTTAGCTCAGCTGGTTAGAGCGGACGGCTCATAACCGTCTGGTCGCAGGTTCGAGTCCTGCAGGGTCCATTTCACCTCGCTAAGTAAATGAGCGAGTTTTTTTTTGCAAATAATTTGAAACATTCGATGTATTTTGGTACTCTTAAGGTAGGTTCACTTATGAAACTTTTCTGTTTCTTAATCTAGTTTATCGGTTTCATTTGTGAACAATTACATAACGAATGAGGAGGAATGAAACATGGCATTTGAATTACCACAATTGCCTTATGCTTACGACGCGTTAGAACCACATATTGACAAAGAAACGATGAACATTCATCACACAAAACATCATAACGCGTATGTAACAAATTTAAACGCAGCGCTTGAAGGTCATCCAGAATTGCAAAACAAAACAATTGAAGAGTTAATGGCGAATTTAGATGCAGTACCTGAAAATATTCGCACAGCTGTTCGTAACAACGGAGGCGGACATGCGAACCATTCGCTCTTTTGGACTATTCTTTCACCAAATGGCGGCGGTGAACCTACAGGTGAACTCGCTGAAGCAATCAATCGTACGTTTGGAAGCTTCGAAAAATTTAAAGAAGAATTTTCGAAAGCTGCTGCAACACGTTTCGGTTCTGGATGGGCTTGGCTTGTTGTTCATAACGGTCAACTTGAAGTAACAAGCACGCCAAACCAAGATACACCGTTAATGGAAGGAAAAACACCAATTTTAGGATTAGACGTATGGGAGCATGCGTATTACTTAAAATATCAAAACCGCCGTCCAGATTATATTTCAGCATTTTGGAATGTTGTTAACTGGGACGAAGTTGCAAAGCGTTACGCAGCAGCGAAATAATGAAGAAGGGCTCGACAATTTGTCGAGCTCTTTTTGTATATCGTTGTAAAAGAGTAGGCAAACTACTTGTCAAGAAAGGAAGTTTGCCTATGAATAGATGGAAACGAATGGTGGAGCATATTCGCACACATCGACAATTGTTTCTTTTGTTAGCAATTGGCGGGTTATATTCCCTTAGCATCGCCTTGTCAAATACGTTTGTAAACGTATACGTTTGGAAAAAAGTAAACAGTTTTCAAGCACTAGGTGTGTACAATTTAGCTATTGTGACATGGCAGCCATTGGCGTTTGTCGTCGCTGGGCAAATGGCTAAAAAAATTGATCGTGTCATCGTTTTACGAATGGGTGTGACGTTTTTAGCGTTCTTTTTTTTAGGCGTACTATTTAGCGGAGATCGAGCGATGAACCATTTATTTTTACTCGGCGGCTTGCTCGGCATCGGTTACGGATTTTATTGGCTCGCATTTAACGTATTAACGTTTGAAATTACTGAACCAGATACGCGTGATTTATTTAACGGATTGCTTGGTGCGATGACGTCTGTCGCGGGAATGATTGGCCCACCGCTTGCAGGATGGGTCATTGCTTCAAGCGAGAAGTTTACCGGGTATATGGCGATTTTTTTAGCTTCTTTATGCTTATTTATTGCTGCTGTCATATGTAGCTTTTTTTTGCATCGCCGTCGTTCAGCAGGACAATTTGCGCTTCGTTCTGTATATGATGAGCGAAAGAAAAATAAAAATTGGCGAATGATTACAAACGCCCATTTTTTTCAAGGATTTCGTGAAGGAACGTTTGTGTTTATTGTTTCCATTTTTTTATTTATGGCGACAGGAACTGAAAAATCGCTCGGTGTATTTGGATTTGTTAATGCAGTCGTTTCGTTTATGACGTACTCGTTTGCGTCTAAGTGGATGAAGCAACAATGGCGGTTGCGTGCCATTTTGTTCGGTGGTGTACTGTTGTATGCTTCCGTCTTTTTCATTGTTTTTGATTTATCGTATGTAAAGTTAATTATCTATGGTGCGTTAATCGCCATCGGATATCCTATTTTACTCGTTCCATATTTATCGCTTACATTTGACGTCATTGGTCAAAGCAATCATGCGAAAGAATGGCGAATTGAATATATTGTCATGCGGGAATTGTTTTTAAACGGTGGTCGCGCAACGTCTGTTTTATTGTTTTTATTAGCTATTACGTTATTTGACGCAAAAGAGGCGATTCCATCATTAATGTTAATTGTTGGATCTGGTCATTTCATTATTTATTTTTTTGTGCGTCGCATTCGACTTTCTATGTAGAAATTTGCGAGCGTTTCTTTTACAATGAGGAAGGAGCAAGTAAAGGAGGTGCTCGCGCGTTTTGAAACAAATACAACATGCTCAAAAAGCGAAGAAAAAGAAAAAACGAATGCAGTTGCCATTTCGGTTAAACGTGCTATTTTTTATTGTATTTTTACTCTTTTCCGCGCTTATTTTACGGTTAGGTGTCATTCAAATTGTTTACGGTGAACAATATCGGAAAGAAGTTGAGCGTACAGAAAACGTTACAGTCAATACACCAGCACCGCGCGGAAAAATTTATGACCGCAACTATCAAGTCGTCGTCGATAACGAGCCGCTTCATGCGATTACGTATACACGCACACAAACAACGAAGCCGTCGGAAATGATTGAAGTAGCTAAAAAGTTAGCTGCATATATTGAAAAGCCGACTGAACGTGTCACAGAGCGAGATATAAAAGATTATTGGATTTTAACAAACGAGGAGAAGGCAAAAGAAAAAATTACAGAAAAAGAATGGAAGTTGTTTCGAGAAAAAAAATTAAAAGATAAAGACATTTATCAATTGCAACTTGAGCGCATTACAGAAGAAGATGTACAAAAGATTAAAGAACGTGAGCTTGAGGTTGTTGCTATTTTTCGGGAAATGAATAGCGGATACGCTTTAACTCCGCAAATGATCAAAAACGAAGGAGTCACAGATGAAGAATATGCAGTCGTTAGCGAGCATTTAGAAGAGCTACCAGGCGTAGATGTGACGACAGATTGGAACCGCCAATACACATATGGGGATACGTTTCGTACAGTGCTCGGAAATATAACATCGTCAGAAGAAGGGGTGCCGCGCGAAAAGCTTGACTATTATTTAGCGCGCGATTATAGTCGAAATGATCGTGTAGGAAAAAGTTACATTGAAGCACAATATGAAGATGTATTGCGCGGGCAAAAAGCAAAAATAAAAAACGTGACTGATAAAGCGGGAAATATTATCGAAACGATTGAAGTGTCGCAAGGACAACGTGGAAAAGATATCGTTTTAACGATTGATATGGAGTTACAAAAACGTGTGGAACAAATTATTGAAGAAGAACTCATGACAATGAAGCGACGCGGCGGAACAGAACTGCTTGATCGCGCTTTCGTTGTGATGATGGATCCGAATACAGGAGAAATTTTATCGTTAGCTGGGAAGCGGTATACGCGTGATGAAAACGGAAAAGTCGTGTTAAAAGATTATGCCCTTGGAACGATTACATCTGCTTATGCCATGGGATCAGCGGTAAAGGGAGCGACCGTATTAACAGGGTTTCAAACGGGTGTCATTCAACCGGGCACGGTGCTGATTGACGAACCGTTATATATTAAAGGGACGCCGACGAAAAAATCGCATAGCGGTATTCGTCCAGGACCGATGAATGATTTAAAAGCGCTTGAAATGTCGTCAAACGTTTATATGTTTAAAACGGCCATTGCGATTGCAGGTTCTACGTATCGTCCGCATCAACCGCTCCCGATTAAAAAAGAGGCGTTTTCCATTATGCGGCGCTATTTTAATCAGTTTGGCTTAGGGGTGAAAACAGGCATCGATTTGCCTGGGGAAATTATCGGATGGCCTGGACAAAGTACGCTTCCGGGGCATTTGCTCGATTTAGCCATTGGACAGTTTGACGTATACACGCCAATTCAAATGGCGCAATACGTTTCGACGATTGCGAACGGTGGATATCGCATTCAACCGCACGTTGTCAAAGAAATTCGTGAACCGATTAGCGAAAAAGATCAAATGGGGAACATCATCTACTCGTTTGAACCGAAAGTGTTAAACCGAATTGATATGAAAACAGAGTATATTGAGCGGGTGCGTGAAGGTTTTTATCGCGTCATGCACGGTTCAAACGGAACAGCACGGGCGTTTTTTGCCAACGCTCCATATGACCCAGCGGGAAAAACAGGGACGGCACAGGCGTTTTACGATGGACCGATCAAATCAAGACGAATGGCACAAACGTACAATTTAACGTTAGTTGGCTTTGCTCCGTACAACAATCCAGAGGTGGCGTTTGCTGTCGTCGTGCCGTGGGTATATCAAAATCCGAGAAACCATTATCCGATCAATAACTATATCGGAAGAAAAATTTTAGACGCGTATTTTGAGTTGAAAAAGCAACGTCAATTTGGTGAACCATCTCCTACTGAACCGTTGAATAATGAGGAACAAACAATGGAAAGATAAAAGAAAGCGAATTTACAAAAGCTTAACATTCGTTTAAAACGAATTTAATACCTTTCCATTATTCTATAACTCGTGGGACAAAATTAATTGAAAAAGTAGGGGGAAATCAAACGATGAAGAAAAACAAATGGTTTGCACTCGCAGGTGTAACAAGCGCTGTATTAGCATTCACAACAGCATGTGGCGGCGGCGCTGAGCAAGGTGGCGAAAATGGCGGAGAACAATTAAGTGGAAACGTTGTTGTAGATGGATCATCTACTGTTTATCCGATTGTTGAAGCTGCTGCTGAAGCGTATGCGGGTGAACAACCAGATGTAAAAGTATCTGTTGGTTTGTCCGGAACAGGTGGCGGATTTGAGAAGTTTACAAAAGGGGAAACAGATTTTTCAAACGCTTCTCGTCCAATTAAAGATGAAGAAAAGAAAGCCGCTGAGCAAAATGGCATTCAATTTGAAGAGCTTCAAGTTGCGTTCGATGGTCTTTCTGTTTTAGTGAATAAAGATAACGACTGGGTTGATTATTTAACAGTTGATGAGTTAAAGAAAATTTTCACATCAGGTGCAGTAAACGGTGATGACAAAGTGAAATGGTCAGACATTCGTCCAGAATGGCCAAATGAAGAAATTAAATTGTTCTCACCGGGACACGACTCTGGTACGTTCGACTACTTCGATGAAGTGATTTTAGATGGACAACCGTTAAATAAAACAGCGCAATTATCTGAAGACGATAACGTGCTTGTTCAAGGAATTGCAGGAGATAAAAATGCTCTCGGTTACTTCGGATTTGCATACTATATTGAAAATAAAGATAAATTGAAAGCTGTGCCAATTGATAACGGAAACGGTCCAGTTGAGCCAACGCACGAAACGATCCAAAGCGGTGAATATGCACCACTTTCTCGTCCATTATTTACGTATGTGAACGTAAAAGCGTTAAAAGAAAAAGCACAAGTGTATGATTTCGCGAAGTTTTTATTAGAGAACGGTGCGGAGTTTGCAGAAGAAGTAGGTTATGTCGCACTTCCGCAAGAAAAATATGACGAGCAATTGAAAAAGCTTGAAGGATTAAAATAACGAAGCGTAAAGATGAGAAGCGACACCACGGTCGCTTCTCATCTTGCCATGAATTTGGAAAGGGGTTTTCATATTATGGCGATGACAGATGGGAATCGTTCGTATTCCGTCCGTGACATGATTAAAGAAAATAAGAAAAAGCAAAGCGGACAACAATTTGTTGAATGGTTAATGCCAAAGTTGTTATTATTGACAGCGACCATTTCAATTTTGACGACAATCGGTATTTTATTTACGTTGTTATTTGAAACATTTATTTTCTTTGAGCGAGTATCGATCGTTGAATTTTTAACGAGCAAAGAGTGGCTTCCATGGGATGAAAAAACAGGTTCGTTCGGTGTCGCTCCGCTAGTGACGGGAACGCTTTTAACGACGGCGATTGCCATGGTCGTTGCGATTCCAATCGGCTTAGCTTCAGCGATTTACTTGAGTGAGTATGCGTCTGAAAAAGCAAGAAAAGTATTAAAACCGATATTAGAAGTGTTGGCGGGAATTCCGACGATTGTGTACGGATTTTTCGCATTAACGTTCGTTACACCTCTTTTACAAAAAATTATCCCAGATTTAGGGATTTTTAACGCGTTAAGCCCTGGAATTGTCATGGGGATTATGATTATTCCGATGGTTGCTTCTTTATCTGAAGATGCGATGAGTTCTGTGCCAAACTCCATTCGTGAAGGAGCGCTTGGCCTCGGTTCAACGAAGTTAGAAGTTGCTTTAAAAGTCGTCCTTCCTGCAGCGACGTCAGGTATTGCGGCATCGTTTATGCTTGCGATTTCTCGTGCTGTTGGTGAGACGATGATTGTAGCAGTAGCGGGTGGTTCATCTCCAGTCTTTACGTTTGATGTGACAAAATCGATCCAAACGTTAACAGCATACATTGTTCAAGTGACAACAGGAGATGCCGGATACGGTACAACGGTGTATTACAGCATTTATGCAGTCGGTATGACGCTGTTTGTATTTACATTAGCCATGAACTTACTCGCGCAATACATTTCTCGTCGCTTTAGGGAGGAGTATTAATCATGGAAAAGTTAATTGATAAACAACGTGTCGTTCAACATATGAACGGCCGTCTATTGAGAAATAACGTGTTAAAATTTTTATTTTTCTTAGCGACATTGTTTGGCCTTATTGTTCTCGTCGTCCTTCTATATCGGATATTCACTCAAGCAATTGGCTGGCTAAACATGGACTTTTTAAATAACTTTCCTTCTCGCCGTCCTGAAAATGCAGGGATAAAAGCGGGGTTGGTCGGTTCGTTATGGTTGATGGTCATCGTTGCTCCTGTTTCGCTCATTCTTGGGGTTGGAACAGCGATTTACTTAGAGGAATATGCGAAAAAAAATCGTTTTACAGATTTTATTCAAACGAATATCTCAAACTTAGCAGGTGTTCCGTCGATCGTATTCGGTTTACTCGGTTTAACACTTTTCGTTCGTGAATTGAATTTAGGTCGTAGCATTTTGGCGGCTGGTTTAACGATGAGTTTGCTTGTTCTTCCTGTTATCGTCGTTGCGGCACAAGAGGCGCTTCGTGCCGTGCCGAATCAATTGCGCGAAGCATCATATGGTATGGGAGCAACGAAATGGCAAACGATTTATCGCATCGTTCTTCCAGCAGCGATCCCTGGTATTTTAACAGGTAGCATTTTAGCTTTATCTCGTGCGATCGGTGAAACAGCACCGCTTGTCGTTTTAGGGATTCCGACGTTTTTAGCATATTTACCACGTGGTATTCTTGATACATTTACAGTTATGCCGATGCAAATTTATAACTGGACGTCGCGTCCGCAAGCTGATTTCCAACATGTAGCGGCAGCTGGAATTGTCGTATTGCTCGTTGTGTTAATCTTTATGAACTCGATTGCCATTTTCATTCGCAACAAGTTTCAAAAACGTTATTAATTGCGCGTTGAAAGGGGAACTTATTAATGGAATTAACAGTTGTGAAAGAACGTAAAAAACAAGCTGAAGAACGAAGCGAAAAAAATGTTGTGTATCGCACGAAAAACTTAAATTTATGGTACGGCGAACATCATGCGTTAAAAAATATTGACTTGGATATTTACGAAAATGAAGTGACAGCGATTATCGGTCCGTCAGGATGCGGAAAATCAACGTATATTAAAACGTTAAACCGAATGATTGAACTCGTGCCGAGCGTGCGTACATCTGGAGAAATTACGTATCGCGGTCGCAACATTTTTGATAAATCATATCGTGTAGAAGAATTGCGTACGCAAGTTGGAATGGTATTCCAAAAGCCGAATCCGTTCCCGAAATCGATTTATGATAATGTGGCATACGGTCCACGTATTCACGGTATTCGCGATAAGAAAATTTTAGATGAAATCGTTGAAAAAAGTTTGCGCGGTGCAGCGATTTGGGATGAAGTGAAAGACCGCTTGCATACGAATGCATATGGATTGTCTGGTGGGCAGCAACAACGTTTATGTATCGCCCGCTGTTTAGCGATTGAGCCAGATGTCATTTTAATGGATGAGCCAACATCGGCGCTTGACCCTATTTCAACATTAAAAGTAGAAGAGCTTGTGCAAGAATTAAAGAAAAACTATAGTATTATTATCGTCACACATAACATGCAACAAGCTGCTCGTATTTCTGATAAAACGGCCTTCTTCTTAAACGGTGAAGTGATCGAGTATAGCGACACAGACAAACTATTCTCGAATCCAGACGATAAACGAACAGAAGATTACATTACAGGTCGATTTGGATAATCGGATAAAAAATCGTGCGGGCGTGCTCGCACGATTTTTTCAAAATAAAAGGGGGAGTGAATATGGCTGTACGTGAAAAATTTGATGACGATTTACAAACGTTGCGCGATCAACTATTACAGCTCGGAAGTCTTGCAGAAATTGCATTAACTCAGTCGTTTGAAGCGTTAAAAACAAAAAATAACGATTTAGCATTACAAGTGCTTGAAAACGACACAAAAATTGATTTGCTTGATGAGGAAATTAACGATTTTGCCATTTTATTAATTGCGAAACAACAGCCGGTTGCCATTGATTTGCGCCGCATTATTGTTGCCATTAAAATTGCCACAGATGTTGAACGTATGGCAGATTTTGCTGTCAATATTGCGAAATCCGCTATTCGCATCGGTGAACAGCCGTTTGTCATCCCGTTAAATAAGTTAGAAAAAATGCATGAAATTGCGGTAAATATGCTTTCATTAACGTTAAAAGCGTATTATGAAGAAGATGTTGTTGCTGCGAAAAAAGTGGCTGATATGGATGATGAAGTCGATCGTCTGTACGGGGAAACGATTCGGGAGCTGCTTGAGCGCACAAAAGCACATCCAGATGCGATGTCGCAAATTACTCAGCTCTCGTTTACAGCACGTTACATTGAGCGCATTGCAGACCATGCAACAAACATTGCGGAAAACGTCTTTTACTTAGTAAAAGGAAAACATTACGACTTAAACGATTAAAGCAAAAAGGATGTCCAACGTCGGACATCCTTATTTCGTTATTTTTCGTGCGATTTGTTCGTATGACATGTCGCTTGTTATGACGTATGTTCCGGGGCGTACTGCGCGCGTTAATTGATGTGCATCCAAATATGTTAAAAATGATTGAGCGTCATCAATAATATGCGCTTGTTGTAGACGCTTTGCAATGTCGCGACTAGCTTCCCCTTTAGCGATTGTTAACGTATAAATGTATGTTTGTTTTTGCGACGGTGTTGTTTTTTTCGTTTCTTTTTTTAATTTTTCGAGTGCATTCGCTAGTTCATTTCGTTCAGCAACGAGCTGTTCATATTGTTTTTCGCTTATTTTGTTGGGTTGTAGTTGTTTATGATTCGTATAATAAACGATCCCTAATATCGTTGTAGCAAACAATATCCCAGCTGCAAAGGCACGCGTTGTCCTTTTCATCGTTCATTCCTCGCAATCATTATATTCACCTCATCTATCGGCATGTTGAGCTTGCGAGCAATTTGCTCTTTTGTCCAGCCTTGTTTATATAAGTGGGCGATTTGCTCTTCATTTGAAAACGACTCAATTCCAATCAGCAATTCTTCTTCAAGTGCTTTTACGCGCTTTTTTACTTCGTATAACTGTTGCATCGTCGATAATGTTAACTGTTCTACTTGTTCTTCTACTTCTTTCATCCGATCTCTTTGGAAAAAAGAAATAAGCAATAGTATGATAGCAAAAGAAACGAGTCCGATAAATGTATATTCGATCATGTTTTTCACCCCACTTTATTATACATAGGAATGTAGCGATCATGCATCATTTTCGTGTCAAATCGACAATTTTCATCTATTGTCCGCAAGTAGTTGTCATGATATGATGGAAAAAAGTGTGCTTTCACTTGGGGGGGATTTGTTGTGAAAGCGGTTATTATGGCAGGGGGAAGAGGAACGCGGCTACGTCCGTTAACTTGCCATGTTCCGAAGCCAATTGTACCGATTATGAATAAACCTGTGATGGAGTATAGTATTGAGTGGTTAAAACAATACGGAATTACAAACATTGCTGTAACGGTTCAATATTTAAGCGACGAAATTATTGAATATTTTGGGGATGGACGCCGATTTGGTGTACACCTTCATTATTTCGAAGAGACGACGCCGCTTGGAACGGCGGGAAGTGTAAAACATGCTCAGTCGTTTTTAGACGATACATTTGTCGTCATTAGTGCAGATACGTTGACGACGATTGATTTACAGCAAGCGATCAATTTCCATTTCTCCAAACAAGCATTAGTTACCGTTCTGATGCACCACGAAGCGACTCCTCTTTCATACGGTGGAATTGTAACAGATCGACATGGGAAAATTATTCATTTTGTAGAAAAACCAAAATGGAATGAAGTGTGTACCGATTTGGTGAATACAGGGATTTACATTTGTCATCCAGCTATTTTTGATCATATGCCACAACATCCACCTTACGATTTTAGCCAACATCTTTTTCCATATCTCATTCAACACGAATACCCGATATACGGATGGCAAGCAGATGGATATTGGTCCGATATTGGCGTCATTGAGCAATATCATCAAACACATATCGATTTACTCAATCAACGTTTCGTGCCTTCTCACTATAAAGAAATGGCCCCGAATGTATGGGTGGGAAGAGGGGTTAAGATTGCACGCGAGGTAAAATTAGAAGGGCCAATCATCATTGGGGATGATGTTCGTATCGATGAATTTGCCACAGTTGGGCCTTACACGGTCATCGGTCCACGTTCAGTCATTAGTAAACATGCATCGTTAAAACGATCTATTGTTTGGTCCGACGTATATATTGATCAACATAGTGAATTGCGCGGGGCGATCGTTGCTAATGATGTGTACATTGGCAAAAAAAATGAAATATTTGATTATGCGGTCATCGGAACAAAATGCAAACTAGAAAATAAAGTGAAAGTGCAGCATGAAGCGAAAATTTGGCCGAATAAAACAATTGCCGAAAAAACGAAAGTGAAACATTCGATCGTATGGGGGGAACAACATACGAAAACGTCGTTTAGTGAACAAGGAATGAAAGTGCGGGCATATATTGATGCCCATCCGCTGTTTATGACGAGGCTTGCTTCCGCGTACAGTAGCTTATGTGAAAAGGAAAGCCGCATATTAATTGGCTTTGACGGCCACCCATTTTCGAGAGCGATGGGCATGTTATTTGCCGAATGTTTACACATGTATGGCATCCATACAAATATATATGAAGGTGGATATTTGCCAGCTTTTCGTTATATTGTGCCCCATAAACAGTATGATGGCGGTGTATTTATTACGATGAATGAACATGATGAATTGATCGTTGACATCCATGATGAATACGGCTACCCGATCGATCGAGCGATGGAACGAGCCATTGAACAACAAATGAAACATGAACATGCTTGTTACGTGTCCGTGAAAAAAATCGGTGAAGCGATGAAACAAAAGGAAAAATACGAATTGTACGTTCGTGCCTTACGACAATGGGTTCCTTTTTCGTCATCGGAACAATGGAAAGTCGTTGTTTGTAGTTCCCCTTTACTGCGGGAAATCATTGAACATACACTTCAGTCGTTTGCCATTCAAGTCGTTTGGACAGAACATCGAGATGACGAACATATTGGCAAGCAAATTAAACGAGAGCACGCTCATTTTGGGATCGCATTTGATCGTTCAGGCGAACGTTTTCGAATTTTTGACGGACAAGGAACGGCATTGACGAACGAAGAAGTCATTTCATTACACGTATTAGTATCGCTTTTGTTTCATGAAACGAAAAAAGTAGCTGTTCCTTCTTGGGCTCCATCGATGTTGCATACGTTAGCAGAACGTTTACACGGCGATATCGTGTATGTGAAAGATGCGAGACGAGATTTTTTGTTTGCTCATCACCATGAACCATTTCATTTTTATTTTGATGGATTGTATGCGTGTGTGCAGCTGTTTCATTTGTTAGCTATTGAACGTTGTTCTCTCCGCACGGTTATTTCGTCTATTCCGACGCTTCATTTATCATGTCGCGATGTTTATTGCCCATGGAATGAACGTGCAGCAGTGATGCGTAAATTGTTAGAAGAATCGTATGACAAACATGTTGATTTCACAGATGGTGTAAAAGTGCACCATGAAGATGGGTCATGGACGCTTATTTTGCCAAAGGTAGATGAACCGACGTTAACGATTTATTCACAAGCAACAAACGCTCAAAAAGCAAAAGAATATACAAAATACTATATAAAGAAAATTCGGCAATATCAAAACGTATAAAATTCATATGGAAATTGTTTAAGAAAAATGATATGATGGAAAGGTGTGATTACAATACTTTTGTTTGGAGGGAAAGAACGATGCGTGTAAATATTACGTTAGCATGCACAGAATGCGGCGAACGCAACTATATTTCAACAAAAAATAAGCGCAATAACCCAGAGCGCCTTGAATTGAAAAAATATTGCCCACGAGACAAAAAAGCAACAGTTCATCGTGAAACGAAGTAAGCAGTAGGATTTTTTTCCTGCTGCTTATTTTTTTATAAAATAGGGGGAAGGATAATGAATAAGAAACAATTACGACAACAAATGAAACAACGTCTCTTACATATGACAAAAGAAGAGCGAAAGAAAAAAGAGAACGTCATTTACGATATATTATTTCAGCAACATGGTTGGCAAAAGGCACAGATGATCGGTATCACGATTTCACGACAAATTGAAGTAGATACGATTTGTATTATTGAACGAGCGTGGCAAGAAGGAAAAAAGGTTGCGATTCCGAAATGCGATGTCGCAACAAAACAAATGACGTTTCGAGAAATTGATTGTTTTCAACAAATAGAACGCACTTTTTTTGATTTATATGAACCGATTGTAGAAGAAACGAGAGAAGTACAAAAACATGAAATGGAACTACTATTCGTTCCAGGTCTTGCTTTCGTTCGGCAAGGGTATCGTCTTGGCTACGGTGGAGGATATTACGATCGTTATTTAGTCGATTTTCCGAACGACACCCTTTCTATTGCATACGATTGTCAAATTGTTTCTACGTTGCCGATTGAACAACATGATATTCCTGTTCAAAAGATGATTACGAATGAAGGAATAATCGTTTGTGAAAGCGAAACATAAAACAGCATAAGCGCTTTCATATTGTACAGGAGAAAAAATTAACAAAATGTTAATAATTCATGCATCATAAACTTTGTGAAACAGTGTACAATGTAATTGTGAAACAGATAAACAATGCACATATTGTAAAATGATATATAATGAAAGGTGGAAGGAATATGTCAAATAAAGTAAATCGTGTTGTTTTAGTTGGGACCGGTTTTGTCGGTTCAAGTTATGCGTTTGCCCTTTTAAACCAAGGGGTGACAGAAGAGCTTGTTCTTATTGATATTAATAAAGAGAAATCTGAAGGGGATGCGATGGACTTAAACCACGGTATGCCGTTCGCTCCATCGCCAACAAAAATTTGGTTTGGCAATTATGAAGACTGCAAAGATGCTGATCTTGTTGTGTTAACAGCAGGGGCAAATCAAAAACCGGGAGAAACACGATTAGATTTAGTGGAGAAAAACACGAAAATTTTCAAAAACATTATTGATCAAGTCATGGCGAGCGGATTTAATGGCATTTTTCTCGTTGCAACCAATCCAGTTGACATTTTAACATATGCAACATGGAAGTTTTCTGGCTTACCGAAAGAGCGCGTCATCGGTTCAGGAACGATTTTAGATACAGCTCGTTTCCGTTATTTGCTAGGGGAATATTTCGATGTTGATACACGTAACGTACATGCTTATATTATTGGGGAACATGGGGATACAGAATTGCCTGTTTGGAGCCATGCATTTATCGGCTGCCGCCCAATTGCTGATATGATGAAAGAAAAACCACAATATAAACAAGAAGATTTAGATAACATTTTTGTGAACGTACGCGATGCTGCGTATCAAATTATTGAACGAAAAGGTGCGACGTACTACGGCATTGCTATGGGACTTGTTCGCCTAACAAAGGCGATTTTACAAAACGAAAATAGCGTCCTTACTGTTTCGGCTTACTTAGAAGGACAATATGGTCAAAACGATATGTACATTGGCGTACCAGCGATCGTAAATCGTAACGGGATTCGTGAAGTCGTCGAATTGCAATTGAACGAAGAAGAAAAAGAAAAATTTGCTCACTCTGCCAATGTGTTAAAAGATGTAATGAAACGCGTTGGGTTGCAATAGGTTGTCTCATGATGAGGCAACCTTTTTATAATTTTGATGGGAAAAGGGAACGGTAAACGTGAGGAGGGTGATCATATTGAATGGAAAAACATTGATTGTCACTTTAGTCGCTGGGCTTGTTCTTTATCGGTTTCGCTATCGAGTATTGAATGAAATATTGAAGCGAGAAGCGGTTCAAAAGCGGGTCATCCAATGGGGAATGTCCATTCCATTTATTCGCCAACGTCTTGTACCAACATTATTTTTACAAAAGTACAAATAGTTGCGCTTTGTAAAAGAGTGTGGTAAAAGAAGGGTATGATAGCGAAGGGAGAGGGAAGGTTGAGCATTCGCTTTGACTTTGTATATTGGCAAATGATGTTTCAATTTTTGCAAGCGAACTATGAAATCGTGTATTTATCGCCTGATGAACGCGAAGTTTGGTTGCAATCTACACGTGAGCGAAAGGCACCACTCGTTCGTCTCGTTCGTACGGACATGGATTGGAGCGTATCGTTAAAAAATGATATGCAACGCGCCATGACTGCCGTTGATGAATGGCGGAGGCGACAATTTCGTCGGCAGCTTCAAGTCGTTAACATATATGCTATGATGTACCCTCCTGTTGACGATTGGGAACTGTACGTTCATCGGCCGTTAACGACTGAACGAGTACATATGAAAACATTTGTGATGCATATAAACAATATGTATGCCGTGCTACATGAACTAAACATGTTGTTTCATCAATCATTGAAAGTATATGTACCTGATGATTCTCCGATGTTACAACATGAATTACAAACGTTTAAACAACACGTATTATCGTTTGCTGAGCGAATGTATGAAAAGGAACGGAGCATATTTGAGCGCGGAAAAGCGAGATGGACATACGTATTTATTGCTTTACAAATCGTCATGTTTTTTATTTTAGAATGGAACGGCGGAAGTACAAATACGCGAACATTGATTGAATACGGAGCAAAATTTAACCCGCTCATTTTGCAAGGGGAATGGTGGCGCTTTTTTACACCGATCGTTTTGCATATCGGTTTTGTACACTTGTTTATGAATACGTTTGCATTGTACTATTTAGGTCCGCTCGTTGAAAAACTGTACGGTTCGCTTCGGTTTTTATTCATTTATCTTTTTGCTGGTTTTTCAGGTTCACTCGCTAGCTTTTTATTTTCACCGTCCGTATCTGCGGGAGCGTCTGGGGCGATTTTCGGCTGTTTTGGAGCTTTGCTGTATTTCGGAAAGGCGCATCCACATTTGTTTTTTCGAACAATTGGCATGAATGTGTTGACGGTCATTGGGATTAATTTAGCGTTTGGTCTCGTTGTTCCAAATATTGATAATGCCGGCCATATTGGCGGCTTAATCGGTGGATTTTTAGCTGCAAGCATCGTTCATCTCCCAAAAGAGCGTGCTCGTCTTGGACAATGGTTGGCCGCTTTGTTCACAGCGGTCGTTACGGCGATTTGTTTATATATTGGCTTTCAACGACCGCTAGCGGATCAAGCGCAACTCATTCTTGCATTGTCAAAACAGTATATTGATGAACGGGAATACGGTGAAGCAGAACAAATGTTAACACTCATCAATGAACAAGATACGCAAGCATATAAAGCAGACTTTTTACGTGCGTATATTCGTATTCAACAAAAAGATTACGATGCAGCGAAACAGTATTTATATGCTGCCGTCGAAAAAAACGACCGTTTTCATGAAGCGTTTTATTATTTAGCGTTATTGTATGCAGAAGAAAAAAATTATGAAAAAGCAAAACAAGCAGTAGAGCGTGCATTGCAGATTCATCCAGACGATGAACAGTATAAACAATTATTGTTTGAAATCGAGCAATTGCTTTAATATGACAAGTTCTCCATCTGCTACTTCTGTCACGACAAACAGCTTGCTGCAATCTTTTTTAATTAAAATGAGCGGAACGGTACTGCCGATTGGGGATTCAATCGCACCGTTCTGTTTTTTTATGCCTAAAAAATAATTTTTGTACAATCCTTCCCATAAGTTTCCGATCATTACCTCTGTTTCATTTATCGTTAAGTCCATAAACGGCTGTTCATTATATTGAACAAGCTCAGTTAAGTACAAATGGTAATAATCATCTTTTGATAAAATGCTTGCCATTTGGTTAGCCGCTTTGTTGACAATAGCTTGTGTTTGTTTATTTAACGCGCTTGCCCATGTTTTTTGTTCGTTTGTTGTCGGTTTACGAAACGATTGAAGCGGGGCAAAGGATGAATCGATCACATACAATACATCTCCGCTCATTTTTTGACTGCTTCGAATATCATCGCCGTTATGCAACTCTCCTTGATGGTATGAAATCGCTTGAAATAATCGACTTCCTTTTTGTTCGATTTGTTTTTGCTGAATGAGGTTTTTTCCGTTTTCTTTCCACTTTGATTGGATAGCAATAAGCCGCCCATTAGCAAATAACAAAGAAATATCTTGTCGTAAGTAGGCGGTTCGATCAAGCGATGAAGTGACGATCCAATCGATCATATAGCGCGTTTCTTTCTTTTTTGGGTGCAACGATAATTTTGTTTGAGCCTCTGTAAAGCGAACAGTCGGGTCGATCGGAAAAAACATAATCGTTTCACGAGCCGGTCGCTCGAACGTTTGGATGATAACGACAAACACAAACAGCAATATAAATAGTGATAATAGACGTTTCATCTCATTCCTCCGGTCAAGCTTACATTTATAAAAAATGTATGTGTGTATAAAAGGAAATATGTATGAATGAATGTCGATATGTCAAAGATGGATGGTAGTAAATGTAAGGTAGGTGATCGGAATGAATCGAGTATCTTCGCGTCTTTCAGAAAACGTTTCATATATGAAAGAAAAGCTTGGAGTCGGGAAAAGTTTTGACGTTATTTATTTAGACGTGCATTATGCCGGAAAAGATATGGCATTATTTATGATTGACGGATTTGTCAAAGACGATATTCTCCATTACTTAATGAAATTGTTGTCCGAATTACCGGATGGCTCGTTAGATGAACAACCGTTACATCAATTATTAAGAACACATCTTCCATATGTTGAATTAGATCAAACAGATGATTTTGAAAAGGTCATTGATGGCGTGCTTGCAGGGCCGACAGCTTTGTTTGTAGATGGAATGGCAAAGGCGATTTTAATTGATGCACGCACATATCCAGTACGCGGACCGCAAGAACCAGATATGGAACGTGTCGTTCGGGGGGCACGTGATGGGTACGTGGAAACCATTGTATTTAACACGGCATTAACGAGACGACGAGTACGCGACCGTTCATTACGAATGGAATATATGCAAATTGGTCGCCGTTCAAAAACAGACGTATGTGTTTGTTATATTGAAGATATTGCTAATTCGACGATTGTGGAAGAAGTAAAACAATCGTTAGCGAAAATTGATACAGACGGTTTGCCGATGGGAGAAAAAACGGTGGAGGAATTTATTTCAGGCCGACACTTTAATCCATATCCTGTCGTTCGATATACAGAAAGGCCAGATACGGCTGCTGCTCATTTATATGAAGGGCACGTGCTTATTTTTGTTGATGGATCTCCGAGCGTGTTAATTACACCAGCAACGTTTTGGCATCATTTACAACATGCAGAAGAATACAGAAATAAGCCGATTGTTGGTGCGTATTTGCGCTTCGTTCGTTTTCTTGCGGTATGGTTATCTATTTTTTTATTGCCGCTTTGGTATATGTGGATGAAAACGCCAGAACTCGTTCCACACGCTTTATCGTTCGTTGCAAAATCAAGTGAAGGGAACATTCCGTTGTTTGGGCAAATATTGCTCATCGAATTTGGACTAGATATGTTGCGGATGGCAGCTATTCACACTCCATCTGCCTTAGCTACAGCGCTTGGGCTCGTTGCTGCGTTAATGATTGGTGGAATTGCGGTGGAAGTTGGCTTATTTTCTAACGAAGTTATTTTATATTTTGCGATGGCCACGATCGGGACGTTTGCGACACCGAGTTATGAGCTTGGGTTAGCCAACAGGCTCGTTCGGCTTGCATTGCTCGTTGTGACAGCGTTGTTTGGCGTCATTGGCTATGTCGTTGGAATTACTGTATGGTTAATGATGCTTGCGCGCATGCAATCGTTCGGTGTCCCGTATTTATGGCCGTTTATTCCATTTTCGTATCGCGGAATGCGCGATGTGCTTATTCGCTCTCCGATTCCGTTAAAAAATCGTCGTCCAACGGTCTTACATCCAAAAGATCCAGATCGGTAAAAGTGTGAAAAATATAGCAAAGTCATTGTTCAGTTCTTGACGACCTTTTGTTTTCCTTATACATTTAGAATATGTAGATTGAAAACGCTTATACGCATAGGTGAAGAAAATGAAATCCGTATACGATGTGCAACAGTTGTTAAAAAAATATGGAACGATCATTTACGTCGGTGATCGCCTTGCTGATTTAGAATTAATGGAAGAAGAAGTAAAAGAATTATTTCAAGCGCAGCTCATCGACGTGAAAGATTACCAAATGGCGCTTCTCATTTTGCGCCATGAAGCGCAAATTGAACGAGAAAAAAGAGAAAAAGGGATGAAAGAACAATGGAACAATGGTTAGTCGGTGTAGATTTAGGTGGAACGACGGTAAAATTAGCGTTCGTCAATATGTATGGGGAAATCATTTGTAAGTGGGAAATTCCTACAGATAAATCGGAACAAGGGAAACATATTACAACACATATTGCAAAAGCGATTGATGAAAAGTTGCGCGAATTAGATGAATCAAAAGAACGTCTTGTCGGTATTGGCATCGGTGCACCTGGTCCAGTCAACATGGCGACAGGAGACATTTATGAAGCAGTAAATTTAGGGTGGAAAAACTTCCCTCTAAAAGACCGATTAGAAATGGAAACAGGACTTCCTGTCATTGTTGATAACGACGCCAATATTGCAGCAATCGGAGAAATGTGGAAAGGAGCGGGCGAGGGTGCGAAAAATTTAATTCTCGTTACGCTTGGCACAGGTGTTGGAGGCGGTGTGATCGTAAACGGTCAAATTGTTCACGGCACAAACGGTGCTGGTGGGGAAATCGGTCATATCACTTCCATTCCTGAAGGGGGAGCACCTTGTAATTGCGGCAAAACAGGATGTTTAGAGACGATCGCTTCAGCCACAGGCATCGTCCGCATCGCGACAGAACGATTGAAACAAACGGACGGACAAAGCCGTTTACGCGACATATGGCAGGAAGCAGGAGCCATTACAGCAAAAGATGTGTTTGATGCAGCGAAAGAAAACGATGCATTTGCGCTACAAATCGTTGATGAAGTGACATTTCATCTCGGCTTAGCACTTGCTAACTTAGCAAACGGTTTAAATCCAGAGAAAATTGTCATTGGAGGCGGTGTTTCCAAAGCGGGAGATTTATTGGCGCAAACGGTTGCTCGCCATTTTAAACGTTTTGCGTTTCCGCGTGTCGCTGAGGCTGCCGACATCGTCATTGCTACGCTTGGAAACGATGCGGGCGTGATTGGTGGGGCATGGCTAGTAAAAACAAATATAGTGTAAAAACAGACGAGAAAATCGTCTGTTTTTTTTGTCGAAAATTTGTCGGTAAAAAACGTCTTGCATTTTCATAAGAAAAAGTGTAAAACAGTCATATGTGGATGCGCCACTTGTCTATTATATCGTTTATCGTTTAAGATAACAGTTGCTTTTTTGTTAAGAAAGTATTAATATTGTCTTTGGTTAAGATAAAAAAATGTAAAAAAACGGATGTGCCTCATACAGCATAGAATAAGCATCAGATCTGAGTGGATTAAAGGAGGGAGAGCATATGAAAAATTACCGTTTCGTTCTTTTAACGGTATTGCTTTTATGGTTGAAGACGTATTTAGTCTATAAAAATAGTTTTGATATAAAAATTGAGTCATGGAAGCAGGAGTTCATTTTATTTATTAGTCCATTAAGCTTCCTGTTATTTATTTTCGGGCTTGCTTTATTTATGAGCGAAAAACGACGGAATCGCTATATTGTAATAACAAGTTTCATTGTTTCATTCGTTTTGTATGCGAACGTCATGTTTTATCGCTTCTTTAGTGACTTTATTACCATTCCTGTGCTGTTCCAAACGAACAACATGGGCGACTTAGGAAATAGTGTATTTGAATTGATGAACGTTTCTGACATGTTCTTTTTCCTCGACGTTGTGTTGCTTGCTTGGATGGCGTATAAAAAAGTATCGATTGCACAGTATGTGCCAGCGACAAAACGATTCCGTCGCACATATTTTATTGCAACAGCAGCCCTTGCTTTATTTAATTTAGGGTTAGCGGAAACAGAGCGTCCAGAGTTATTAACGCGTACGTTTGACCGCGAAATGTTAATTAAAAACTTAGGTATATACAACTACCATGTGTATGATATTATTTTGCAGTCGCGTTCAAAAGCGCAACGTGCATTAGCGGATAGTAGTGAATTAGCAGATATTCAAAACTATATTAATGCGAACGAAAAAGCGCCGAATAAACAATTGTTTGGCATTGCAAAAGGTCGCAACGTCATCATCGTTTCGATGGAGTCGTTACAAAGTTTCGTGATTAACAATACTGTAAATGGACAAGAAATTACGCCGTTTTTAAATGACTTTATTAAACAAAGTTATTACTTTGATAATTTCTATCATCAAACAGGACAAGGAAAAACATCTGATGCTGAGTTTCTCATCGAGAACTCGTTATACCCACTAGGTCGTGGCGCTGTCTTTTTCACACATGCGACAAATGAGTATAACGCAACGCCAGAAATATTGAAAAACTACGGTTACTATTCAGCCGTATTTCATGCGAATAATAAAAGTTTCTGGAATCGTGATGTGATGTATCAATCAATGAAGTATGATCGTTTCTTCTCGATGACGGACTATCACATTACGGAAGAAAATTCAGTTGGTTGGGGTTTAAAAGATATTCCGTTTTTTGAACAATCTGTGGAGCATTTAAAAACGTTGCCACAACCATTTTACACAAAGTTTATTACATTAACGAACCACTTCCCGTTTGAATTAGGGGAAGAAGATAAAATGGTTCCGGAGTACACATCAAATAGCCGAACGTTAAACCGTTATTTCCCAACGGTTCGATATATGGATGAGGCGTTAAAAGTATTTATTGAGAAGTTGAAAAAAGAAGGATTGTATGAAAATTCCATCATTATTCTTTACGGAGACCATTACGGCATTTCGGAAAACCATAATAAAGCGATGGCTCAATATTTAGGGAAGGATGAGATTACGCCATTTGATCACGTTCAATTACAACGTGTTCCGTTGATCATCCATATTCCAGGTGTGACAGATAAACAACCGAAAGTAATTTCAAAAGTGTCTGGACAAATTGACGTGAAGCCGACATTGCTTCATTTGCTAGGCATTGATACACGCAATCAAATTCATTTTGGTGAAGATTTATTCTCAAAAGATAAACTTGATTTCGTCGTTCTTCGTGACGGTAGTTTTGTGACAAAAGATTATGTATATACGAAAAATGCATGTTACGATAAAAAAACCGGAACAGAAGTCGATGCATCTTATTGCGAGCCGTATATGGAGAAGGCGCGGCAAGAGCTTGATTACTCTGACAAAATTGTATATGGCGACTTGTTGCGCTTCTACAATAAACAACAAGAAAATAAACAATAAGCTAGCTCTTAAGATAGGGCTAGCTTTTTTCTTTTAGCTAGCTATACATACGGACAAATGTATCGTTCATACAATGCAACAAGGGGGAGAGAGCGATGTACGATTTTTCGACATTGATGAGTGAGATTGATCAATTGCAACATGATCCGTTTGTTCGCATACATGAAATCGGACGAAGTGTGCTAAACAAACCGATCATTGAATTGCAAATTGGTGAAGGAGAAACATATGTGCACATGAACGCGTCGTTTCATGCGAATGAATGGATTACATCAGCAGTTGTGATGGCGTTCGTGCGCGACTATGTGCAAGCATTAAAGAATAAACAACATCTTTGTGGATATGATGTACAATCATTGTATAAAAAAACGACGTTATCGATTGTGCCGATGGTCAATCCAGATGGAGTCGATCTTGTGTTACATGGAAAGAAAGCGGCTCAACATTATGAAGAAGAAGTGTTGCGCATCAACGAAGGAAACGAAGATTTTTCACAATGGAAAGCAAACATTCGGGGAGTAGATTTAAACAATCAATTTCCTGCAAAATGGGAGATAGAGAAAGAAAGAAAAGCTCCCAAAACCCCCGCTCCCCGCGATTTCCCTGGTTTTTCTCCGTTAACAGAACCAGAAGTGCAAGCGATGGCAACATTGACAATGGAGCGTGATTTTTTTAAAGTATTAGCTTTTCATACGCAAGGAAAAGAAATTTATTGGGGATATGAACAATGTGAGCCGCCCGAAGCGGAAGAAGAAGTGAATGAATTTGCGAAGTGGAGTGGTTATGTACCTGTTCGGTATATTGACAGCCATGCGGGATACCGCGATTGGTTTATTTTCAATTGGAAGCGATGTGGGTATACAATTGAGCTTGGTGAAGGGGTTAATCCGCTCCCGTTTTCCCAGTTTCATTCTATTTACAATGAAAGCATCGGTATTTTTATGACCGCCCTTGCTCGTACGTAAAAAGACGCCGATACGTTGGCGTCTTTTTAATGGGCAACTGGATATCCGTGATGAATAACAGTCATAATTGTAAACCAACCGAATACGGCAACAGTGCCGATCCCTAGCAATACGCCGAGGAAATTTTTCTCGCGCAACGAACGAATGACACCGTAAGCAGCAAGCAATGTGACTAACGTAAAAATCACGACTAAAATAATTCCTGTTGGCATAACTTCCCCTCCTTATGTACACCGATTATTCCTTTTTCATTGTAATCGTTTTTGTTACGTTTGTCGAGGTGCAAAACGTATGTTGTTCGTGTACAATGTGAATAGAATATACAGAAAGTGAGGAAAATGAGATGAAGTGGGAACGTATTCCTTTAGGTCCATTGCAAACAAACGCGTATGTGCTTGTTCATGAAAATGGGACGTGTTTAATTTTTGATCCAGGTAGCGAAGGAGAAAAGTTGATTCAACATATTGTGGCAAACGGTTGGACACCGTTAGCTGTGCTGCTTACACATGCTCATTTTGACCATATTGGAGCTGTGGACGATGTAAGAAACCGATGGTCCATTCCTGTATATGTACATAAAAAAGAACAATACTGGCTTACGGATCCGATGAAAAATGGCTCTTTATTATTTATGGGAGAAACGATCACTGTAAACGAAGCTGACGTGTTGCTTGAAGAAGAGCAAACATTGACGATTGGTGATCTCTCCCTTCAAGTGATTGAAACACCGGGACATTCCCCAGGTAGTGTATCGTACTACGTAGAAGATGCTCAAGCGATCGTATCAGGGGACGTCTTATTTTTGGGAAGCATTGGTCGCACCGATTTGCCAGGAGGAAATTACGAACAGCTGTTGCAAAGCATACATCGCCAGCTTCTTGTTCTTCCTGAAGAAACGGTTGTGTTATGTGGTCATGGTCCAGAGACAACGATCGGGGCAGAGATGGATACGAATCCGTTTTTGAACGGTTTTTAGGCAAAAAAAATCCCTTCTCTATACAGAGAAGGGGGTTTGGGGGATGTTTTTATTCCTATAATGGGAGGGGATATAGTTAAGCTACTAACCTAACAATATAACAAATTTAACACTATGTCAATAGTGAAAAAGGGTGCAGATAAAAAAATGTTAGAAAAAATGAGAAATCAACGTTTGTCATACGCGGATTACATGAAGTTAGCATTGTACGATGAACAGTACGGGTATTATATGCAACAAAAAGAAAAAATCGGACGTGCAGGAGATTTTATTACAACGAGCAACGTCGGACATATCATTGGGCATGTATTTGCGAGTGTATTTATTCGTTTAATAGAAACATATCATGTTCCGCCATTTATATGTGAAATCGGTGGAGGGACAGGTCGATTTGCTTATGCCGTTTTAGAACAGTGGAAGCGCCAATCGCCAGACACGTTTGAAAAAGGCAAATATACGATCGTTGAAACAAGTCCGTATCATCGGAAAAAACAAGCGGAAACACTCGCTTCATTGATCGACTACGTACATATTGTTTCGAGTTTTGCTGAGCTTTCTACTCCTTTTCGTGGCATCGTATTTAGCAATGAATTATTTGATGCTTTTCCTGTTCATGTCATTGAAAAACGGAACGGCCAACTATATGAATGTTTTGTTGCAGTAGAGGAAGATCGGCTTGTTGAACAATCCGTCCCGCTTGAAAACGAAGAAATTGTTGAATATATCGTTGAGCGGAACATTCAGCTCGTTGATGGGCAGCGATTTGAAATCCCGTTAGCGATGAAAAAGTTTATTTTTGAGCTTGATCAAGCAATTGATGAGGCGATCATTTTTACAGTTGATTATGGGTATACAGATGAAGAGTGGAAACATCCAGCACGAAAACAAGGCAGTTTGCGTGGTTATTATCGTCATCAGCTTATTGATGATCCGCTTCGTTATCCGGGAGAAATGGATCTCACGACGCATATTCAATGGGATGCGTTACGTTTTTATGGGGAGCAAGCGGGCTGGGCATTTACCCATTTATGGCGTCAAGATGAGTTTTTATTGCAGGTAGGTATTTTAAATCAACTCATTGAACATCATGATCCGAATCCGTTTTCTGAGCAAAGTCGACACAATCGCGCCATTCGCTCACTCGTTATGAGCGATATCGGAAAAGCATTTCAAGTGATGGTTCAACAAAAGAAAATAAATGTTCCTATTTTTACATAAAAAAGCGATGAGGTGCACTCATCGCTTTTTACTCGCCTATGCCAGGGACCATCATAAACGTTGTCCAGTACGTAAATCCGGCAAAAAAGACCGTTAAGTACGCACCGAAAATGTAAATGTACATTCTTTCTGTTAATTTTAAGTAGCTTAACAAAAGAAAGAATCCTGTTTGGCCGAGGAACAATAATGACGTTGTATGCATATGGCCAAGATAAAACATGACAGCAAAAATCCCTGTCCAAAATGACAAGACGCGGAACATACGATCCATATGTATCCCTCCTTTTCTGACCGTTTCCCTTACTTATTATAATGTACTTGAAATGGTTGTGTAAACGTTCTATTTTTTTAGAATGGCTTGATACGTACATGAATTACAGCCTGATGGCATAATTTCTTCTGTGACAAGTTCGGCGTTTGTAAACAATACTTCTAACATCCCTTTTAAAAAGGCATTATGCATATAACAGACGGAATCCGGATGTGCAAATGCAAGTTCTTTAAACGGACAGTTGAAAATTTCAAAATAAATTTTCCCTTGATTTTCACTATAATGGAATGTCGGATAAAATCCTGCGGCTTCGGCTGCTTTTTGTAAAATGTTCATTTTTTCTTCTACACTTAGCTGTTCAAGCGCTTGCATCGATTGAACGTGTTGTTGTACAAGTTCTTGACCGAATAACTTTCCTGTTTCATACAACGCTCGTTTCCCTGCTTCTCCGAGTTTCATCATCGCATGGATCGCAATTTTTGATAACAGCTGGTAGTCGCGAAACGGAAAATGAAGCTGAATCACATCATCAGATAGGCGATATAATCTGCTCGGTCTGCCACCTTTTCCTGTCTTTTTCGTTTCGGATACAAGCATATTGACATCTTCAAGTTTTGTTAAATGAAGACGAGCGACATTCGGATGAATATGGAACGCATCAGCAATTTCTTGAACGGTTACTTCTTGATGTTTTCTAGCAATATACTGATAAATTTCGTAACGAGTCGGATCGGCAAGGACGCTTGTGATTTTTAATACTTGGTCCATTATGTCTCACTCCTATATGTTCATTCATTTACATTATAATACATGTATTTCCACAATGGAAATGCATATATAGGTCTTTTTCCCTATCTTTTTGTAACGTTCACAAAGTTTTAAAACAAATTTATATACAAATGTTAAACAAA
The DNA here is from genome assembly GCF_019553625.1 of Anoxybacillus sp. ST70. NCBI lineage: Bacteria > Bacillati > Bacillota > Bacilli > Caryophanales > Anoxybacillaceae > Anoxybacillus > Anoxybacillus sp. ST70. The sequence goes on from NZ_JAHZOF010000002.1 coordinate 425,324, forward strand.
TGTTATACAATATGTATAACTAAGTGGAGAGAGGAGTGTTTGTTATGCTGACTGTATATATGCATCCGAGTTGTACATCGTGCCGAAAAACAAAAAAATGGTTATGCGCCAACAATATTGAATTTCGTGAGCGTCATTTGTTTCGTGAAACACCAACCTATGAAGAGTTATTGCATTTATTGTCACTGACGACGGAAGGAATCGATGAGATTTTAGCAACACGCAGTCAATCGTTTAAGCAGCTTGTTGAAAATGTTGAAGAGTGGCCGTTATCGAAAGTTGTCGAGCTACTTGTGAAAGAACCTCGTCTTCTTCGCCGTCCAATTGTTACAGATGGCAAGCGGCTCGTTGTTGGCTATAACCCGTCAGCGTTAAAAAACATCGCGAAAAAATATCGGCGCGCATGTGTTTCATGACGTTCACCCGCATATGGGTGAATATTTTTTTGAATTTTTTACGAATGAAGAAGGAATTTGGCGAAACATGTTGAATAATGAAGGCGAAAAAATGAAGAAAGGGGGATGGCGTTGCAGGCTATTGAACGGCTAGCTGATCGCCTGATTGAAGAAGCTTATATGCTTCAAGCTTCCGACATTCATATCGTTCCACGAAAACAAGATGCGCTTGTGCAATTTCGCTTAGGGGGAATGCTCGTTACAAAAAATGTGTTATCGAAACAGACATGTGAACGTTTGCTTGCCCACTTTAAATTTCTCGCTGATATGGATATTGGAGAACGTCGTCGTCCGCAAAGCGGAGCGATGGAAATGAATCTCACCCACACGACGATACATCTTCGGTTATCAACGTTGCCTACCATCTATGATGAAAGCTTAGTTATCCGCTTGCTTCCGTTACACTCATTTCTTCCGCTTAAACAACTCGCGCTCTTTCCTTCAACCGTAAAAAAGTTGCTCGCCTTATTAAACTATTCTCATGGGCTTATTATTTTCACAGGACCGACTGGATCTGGGAAAACGACAACGCTATACAGTTTGTTAAACGTATGTCGTCACCATTTTCAACGAAATGTCATTACGCTAGAAGATCCGGTTGAAAAGCGGGCGGAAGATGTATTGCAAGTGCAAGTAAACGAAAAAGCGGGTATTACGTATGCGGCAGGGTTAAAAGCGATTCTCCGCCACGATCCAGATGTCATTATGGTTGGGGAAATTCGTGATGCGGAGACTGCGCGAATTGCCGTTCGCGCCTCATTAACAGGACATCTCGTCTTAACAACTATGCATACGAAAGATGCGGTTGGAGCGATTTATCGCCTTCTTGAGTTCGGTGTGCCATTTCAAGAAATGGCACAAACGTTAGTCGCTGTAACAGCGCAACGTCTTGTACAATTAAAATGTCCGTTTTGTGAAGGAGAGTGCTCCCCTTTTTGTCGACAGTATCGACCTGTCCGGCGAGCAGCTGTTTATGAGCTGCTATATGGAAATGAACTGGCGCAAGCAATGAGAGCGGCGAAAGGAGAGCAGGCGACATATATGTACACTCGATTAAAAGATGTGATTAAAAAAGGAATTGCACTCGGTTTTTTACATGAAAGCACCATTGAAAGTTGGTTGTTAGATGAAGCGGCGTTGTAATTGGTCGTTGCAGGAGCAAAGCTCGTTTTTTCTCCAACTCGGTAAATTGCTTAGTAAAGGGTATTCGCTTGCTCAAGCGATTGAGTTTTTGCAAATTCAGCAACCTCCTGCAAAGCAACGCGATCTTGACGATTGTGTACATGCGTTGCGAGCAGGCATACCGATTCATGAAGCTTTTTCTCGCATGCAATTTCATTCTCATCTTTTAGCCTATGTCTTTTTTGCCGAGCAACATGGACAACTTGCTCACGGATTTATTGAAGCAGGGGAAATTGGACAAATGAGGGCAACATACATCGAGCAAGTGAAGCGTATGTTGCGTTATCCATTATTTCTTTTTAGTTTTTGTATCATGATGTTTTTCATGTTTCAGCAAGTATTAGCTCCACAGTTTTCTCATCTTCTTTCTTCGTTTCATGCTCGCTCATCTTTTTCTACATTCCTTTTTACTGTCACTATATGGTTTCCACGTATACTTTCTGTTGCGTTCATCATGTTTGCTTTTTTAGGATTGTTTTATTTGCTTTTCGTTCGTTCATGGCCTATTCATAAAAAAATAGATTTGTTTATGAAGCTCCCTCTCATCCGTTCATGGATTGTGTCATTCCATACGCAAGTGTTTTCGTTACAATTAAGCCACTTGTTAAAAGGAGGGCTGTCCATTTATGAGGCGCTACAAATTTTTGAGCATCAATCCCACCTCCCATTACTAAAAGAAGAAGCAAAAATCATGAAACAGCAACTATGTGCAGGTGAGAAGCTAGATGAAATGATTCAGCAACGGAAGTATTACGAAAAGGAACTGTCGTTTGTCATTCGTCACGGGCAGTCGAACGGAGAATTAGTGCAAGAATTATTTCATTATAGCCAGTTTTCGTTGCAAAAATTAGAAAACCGTCTAAGAAAAATTGTATATATTACGCAACCACTGTTGCTTAGTTGTATCGGTATTTTTGTCGTTTTGATGTATATCGCTATGTTGTGGCCTATTTTTCAACTGTTAAATCATATATAGAGGGGGATGTATATGAGAAATGAAAAAGGATTTACGTTAATTGAAATGTTAATTGTGTTAATGGTCATTACTATTTTGATTTTAATTACGATCCCAAATGTGACAAAACATAACAGTATGATTAACAACAAAGGATGTTCAGCATTTTTAAAGATGGTTCAATCACAAGTAAAAGCATATGAAATGGAGCACGGAACGATTCCGACGGTGCAACAGTTAGTAGATGGAAAATATATTGAAAGTAACCGTTGTCCAAACGGAAAAGAAATCGTGATTACGAGTGAAGGGGACGTTTTAGAAAGTGAATGAACGAGGATTTACGTTGATCGAAATGTTAATCGTTCTTTTTGTTGTAACAAGCATCTTGTCGTTTACCGTTCCACCCCTTCAACACGTGTTAGATGAACGGCAGTTACAATATTTTTTAGAACAGTTCCAAAACGATATGTTATATGCTCAACAATATGCAATAAGTCGGAAAAAGACGGTAGCCATTATATTTTCTTTCGACACATGCCGTTATCAGGTGAAAGAAGGAGGGACGTTTGGAAAGGAGCTATTTGCTCGCTCCTTCCCCTCCCCGTTTCAGTTTCAAATGGCTACGTTATCGCCGCCGCTTTATTATTATCCGAATGGTAATGTGAATAAAGCCGGGACGCTTCTTGTTGCATACGGAAGTAAAAAATATAAAATCGTTTTTCAATTAGGGAAAGGACGATTGTATGCGCAAAAATTGTAACGGTTTTACGTTTATTGAACTGCTCGTTTCGCTTAGTTTATGGAGCGGTTTAATCGCTATGCTCCTTGTTCATTGGACAACGATTGTTGTGGAACGGGAAAATAAAAAAATAGAAATGATCGCGAATCAAATTTTATATGAAGCAATGATGAATGAACATCGTGAAAACGAAACGGTCGTTGTTCGGGGAAAACACACATTTTCATTATTTATGCGATCGAATGAGCGATGTGTTCGTTGGGAAGATAAGCTGAAAAGAACGAAAGAAAGATGTGAGACATTGTTGCAATGATTCAAAAAGAAAAAGGTTTTACGTTAATAGAAATATTAATGTCGCTTACAGTTTTTTTCATCATTTTATCTTTATTGACAACGGCGTTTCATTTATCGTGGAGCTATACAACAAAACGCGGAAACTTTCACTATTTTGAATGGGTTGTTTTTATCCAACAAGCAAAAATAGAACTGAGAGAATCAAAAGATGTTCATATATACGGCACAACGATTCAATTCGATAAATGGACGGGCGAGCGCGTGACGTACGAAAAGTATGAAACGATCATTCGCAGGCGCGTAAATGCTACTGGGCATGAAATGATGCTTCAATTTATTCAACATATATCGTATGAAAAAGAACAAACGGGCATTCGCATACGAGTATTAACAGATAAGGGGGATGCATATGAAGCGTTTATCCCGTCTTTTCGGCCATATGAAAAATGAACAAGGTGTTATTTTTCCGTTTACGGTCATGTGTGCGTTGTTTATGAGCGCTCTTTTTCTTCACTCTGTCGCATTGTATCATACAGACATACAGTTTTTTGAAGAAGAAAAAAAGTGGTATGAAGCAGACTATTTGATGAAACAAACGCTCAATGATGTGAAACAAACGCTTGCCAATGCACCAGAAAACGTGCCATCATTAAGCCAAACGATTTTATTTTCTCGCGGACGGGCAACGTATAGCGCAGCAAAAAACGGAGCGGATGTTTGGTCTGTCAATGTATCATGTGTAACGAATGATCAATTTCGCTATGATGTTCAGTTTCAATTTCATGTATTAACAAACGACATTTCGCAGTGGAAAGAACGATACTAGAGAGGGAGAGAATATGAGGGCTATTTACTTGACAGGGTTTATGGGGGCAGGAAAGACGACGATTGGAAAACGATTAGGAGAAGTATTACAGTTACCTGTGATAGATACGGATGCATATATTGAGCAACAAGTTGGAAAAACGATTACAAAGATTTTTGCGGAAGAGGGGGAAGAGACGTTTCGGGCGTATGAACGGGAAGCGTTAAAGAAGCTTCCAAAGGAACATGTGATTATTACAACAGGTGGCGGGATTGTTATTCAAGAAGAAAATCGTCAATTTATGCGCGAGCATGGAATCGTTATTTATTTACATTGTGAGCTACATGAATTGTTTCGGCGTTTAGCTGATGATGAGACCAGACCGCTACTAATGGAAAATAAACAAAAGCAAATGAAACAGCTATTTGAACAAAGACTGGCGTGGTATCGTGAAGCACATATGACAATCGATACAACAAATCGCACGATAGATGACATCGTAGAAAACATTGTATCTTTGCTTAAATCACCTCATTTTTGACGATACTAGCATCGAGGTGATGAACGATGGCAGGAAACGATTATGTTAAATTTATGACTGAGCAAGTTGTGAAATATTTAGACCAACCAAAAGACGAACGGAAAAGACAAAGACAAGAGAAGAAGCAGCTAAAAAAACAGCAAAAGCAGCCGTTTTTATATCGTTGGTTTGGTGTCATTCCGTATGCCATTATGCTTTTATTTAAGCGAAAATAAGGCTAGTAATAGCCTTATTTCGCCTGCAAATAAAATATCCCACCGTTGATAACGGAAATGTGAATTTTCGGTTCATACCTTTGTCGCAACGCTTCTTTTTCATTTTCATATTCTTCTCGTTTTTCTTCGACACCTTCATAAAAATGTTGCAGTAATGCTAAGTCTTCTTCCCAACGCGCGCGCGCCTCATCTGCCCATTCATGCGTTTCGGAGGCGATGAGACGTTCAACAAAAGCTTCAAGACGTGTAAGTCCACTCATCGGCTTAATAAGTGGAGAAATCGTAAAGCAATAATCTGGCACAGTGACTCCCCATTGTTTTTCTTTTAACACGTCGTAAAACGACTCGACGATTGTTCCACTAATGAGATGAATACCTAGCGATAATAAGCGATCTTGTTTTCGGTCGCATTCATATGAAAGCAATATGTTTGTATGAAGCCACGGATGAAGAGCGACAGATCGTTCCAATACTTGTTCATAGAGCCGAACAAACCGCCCATTCATTTTAGCGATCGAAAAAATTTGATGAAGGCGTGGCGAACCGAAATGAATATGTTCTCCTTGTTCGTGAACGGATCGTTTTGTGATGAGCGATAGTTGCAACGGTTCACCTACAGCACCGATGCGCTCAACATAATGCCAGTAAAATGGGCGATTCATTAATTGTTTATCCATCTCAACGGTGAGTTGAACACGTATATGTCCATCGTTACGTTCGACAATGGGACAATGGGTGGCGGTAAAAAAGCGTTCAAGAAACGATTGGATGTCATCTTGCTGCATGTGTCCGTTCCTCCGTATTCGCTAAAATTTCTACAAAATTTTGCATTTTAATTTTCAGTTCTCCTTCGCTTTTTGATTGAGCAATCATGCGTTCTAAATGGTTTGAGAACGTCGGAGATTGTAACTTCATTAAAATATCATCTAATTCCCCGACGACCCGTTCAAATAAACGAATTTTTTCATACAGTAATGCAAATACGTGTTCTTCTACCGTGTCGCGCACAACAAAATTATAAATGTGTACATCTTTTGTTTGTCCAAGACGATGAACACGTCCGATTCGTTGTTCTAGACGCATCGGATTCCAAGGTAAATCGTAGTTAATCACATGGTTACAAAACTGCAGGTTAATTCCTTCTCCTCCTGCTTCTGTTGCGATAAGTACTTGGGCGCGATGTTGAAACAACTCTTTCATCCAATCTTTTTTACTTCGTTTAAATCCGCCACGAAACGGTACAGAAGAAATGCCGTGTTGTTTAAAAAACCATTGCAAATACAATTGGGTCGCTCGGTATTCTGTAAATACAATCACTTTATCGTTTATTGTTTGAATAAGTTCCAGCGCTTTTTTTGCTTTCGTATGTTCGGTGATCTCATTCATTTTTTGTAACAATGCACCAATGGTCGTTTCGATGTTCGGATGTCGCTCCATCATGCTTTTTAACGTGCAAAAAAGAGCTTCTTTACTACTACATATTTCACGCAATAACGTAATGTGTGATAACGATGTATCGGAAAAATGGGGCTTTGATTGTCGGATCGTCTCATATACGTTTCGTTCTGCTTCCGAAAAATCAATAAACATCGTTTCGACGTGACGCTTCGTCCATTCAATTCCTGTATCGTGGCGACGATGTCGAATCATTACTTTTCGAATGAGTTCTTTTAAATGGGCATCATCATGTAATGTGCGTAGCTTTCCATACCTTTTTTGAAATTGTTCGGCATTCCCTAAATGCCCAGGTTTCAGCAGGGAAACGAGATGAAAAATTTCTTCCACGCGGTTTTGAATCGGTGTCGCCGTCAACAGTAAGCAAAACTTCTTTTTTAATCCTTGAACAAATTCATAGTTTTTCGTTTTATTGTTTTTCAATTTATGTGCTTCGTCAATAATGACAATATCGTATGTTTGTTCATAAATGATATCCCGATGCGGTTGTTTTTTCGCTGTATCGATTGATGAAACGACAACGTCACATTGCTCCCATACGTAGCTTTTCCTTTGAGCAACGGCAGGAATAAAAAATTTTTCATTTAATTCTTGCACCCATTGCGAGACGAGAGAAGCAGGAACGAGAATAAGCGCCTTTTTCACAAGTCCACGAATCATATATTCTTTTAAAATTAATCCTGCTTCAATCGTTTTTCCCAGCCCGACTTCATCCGCTAAAATAGCTTTTCCGTTCATTTGTTCAACAACTTGACGTGCAACATCGTATTGATGAGGTAAAATCGTTATATGTGGTAAATGTTTTGGCGCTTGTAGTCCATCAAACTGAGGAATAGTTAACGCTTTGGCTGCTTCGAGTGCCAATTCGTACAATTCCCAGTTTGACCACGGACCGTCACGTTCGATGCGCGTCATAAATTCGTCCTTCCAACTTTTCTCCCAATGTACTGTGACGTTCATAAGTATCCCTCATTTTCCGAACATTTTTGTTTAAAACAAAAAGAATTTACGTATTTTATTTATAAAAAGATGTTGCGACAAACGAGAAGTTATAAGATAATAAAAAACGTAAGAAAGTTTATAAAATTGTTTCATTATGTGCCTACATGTAGTGTGGCACAAGAGCGACAATTGTATACGGGCGGATGAGAACAAGGGGAGAGACTACGCAATGTAGCGCCGAAGGAGCAAGTGGCAACACGAATCTCTCAGGCAAAAGAACTCTTGTTTGACGCAGCTCTGGAGAGCGTTCACGAACGTGAACCACCCACGAGGACACCTATTACAGGGAAACTTTCAGGTGAAAGGACAGAGACTACCATATGACAATATGGGGGTCGTCTGTCTTTTTTTATGAACAAGGAGGGAGCATATGTTAAAAAGAACACCGCTATTTCCTCTGTATGCAGAGTATGGCGCGAAAACGATTGACTTTGGCGGTTGGGAGTTACCCGTGCAATTTTCTAGCATTAAAGAAGAACATGAAGCGGTACGGACGAGAGCTGGACTGTTTGATGTGTCGCATATGGGCGAGTTTGAAGTGAAAGGAAAAGATAGCCTTGCCTTTTTACAAAAAATGATGACAAACGATGTCGCAAAATTAACAAATGGTCGCGCCCAATATACGCTTATGTGCGATGAAGACGGTGGAACAGTTGATGATTTACTTGTTTATAAAAAAGGAGACGATCATTACCTTCTTGTCGTAAATGCCGCAAATATTGAAAAAGATTTTGCGTGGCTTGAAGCGCATGTATTTGGCGATGTTGAACTTGTCAATATTTCAAACGATATGGCGCAATTAGCACTACAAGGGTCGCTTGCGGAAAAAGTGTTACAACGATTGACGACTGTCGATTTATCGACCATAAAATTTTTCGCTTTTGCTGATCACATCGATGTCGCAGGGGTTCAAGCGCTTGTGTCGCGGACAGGATATACAGGTGAAGACGGGTTTGAGCTATATTGCCGAGCAGAAGATGCTCAAGCGCTTTGGCGAGCGATTTTAGAGACAGGAAAAGAAGACGGGGTGCTTCCGTGCGGGCTCGGTGCGCGCGATACACTGCGTTTTGAAGCATGCTTGCCGCTTTATGGGCAAGAGTTAGCGAAGGATATTACACCAATTGAAGCCGGGCTTAGCTTTGCGGTCAAAACGAATAAAGACGTTGACTTTTTCGGAAAAGAAGTATTAAAGAAACAAAAAGAAGAAGGGGCTTCACGTAAACTTGTCGGCATTGAAATGATCGACAAAGGCATTCCGCGTCACGGATATGCGGTATATGTAAACGGTGAGCAAGTTGGTATCGTTACGACAGGAACTCAATCACCAACGCTTAAAAAAAATATCGGCCTAGCATTGATTTCTACTGCGTATTCTGCCCTTGATACAGAAGTAGAAGTAGACATTCGCGGGAAACGACTAAAAGCGAAAGTAGTGGCAACGCCGTTTTATAAACGCACAAAATAATGTGAGGAGAGAGAGTTATGCTTCATCGTTATTTGCCAATGACGGAAGAAGATAAGCAACAAATGTTAGAAACGATCGGTGTGCAATCGATTGATGAACTGTTTTCCGATATTCCAAAAAGCGTTCGTTTTCAAGGCGAATACAACATTAAGCCAGCAAAATCAGAGCCGGAGTTAATGAAAGAATTAATGGCATTAGCCGCAAAAAATGCGGATATCAAGACGTATCCCTCATTTTTAGGAGCAGGGGTGTACGACCATTATATTCCGACGATTGTTGACCATGTCATTTCGCGTTCCGAGTTTTATACGGCGTATACGCCATATCAGCCAGAAATTTCCCAAGGGGAATTGCAAGCGATTTTCGAGTTTCAAACGATGATTTGTGAGCTAACGGGCATGGATGTGGCTAACTCGTCGATGTATGATGGTGGGACGGCATTAGCGGAAGCAGCGTTGTTAAGCGCGGCGCATACGAAAAAGAAAAAAGTGCTATTATCCAAAGCGGTGCATCCAGAATATCGCGACGTTGTGAAAACGTACGCAAAAGGCCCAGGGCTAGAAGTGATAGAAATCCCGTATAAAAACGGTGTAACGGATCTTGATGCGCTTCAAGCGGAAATGAATGAAGATGTTGCGTGTGTCATTGTGCAATATCCAAACTTTTTCGGACAAATTGAACCATTAAAAGAGTTCGAGCCGATCGCTCATGCGCATAAAGGGATGTTTGTTGTCGCGAGCAATCCGCTTGCGTTAGGCGTATTGACACCGCCAGGACAGTTCGGTGCCGACATCGTCGTTGGTGATGCGCAACCGTTTGGGATTCCAACGCAATTTGGCGGTCCACATTGTGGCTATTTTGCTGTAAAATCCGCGCTCATGCGCAAAATTCCAGGGCGACTTGTCGGACAAACGACAGACGAAGAAGGGCGGCGCGGCTTTGTTTTGACGTTGCAAGCGCGTGAACAACATATTCGTCGCGATAAAGCGACATCGAATATTTGCTCCAACCAAGCGTTAAACGCACTCGCTGCATCGGTGGCGATGACCGCACTCGGCAAAAATGGCGTAAAAGAAATGGCGACAATGAATATTCAAAAAGCGCATTATGCAAAAGAAGCGTTCGTCAATCATGGATTTAATGTCGTATTTACAGGACCGTTTTTCAACGAGTTTGTCGTTCGGATGAACAAGCCGGTAGCGGAAGTAAATAAAAAGCTATTGGAAAAAGGCATGATCGGCGGCTACGATCTCGGACGCGATTATCCAGAACTACAAAACTGCATGTTAATTGCAGTCACAGAATTGCGTACGAAAGAAGAAATCGACACGCTTGTGAAAGAATTGGGGGATTGTCATGCATAAAGATCAACCGCTTATTTTTGAATTAAGCAAGCCAGGACGAATCGGGTATAGCTTACCAGCGCTAGACGTACCAGCAGTCGATATTGCACAAGTCGTTCCAACCGACTACATTCGTCAAGAAGCACCAGAGCTTCCTGAAGTATCAGAGCTTGATATTATGCGCCATTATACAGCGCTATCCAAGCGCAACCATGGGGTTGATTCCGGCTTTTATCCGCTTGGATCTTGTACGATGAAATACAATCCGAAAATCAATGAAAACGTTGCTCGCTTTGCTGGGTTTGCCCACATTCATCCGCTTCAGCCGGAAGAAACGGTACAAGGGGCGCTTGAATTAATGTATGACTTACAAGAACATTTAAAAGAAATTACCGGCATGGATGCGGTGACGTTGCAGCCAGCCGCTGGCGCGCATGGGGAATGGACAGGACTGATGATGATTCGCGCCTACCATGAAGCAAACGGCGACTACAACCGAACGAAAGTCATCGTTCCTGATACGGCGCACGGAACAAATCCTGCATCAGCAACAGTTGCCGGGTTTGAAACGGTGACGGTAAAATCGACAGAAGAAGGGCTTGTCGATTTAGACGATTTACGCCGCGTCGTCGGCCCAGATACAGCCGCACTTATGCTTACAAACCCAAATACTCTCGGTCTTTTTGAAGAAAACATTTTAGAAATGGCGGAAATCGTGCATGAAGCAGGCGGAAAGCTGTATTACGACGGGGCGAACTTAAATGCGGTGTTAAGCAAAGCGCGCCCTGGCGATATGGGCTTTGATGTCGTGCATTTAAACCTTCATAAAACGTTTACTGGTCCGCATGGCGGCGGTGGCCCTGGCTCTGGTCCAGTTGGTGTGAAGGCGGATCTTATTCCATTTTTACCGAAACCGACGGTGGAAAAGGGAGAAAACGGCTACTATTTCGACTATGACAGACCGCAAGCGATCGGTCGGGTGAAGCCGTTTTATGGAAACTTCGGCATTAACGTTCGCGCCTATACGTATATTCGTTCGATGGGGCCAGACGGCTTAAAAGCAGTGGCAGAGTATGCGGTATTAAACGCGAACTACATGATGCGTCGCTTAGCGGAATATTACGACTTGCCATACAACCGTCATTGCAAGCACGAGTTTGTCCTATCAGGAAAGCGACAAAAGAAATTAGGGGTGCGCACGCTTGATATTGCGAAGCGTTTGCTTGATTTCGGCTATCATCCGCCGACGATTTACTTCCCATTGATTGTCGAAGAGTGTATGATGATCGAGCCGACGGAAACGGAATCAAAAGAAACACTAGATGCGTTCATTGACGCGATGATTCAAATTGCGAAAGAAGCGGAAGAAACGCCGGAAATCGTCCAAGAAGCGCCGCATACAACGGTCGTGAAACGATTAGATGAAACGACGGCGGCCCGCAAACCGATTTTGCGTTATCAGAAATAAAAAAAGGTGCCAGGCGTTTTTGCTTGGCACCTTATTTTTTCTTCACCTTTCCTGTCCACATTTTAAATCCGCCTTTTAAGTGGTAAAGGTCGCGATATCCTTTTCGGTAAAGCATTTGTGCCGCACGGCCGCTGCGAAGTCCGCTTTGGCAATATAAATAAATCGGTTGGTCTTTACGCAATTCTTTCATGCGCAAACGCAGTTGTGAAAGCGGGATGTTACGTGCTCCTAAAATGTGACCGGCAGCGTATTCATCTGGTTCGCGAACATCGATGAGTTGCGCTTTTCGATAACCTGCGCGGAACTCTTCTTCCGTAAGCGTTTTAACGACTCGCTTTTGGTAAAAGTATGTAATGACCGCGTACACAATGATTGCTCCGAGAATAATAAGAACTGTTGTCATGCTGACCCTCCTTTTTCATCGTTGCCACGTCTATTATATAAATGTTTCGTCAAAGAAGCAAAGCATTTTCCATTGACTTATTATGTTTGCTACACTATAAAATGATAGAGGAAAGGGTGGAGTAGATGGAAAAAGAAGTATGGCGATTTATTGACTCAGGTGATTGTTCCCCAGCGTTTAATATGGCGCTTGATGAAGCGTTGTTAGAATGGCATAGTGAAGGAAACTTTCCACCAACCATTCGGTTTTACGGTTGGAACCCACCGACGCTTTCGATCGGCTATTTTCAAAAAGTCGAAAAAGAGATCGATATGGATGCAGTAAAAAAATACGGACTTGGTTTTGTGAGACGTCCAACAGGCGGGCGCGGGGTGCTTCATGATAAAGAATTAACGTATAGCGTTATCGTATCAGAAGCGCATCCAGCTATGCCACAAACGGTGACGGAAGCGTATCGCGTCATTTCACAAGGCATTTTGGAAGGATTTCGTTTCCTTGGGCTTGATGCGTATTTTGCTGTTCCGAAAACAGAAGAAGAAAAAGCGGATTTAAAAAATCCGCGCTCGGCTGTTTGTTTTGACGCACCGTCTTGGTATGAGCTCGTTGTCGAAGGAAGAAAAGTGGCAGGAAGCGCCCAAACGCGACAAAAAGGGGTCATTTTACAACATGGCTCGATTTTATTAGACTTAGATGAAGAAATGCTTTTTAGCTTATTTAAGTATCCAAACGAACGAGTAAAAGAGCGATTGCGACAAAATTTTAAAAACAAAGCGGTTGCGATCAATGAGCTAACCGATCGAAAAGTGACGATCGATGAGGCGAAAGAAGCATTTTTCAAAGGGTTTGAAAAAGGTTTAAACATTCAATTGGAACGATATGAATTAACCGATGATGAGCGATTGTACGTTCAGCAACTAGCGAGAAATAAATACGAAACAGATGAATGGAATTTTAAACGATAAATTTTCCTCTTGACAAATAAAAAAACACTTGACTTAATTATCAATATGTAGTATGGATTTTGTAAAAAAACATACTACATATTGATTTTTTTATTGATTATTGTTGTCGATATATGGTAGTTTAATGTAGTAAGATTATGTTGGAAGAGGAGAGGTAAACATGACGGTTGCGTTTTCTGAAAAAATGACGGTGAATGTGGACAAGTTGAATGAAGACATTCGCCTATTTCCACAAGTGCACCCGATTACTCCTGAGATGCACATTACATATAAGGGTGTGTCGCGTTTAGTGATGCTTGATCGCTATTCGTTTAAAGATACGGAAAAGTTGACGCTAAGCGTCGGGGATTTTGTCGTTTTAACAGTAAAAGAAGATCCAAAGTTTCCGGCGCGTGGGCTTGGGTTTATTGTCGAGTTGGATTGGGAGAGTAAAAAAGCACACGTGCTTGTGGAAGAAGAATATCGCCATGTGCTAGAAGGGGACGAGGCGAAAACAGGCATTGTCGTTCGTTCTCTTGATGTTATTGAAAAACCATTAGAAATTTATTATGAGCAAATTGCAAAGCGGAACGCAACCGGGCTAGCCGCTGTTGAGCAAACGGAAGAAAAACGGCAAGAGTGGTTCGAAAAGTTTTATGAACAGCTCGTCAGCCTAAATTTCGTTCCAGCAGGGCGTGTACTATATGGAGCAGGTTCTGGAACAGAAGTGACGTACTTCAACTGCTACGTCATGCCATTTGTCAAAGACTCGCGTGAAGGTATTTCTGAACATCGCAAACAAGTGATGGAAATTATGAGCCGAGGTGGCGGTGTCGGAACGAACGGTTCCACCCTTCGCCCACGCAATACACTCGCGCGCGGAGTGAATGGAAAATCGTCCGGTTCAGTGTCATGGCTTGACGACATTGCAAAACTGACCCATCTTGTCGAACAAGGTGGCTCCCGTTAACAAAACGCCATCGGGCGGGAGTAAAATCTCGTGAATTGCTGGAACACCCTAAAGCCAATTGAACCACAACGTAGCTGGCAACGGCAAGCGTGACGGTGTAAAAATCAATTGGATGGAACAATGGGCGACCAGCAGCCAAGCATCTCTGGAAACGGAGATGAAGGTTCAGAGACTATCGAAACTTCCTGATTTGAAAATGGAAGGAGTAGACCATCATATTCGGTGACGAGATGATGGGGCACGAGACAAAGAGGCTTCCTCTTTGATGAGATAGTCCGATCTCTAGTGAAAGCTAGAGAGTGTGGCAGAAATGACCACACCCACTCAAATGAGTGAGTAACAAATTGCGTGGCGCTCAAATGATTATGTTGGCCGATTGGCACCCGGACATTATTGAATTCATTATTTCGAAAATGCAAAATCCACGCATTTTGCGCTATTTGCTTGAAAATACAGAAGATGAAGGCATTCAAAAAGCAGCGAAAGAAAAACTAAAGTTTACACCGCTTACTGAACAAGAGCGCGCGATGTATCAAGGAATTGTTAACTACAAAAACATCCCAGGATACGGCGGCTTTTCAGAAAAAATTATTAAAGACGCGGAAGAAAAGTTACGGACAGGCGGAACGTATAGCGTGCACAATCCGGACTTTTTAACAGGGGCGAACATTTCCGTTTGCTTAACGAAAGAGTTTATGCAGGCAGTAGAAAACGATGAAGAATACGAATTGCGCTTCCCAGATGTTGAAACGTACTCGGAAGAAGAAATGCGCATCTACAACGAAAAATGGCACGAAGTCGGCGATGTGCGTGAATGGGAGAAGATGGGCTATCGCGTTCGCGTCTACCGGAAAATTCGCGCGCGCGAGCTATGGAAGCTCATTAACATTTGCGCAACGTATTCCGCCGAACCAGGCATTTTCTTTATCGACAACGCCAACGACATGACGAACGCAAGAGCGTACGGACAAAAAGTAGTCGCAACAAATCCGTGTGGTGAACAACCACTCGCACCTTATTCTGTGTGCAATTTAGCTGCAATTAATTTGGCGAATATGGTCGATAAAGAAAAGAAAGTTGTGGATTATGAAAAATTAAAGCGGACGGTTGAAGTCGGTGTCCGCATGCAAGATAACGTTATTGACGCAACTCCGTACTTCCTTGAGGAAAATAAAAAACAAGCGCTTGGGGAGCGCCGCGTCGGTCTTGGCGTCATGGGACTGGCGGATTTGCTGATTTATTGCGAAAAAGAGTACGGTTCGGAAGAAGGAAATCAGTTAGTTGATGAGCTGTTTAAAACAATTGCAACAGCAGCGTATCGTGCGTCGATTGAGCTTGCGAAAGAAAAAGGAAGCTTTCCGTTTTTAGTTGGTGAAACAGAAGAAGAAACGATGAAATTGCGTGAAGCGTTTATTCACACCGGTTATATGAAAAAAATGCCGGACGATATTCGCCAAGATATTTTAAAATACGGCATTCGCAACTCGCATTTATTAACGGTTGCTCCGACTGGATCCACAGGGACCATGATCGGCGTGTCCACAGGACTTGAACCATATTTTTCCTTCTCTTATTATCGAAGCGGCCGTCTAGGCAAGTTTATTGAAGTGAAGGCGGATATCGTTCAAGAATATTTAGATAAACATCCAGAAGCAGATCCGAACAACTTGCCGCATTGGTTTGTAACCGCCATGGATTTATCGCCAGAAGCGCATGCGGATGTACAATGCATTATTCAACGTTGGGTCGATTCAAGTCTTTCGAAAACAGTGAATGCCCCGCGCGGCTATACGGTCGAGCAAGTACAAAAAGTGTACGAGCGGTTATGGCGAGGCGGTGCAAAAGGTGGAACAGTCTATGTCGACGGTAGCCGCGATGCGCAAGTATTAACATTAAAAGCGGAAGAACATGCGGTCGAAGAGCAGCTAGAGCTTCTGCCAGAAGAACCGAAAAAACGGGCTGTTGCGCTTGTTGAAACGATTCCAGATTTACGCGCAACGGACGTCACGATCGGTTCGGAAGTTGGAAACATTTGTCCAGTATGCCGTGAAGGAACGGTTGAAGAAATCGGTGGCTGCAACACGTGCACAAGTTGCGGTGCCCAGTTAAAATGTGGTTTATAATGTAAAAAGGGACGGGAAAACCCGTTCCTTATTTTATTATGAACAATAACAAAAATTGTATTTCATCACCTCATACGAATAAACCATACTAACATTGAGGTGATTGTATGAAGCCATTTATTCCTCAGCTTGTTTATTTTGAGCCTGAAGCGCTTCATTATCCGCTCGGCAAAGAGTTATATGAAAAATTTAAACGTATGCATATCGACATTCGTGAAACGACATCGCACAACCAAGTGCGCGGCATTCCGGGAGATAACGAGCTTCAACAATATCGGAATGCAAAATCAACGCTTGTTGTCGGTGTTCGGCGCACATTAAAATTTGATACGTCTAAACCATCGGCAGAATATGCGATTCCTCTGGCGACGGGATGTATGGGGCATTGTCATTATTGTTATTTACAGACGACGCTTGGAAGCAAGCCTTATATTCGTGTGTACGTCAATCTTGATGATATTTTTGCTCAAGCGAAAGCATACATTGATGAACGCGCTCCAGAAATTACGCGCTTTGAAGCGGCTTGTACGTCCGATATTGTCGGCATCGATCATTTGACGCATGCTTTAAAAAAAACGATTGAATTTATTGGAGCGACGGAATACGGCCGACTTCGTTTCGTCACAAAATATGAACATGTGGATCATTTGCTTGATGCAAAGCATCATGGAAAAACACGCTTTCGTTTTAGCGTCAATTCACGGTATGTTATTCAAAACTTTGAACCGGGGACGTCCTCGTTTGACGCACGGCTAGAGGCGGCGCGAAAAGTGGCGCGTGCTGGCTATCCGCTCGGATTTATCGTCGCTCCGATTTATATGCATGACGGTTGGGAAGAAGGATATTTTGAACTGTTTGAACGACTGAACACAAACTTGCAAGGCATCGACTTAACGAATTTAACGTTTGAATTAATTCAACATCGCTTCACTAAACCGGCGAAAACGGTTATTCAAAAACGATATCCGAAAACGAAGCTTGACCTTGATGAAACGAAACGAAAATATAAATGGGGACGATACGGCATCGGAAAATATGTGTATCGAGATGAAGAGGCGAATCGGCTAAATGACACGATTCGCTCCTATATTGCGCAATTTTTTCCCGAAGCGACGATTGAATATTTTACGTAAATAGTTGTCATGCTTGGTAAACATGTTATAATCATAATGATTGCGGATGTTTGTTTAGGAGGGGAACGTATGCCAACACCAAGCATGGAAGATTATATTGAACAAATTTATATATTGATCGAAGAAAAAGGATACGCTCGTGTATCAGATATTGCTGAAGCGTTATCTGTTCATCCCTCCTCTGTGACAAAAATGGTTCAAAAGCTTGATAAAGACGAATATTTAGTATATGAAAAATATCGCGGTCTTGTGCTCACTCCAAAAGGAAAAAAAATCGGGAAACGACTCGTGTATCGCCATGAGTTGCTTGAACAATTTATGCGTCTCATTGGTGTAGATGAAGAAAACATTTATCGCGATGTTGAGGGAATCGAACATCATTTAAGCTGGAATGCAATTGACCGCATCGGTGACTTAGTACAATACTTTGAGGAAGATCGGTCACGTCTTGAAGCGCTTCGCAACATTCAAAAGCAAAACGAGCAAGAACAGGCATAAACGCTTGTTCTTTTTTGTTTTTTTATGCTCAATCTCTCCCATTTTTCATACATATATGGCGAGGGAGGGAAGGGCA
This sequence comes from Anoxybacillus sp. ST70, assembly GCF_019553625.1. Lineage (NCBI taxonomy): Bacteria > Bacillati > Bacillota > Bacilli > Caryophanales > Anoxybacillaceae > Anoxybacillus > Anoxybacillus sp. ST70. The sequence goes on from NZ_JAHZOF010000002.1 coordinate 443,387, forward strand.
TGGAGATTGACGGTGTATTTTCAGGCGGAGGGGTCAAAGGTTTTGCGTTAATCGGGGCATATGAGGCGATCGAGGAAAAAGGTTTTCGTTTTAAGCGGCTTGCTGGTACGAGCGCAGGAGCGCTCATTGCTTCGTTTATTGCAGCGGGATTTACAAGCAAGGAAATCGTGGACATGATGGAAGAGATGAATTTAATGGACTTTCTCGATGAGCGACATACAATCATTCCGTATGCATGGTTAAAATGGCTCGTCCTTTATTGGAAAATGGGGTTATATAAAGGAGAAAAGCTTGAACGATGGATCGCCGAGCAGTTAAGTAAAAAAGGCGTGTACACATTTGCTGATTTGCCACATGAACGATTGCGCGTCGTCGCTTCCGATTTAACGAATGGGACGATGCTTATTTTGCCAGATGATTTGCCGAAATACGGCATTGATCCTCTCCGCTTTTCCGTCGCAAAAGCAGTAAGAATGAGCGTTGGTATTCCTTATTTTTTTGAGCCTGTACGGTTAAAGACGGACGAAGGGAAGCATATTGTCGTTGATGGTGGCTTACTAAGCAATTTCCCGATTTTTTTATTTGATGAAGAACGGAAAAAACGACCTGTTCTAGGCATCAAACTAAGCGCAAGACAGGCGCAAAAAGCTAGAAAGAAAATTAATAATGCCATTGATTTGTATGAAGCGTTGTTTCAAACGATGCGCGAGGCGCACGATGAACGGTACATTTCACGCCGCCATGAAAAAAACATCGTTTTCCTTCCTGTCAAACATGTCGTTGCCACCGATTTCTCAGTGACGGACGAAGAAAAAAAGAAGCTCATTTCGTTTGGAAAAGAGCGGACAGAACAATTTTTAAAAACGTGGACGTATTAAAAGAAAAAAATCGGGTTAAAAAGAGGCCCGATTTTTTTTCTTTCCTTTTTTCCCTTCAATGACTGTTAAGTGAGTGGCGTGCTTTTTCTTTAAAGCGGTTGGGCGCGGTTGTTTTTTCGACGTCGGCTTCGTTTTTTGATGGTGGAGTTTTTTCGATTGTTTTACCGCTTTTTGATATGAACGACTAAAGCTTTGTCTTTGTATCCATTTATATATGCCATAAAAGACAGCTGCGACCAATCCGATGAGAAACACTTGTTTTAACAACTGCATCGGATCGTTCCATAGACGATAAGAAAAACCAAAAATAGCGAACACAATAAGCAAAGTGACAAGCGGGAATGGGCGCCGACGCAATCGATCCACCTCCTTTATCGTTACACCACTTCTTCTTGCTGTTTCGTCGCTTCTCCCTCTAACTCAAGCAAACGTTGAAATGATGCGATAGCTACTTCCACTTGATCGTCAGTCGGTTCTTTCGTTGTTAATAGTTGTAGCCATAAACCAGGGTAGCCAAACCAACGCAACACAGGAACATGTCGTAACGCGTTTGTTATTTGTAATACTTCAAAAGATAATCCTAATACAACTGGAATGAGCGCTAGTCTGTTTAGCACGCGCACCCAAAGCGGTTCGGTCGGGACGAACATGTAAACGAATACGCCGATGATGACAGTAAATAAAATGAAGCTGCTCCCACAACGATAATGAAGACGAGACTGTTGTTGTACATGTTCAACCGTCAACGGTAAACCATTTTCGTAGGCATTAATTACTTTATGTTCCGCTCCGTGATATTGAAACAATCGTTTAACGAGTGGCGTAAGCGAAATAAAGTAAATATAACCTAAAAGTAAAAGAAGTTTAAAACATCCTTCTACAAGTATTTGTGCTGTATTCGATGGGAAAATCGGTCTCGTTAATTCAGCCAAAAATACAGGAATAAGGGTAAAAATAAATTTGCCGAATAGAAACGATAATACCCCAATGAGCGCAACACCTAAAATCATCGTCCATTTGGACGGAGGTTCAGCTTGCAACGTTTCATCTTCGGTTGGATCGAGGTCATATCGTTCGCTTGAAAATTGTAAATGTTTCGATCCGTTTGCGCTTGCTTGAATAATAGCAAAAATGCCGCGAAGAAACGGAATTTTTTTAAATGAAGCAAGCGTTTTGTTTGTTTCGCGTGGAACGTGAAAATACTCAATCGAACCGTCTTTGCGGCGAATAGCTGTGACAGAATGATGGCGTCCAGCAAACATGACTCCTTCAATGACCGCTTGCCCACCATATACGTTTTTGCTCATAAGAAGACACCAACCTATTTTCTTTTTTCTTATATTCTACAAGAAAACGATAAAAACCTCTAGGTCGATGTATTGTTTGCATTTGTATTGTTGCCAAAAATGAGAAACGATACACATGAGATCCAACATTTTGGACAAGATAAAAAAGGAGGTGATGACTGTGCAAACAAAAACGAAACAAGATGCACAACTTGAACAAAACAAAAGAGAAAAACCAATGCCCGTTTTAGCAAAAGTCGCGCTGATCGGTTTTATTGGGGGCGTGTTTTGGAGCTTCCTTGCATATTGTGCTTATTTTTTTCATTTTACAGAAGTAGCGCCAAATTTCATTTTGCAGCCGTGGGCGATCGGTGATTGGAAAAACGGAGCGCTCGGTCAGGCAATTGCCATTTTGTTCATTGGCCTTGCTTCTGTCATTGCTGCGCTTGTATACTATGCTTTTTTAAAAAATCGTCAAGGCATTTGGCCAGGAGTTGCTTTCGGCATCGGGTTATGGGTGCTTGTTTTTTACGTATTAAATCCGATTTTTCCTCAATTAAAAGCTGTTCCACAACTTGAGCGAAATACAGTTGTAACGATGGTATGCTTTTACATTTTATATGGGATGTTCATCGGTTATTCCATTTCGTTTGAAGTTGCAGAGATGAGGCGACAAAAACAGGTCGATGTGGTAAAATAACCATATGTATTTTCATCAGTAAAGGGGGGAGAGGGGGAATGGTTCGATTCCTCCTTTTAAACGGTCCGAACTTAAATCGTCTCGGTATGAGGGAGCCGCACATTTATGGGCATACGACACTTGCTCAACTAGAAAAACAGTTAACGGAATTTGCTAGTGAATATGGGGCGGAGTTAACGTGCTATCAGAGCAATTATGAAGGGGCGTTAATTGACCAAATTCATCGGGCGGAATCGTTATATGACGGGATCATTTTCAATCCTGGGGCGTTTACGCATTACAGCTATGCGTTGCGGGATGCGATCGCAAGCGTACAGACACCAGTCATTGAAGTACATATTTCAAACATTCATGCAAGAGAGGCGTTTCGTCACCAATCTGTTTTAGCTCCGGTGACAGCTGGGCAAATTGTCGGACTAGGTATAAACGGATATCGGTTGGCGATTTTAGCGTTGCTCGATATGGTTGAAGGGAAGGGGAAATAGCATTGGATAAAGTACAAAAACTTCGCGCACAATTTGCTGAGCACGGCATTGATGGATTTCTTATTACAAACGAATATAACCGTCGCTATATGACAAATTTTACAGGAACAGCTGGTGTCGCTTTAATTAGTGAAACAGATGCCGTATTTATTACAGATTTTCGCTATGTCGAACAAGCGACGAGACAAATTGAAGGATATGAAATTGTGCAACATACGCAAACGCTCATTGAAGAAGTGGCAAAACAAGTTGAGCGATTAGGCATTCAAAAGCTTGGATTTGAGCAAGACGATCTTTCATATGCAACGTTCTCATCATACGAAAAAGCGCTCAAAACAACGCTTATTCCGGTTTCCGGTGCGGTTGAAAAGTTACGCTTGATTAAGTCGGAAGCAGAGATTAAGATATTAAAGGAAGCAGCCGAGATTGCCGATGCCGCCTTTCGTCATATTCTCGATTTTATTCGCCCAGGTGTCCGTGAAATAGACGTGGCAAATGAGCTAGAATTTTTTATGCGCAAACAAGGGGCGACAAGTTCATCATTTGACATCATCGTTGCATCCGGTGTGCGCTCAGCGTTGCCACATGGGGTAGCGACAGAGAAAGTGATTGAAAAAGGCGAGTTCGTCACGCTTGATTTTGGCGCATATTATAAAGGGTACTGCTCCGACATCACGAGAACCGTTGCGGTTGGCGAAGTAAGCGATGAGTTAAAGCGCATATACGATGTCGTGTTACAAGCCCAGCTTCGTGGTGTCGAACATATTCGTGCAGGAATGACAGGGCGAGAGGCAGATGCGCTCACACGCGACTACATTTCTGCTTGCGGATTTGGTGAGTATTTTGGGCATTCCACAGGTCATGGACTCGGCATGGAAGTGCACGAAATGCCGGCGTTGTCGATGCGTTCGGATACGGTGCTACAGCCGGGGATGGTTGTGACGGTCGAACCAGGCATTTACATAGCAGGATTAGGCGGTGTTCGCATTGAAGATGACATCGTTATTACAGAAAACGGCAATGAGCGGCTCACTCTTTCACCAAAAGATCTCATTACTTTATAGACGTAGGAGGAAATGAACATGATTTCAGTAAACGATTTTCGTACAGGCTTAACGATTGAAGTTGACGGTGACATTTGGCGTGTCATTGAATTCCAACATGTGAAACCAGGAAAAGGAGCGGCGTTCGTTCGTTCAAAACTTCGCAACTTGCGCACTGGTGCGATTCAAGAAAAGACGTTCCGCGCGGGTGAAAAAGTAAACAAAGCACAAATCGACAACCGTAAAATGCAATATTTATATGCAAACGGCGATCAACATGTATTCATGGATATGGAATCGTATGAGCAAATCGAACTTCCTGCAAAACAAATTGAGCACGAATTAAAGTTTTTAAAAGAAAACATGGAAGTATTTATTATGATGTATCAAGGCGAAACAATTGGGGTTGAGTTGCCAAATACAGTTGAGTTAAAAGTTGTTGAAACAGAGCCAGGCATTAAAGGGGATACAGCATCTGGCGGTTCAAAACCAGCAACGTTAGAAACGGGCCTTGTCGTTCAAGTTCCGTTCTTCGTCAACGAAGGCGACGTACTAATCATTAACACAACAGACGGCACATACGTATCACGTGCGTAATAAAAAATTGCAAAAGTTAAGGATTCAGCTTGTCGAAAGTCGACAAGCTGAATTTTGTATATGTAAGCTTTTAGAGGTTCAATACCATTCTTATCGTCTTTAAAACATGACCTTCAAACTTCTCATCAAATTCTTTTACAACTTTAAATCCTTTAGCTTCATAGAAGATTTTTCCAATTTGATTATCTTTTTCAACATTGACATAAATTTTATTTACACCGTTTATTTGCATCCCTTTTTGTAACAAGGCTGAGCCGATTCCTCTGCCTTGTTGTTCTGGATGAACATAAATAGCCCATAATTCAACCTTTCCATCTTCTCTCACCGAAGAAAAATTAGCAAATCCTACAATGTTGTTTTCTACTTCAGCTACAAAAAGAGTAGAGTGTTGTAATCGTTGCTTCATTCGCTCGTCGCTGTAAGCCGATTTTAAAAAATTTTCTTGCACATCTGAAGGAATAACACCCTCGTAAGTAGCATTCCAAGTTACTTTCGCTATATCTTGAACTTGTTTTATATCTTCTTGTTTCATTTTACGAATGATGTATATCATCTTCATTATCTCCTTCATTTGTTATTTAGCATACCGTTTGATGTCCCATCCTTCACTAAAACAATTAGCAAAAAGTTTCTTCACTTAATTATGACGTTTCACACTATTATTGTATGATTTATCCTTTTTATCTACAAACACATTTCCTGATGAATTTTTCCTTTCTATACTTCTGAATTCGCTTGTTTCAGCATACGTTGTACTAGCACCGTTGTACAAGGAGGATGCGATGAAAATTGATGCAACTGTTTGGACGATGGCGAGTTTACGTTTTTTATCTGCAGCCATTGAATTATGTGCAGCGATTGTCATGTTATCGCTCAATGATGTAAAAAAGGCGATTGCCGTCAATACATTGCTTGCCGTCGTTGGCCCAACCATTTTTTTAGTCGTTATGATGATTGGTCTTGTTGCGGTGGCAAACGAGCTGTCATTGTTTAAGCTCGTATGGATTGGTGCAGGAGTCATATGTATATTCATAGGCATATATGTCGTGAAGTAAAGGAGGGAAGAGGATGCAAGCGGTTTTTGACATGTTGCCTAAAGGGATCGTTCATGCGATTCAATCATTGCCTATCGCTTCTCAATTGACGATTGAAGAAATTCGTATTCGCATCGAACGACCGCTTGAAGTCATTGCAGGCGGGAGGTCGTACATATGTCCGCATGTTGTACAAATGGAAGAAGGGATCGAACTATTAAATAAATTAAGCCAATATTCTCTCTACACAATCGAAGAAGAGTTAAAAAAAGGATACATTACTATTCAAGGTGGACATCGCGTCGGTTTAGCTGGAAAAGTGATTGTAGAAGATGGAAAAGTAAAAGCGATTCGACATATTACGTCATTTAACATCCGAATGGCCCGGCAACAAATCGGCATGGCTGCTCCCCTTCTCCCTTATTTATACGACGGTCGGTGGCTTAATACGATGATCATTGGTGCACCTCAAACAGGAAAAACAACGCTCCTTCGAGATATTGCACGCATCGTCAGCAGCGGAGTGACAGAGCGGCATATTGCTCCTCGAAAAGTTGGCATCGTCGATGAACGATCAGAAATTGCCGGCTGTGTCAAAGGCATTCCGCAATTTACATTCGGCTGCCGCGTCGATGTGCTCGATGCATGCCCGAAAGCGGAAGGAATGATGATGATGATCCGTTCGATGAGCCCGGATGTTTTAATTGTTGATGAAATTGGAAGTGAAGCGGATTGTACGGCCATTTTGGAAGCGGTTCATGCAGGAGTTGGTTTATTTATGACAGCGCACGGTCGCCATATGGCAGACATCGTGAAACGTCCAGCGCTACGTCCAATTATGGAACAAGCTATATTTGAACGATTTGTTGAGTTAACAAATGTGGGACGTCCAGGAACGATTCAAGCGATTCGTGATTCACATGGGCGCGATATATATCGAAAGATGGGCGTGATGTGAATGAAATGGATTGGGGCGATATGTATTATATTAGCAACGACATGGTCAGGATTTGAAGCGTCGCGACTTTTACGAGAGCGCACAAAACAGTTGCGCCAGTTAAAAATGGCATTGCAGTCGCTTGAAGCAGAAATTATGTACGGGCATACGCCGTTAATAGACGCTTCCCTTCGACTGTCCCAGCAACTATCGCGACCGTTATCATGGTTGTTTGAATCGTTTGCGCATAAGTTGCAAAAAGGGACGATGAACGCTCGGCAAGCGTGGGAAGAAAGCTTGCACGAAGTATGGAAAATGACCGCCTTAAAAGAAGGAGAGTTTGAAATTATGAAACAGTTTGGCGAAACGCTTGGACAGTACGATCATGAAATTCAACAAAATTACATTCGTTTAACGATGGTGCATTTAGAGCGAGAAGAAGGAGATGCCATGGAAAAACAGCAACGGTATGAAAAAATGATGAAAAGTTTAGGAGTATTAACCGGCATTCTCATCGTGCTTTTACTCATATAGAGGAGGACATTCAAAATGGGCGTTGACGTAGATTTAATTTTTCGTATTGCTGGCGTAGGGATTGTCGTTGCTTTTTTGCATACCGTTTTAGAAGGGTTTGGAAAAAAGGAATATGCTCAATGGGTGACACTGCTAGGATTTATTTATATTTTGTTTTTAGTTATTTCGATTGTCCAAGATTTATTTCAAAAAATTAAATCGGTTTTTTTGTTTCAAAGTTAGGAGGGAGTACCCATTGATATTTTACAAATTGTTGGGCTTGGGCTTATCGCAACGTTTTTAGTAACGATTTTAAACGAACATAAGTCGAATATTTCACTTTTGCTGACCGTTTTTGTCGGAACAGTTATTTTTTTATTTTTAATTGATCGCATTCAAGACATTTTTCGCATGGTACAAACGTTAGCAAATGAAGCGCACGTTCAAACGGTATACGTCGAAACGATTTTAAAAATTATTGGTATCGCTTATATTGCTGAGTTTGGTGCGCAAATTTCTAAAGATGCCGGGCAAGGAGCGATTGCTGGAAAAATTGAACTAGGTGGAAAAATTTTAATTTTAGCCATGGCCATCCCAATTTTAACAGCTCTTATTGAAACAATTTTAAGCTTTCTTCCGATGAAGGGGTGATGAGATGAGGCGCGCTCCCATTTTATTTTTCTTTCTCCTTTTTTTCTTGCCTTCCGTTGTACAAGCATCACCGCCAACAAATGAATTAGTCAAACAACAAGCTGAACAAGTTGGGGTTGAATCCATTAAACAATATTGGGATCATATCGTTCAACAGTATGGAGGGTTATTGCCTGAAAGTCAAAAAGGATCTTTTTGGCAGTTTATAAATGGCGAAAAACAATTATCGCTCAGCGAATGGCTGCAGGCGTTTATGAAATTTTTATTGTACGAGCTAATGGCAAATGGAAAATTGCTTGGTACACTCATTTTATTAACGGTATTTAGTTTATTTTTACAGTCGCTACAAAACGCGTTTTCACATCATGCTGTCAGCAAAGTCGCTCATGCGGTTGTTTATATGGTGTTGATGATTATTGCACTAAACAGTTTTCATGTTGCTGTTACGTATGTGAAAGAAGCCATTCAGACGATGACGAGTTTTATGATCGCCCTTTTACCGATTTTGCTTGCGCTTATGGCGTCATCAGGTGGTGTAGTATCTGTAGCTTTTTTTCATCCGATTGTCTTGTTTTTTATGAATATCACAGGAACGATCATTGAACATTTTTCACTACCGCTTCTGTTTTTAGCAACGATTTTAAGCATTGTTAGTTTATTAAGCGAACATTATAAAGTAACGAAATTAGCAGATTTGTTGCGCAACATTAGCATCGGTTCACTTGGTGTGATGCTCACCATTTTTTTCGGTGTATTGTCTATCAAGGGAGCAACAACAGCTATTGCCGACGGGATAGCGATACGAGCAGCTAAATTTGTGGCAGGAAACTTTATTCCGATTATCGGGCGAATGTTTACGGACGCGGCAGATACGGTCGTGACCGCTTCCGTCCTATTAAAAAATACAGTTGGCTTGTTCGGTGTCACTTTATTACTTCTTATTGCAGCGTTTCCAGCGATCAAAATTTTAGTCATCGCTCTCATTTATCAACTAGCTGCTGCGATATTGCAACCGATGGGGGGAGGCATCGTCATTTCCTGCTTGAGTGTAATTAGCAAAAGCATGATGTATGTACTCACCGCCCTTTTGATCGTATCGCTTATGTTTTTTTTAAGCATGACGGTTATTATTGCAGCAGGAAATTTAACGATGATGGTTCGCTGAAAGGAGAATAGACGTTGTGGGACTGTTGACTGAGTGGATTTCCCATATCATTACATTCATCTTGCTTGCCGTTGTCATTGAACTCATTTTGCCAAACGGTTCATTTCAAAAATATGTCAAGATGGTTGTCGGTTTATTGTTTATTTTCATTTTATTTTCCCCGCTTCTTCGGTTATTTCATGGAGATGTAAATACGTGGTTTGCTTCGATTCAGCAACAACAAAATGCAACGCTTGAAAATGACATTGAAAAAAAGAAAAAAGAAATACAAGCCTCACAACGTGCATATATTTTAGAACAAATGGCTGTCCAGCTAAAGAACATAGCGTCTGAGGAGTTGATGCGCACATATGGTTTAACGGTGACGGACATTTCATTGACGATTGCGGAGTCGGAACAAATCCCCTCTCAGATTGAGGCGATTACGGTAGAGTTGGCTGAAGAAACGACTTCTGTTGTCAAACCTATTCGTATTCAATCATCGCAAGAGACGACAGAACAACATGAAGACATTGCTCGCTTTTTAGCACAAATGTGGGGAGTAGATCAACAGATGATTACGATTCATCTTGAAAGGAGGGAGTAGGAAGGGGTGAAACAATGGATTGAAAAAAACGGCTTCATTGCCATCCTTTTAGTCATCGGCTTATCATTTATGATCTTTGGCAACGTGTTCAACTTTTCGGCATCCAAACGTGTTCAACAGGAAACGACTCAAACTGTATTTCGTCAAACAGATGAAGAAAAAAAATTGAAGCAAATTGCAGACTATGAAGAGCGATATGAACAACAATTAAAAGAAGCGCTTGAAGCGATTGTTGGCGTTGGTGAAGTCAAAGTGATCGTCAATGTCGATGCAACGGAACAAAACGTACTTGAAAAAAATGCGACCGTTCAAAAAAAACGAACGATGGAAGAAGATAAAGAAGGCGGAAAACGTCAAATTGAAGATGAATCAACAGACGAAAAAATCGTGATCGTGCGCAAAGGGGACGAAGAAACACCGCTCGTTTTACAAACGAAAAAGCCAGACATTCGTGGTGTGCTTGTTGTTGCGAAAGGGGCCGATCAAGTACAAGTGAAAAAATGGATTGTTGAAGCAGTGACGCGAACGTTGAACGTTCCGAGCCATCGCGTCGCTGTTTTACCAAAAAAGTAAGGGGGAGAACATATGTTGAAAAAGCAAACCGTTTGGTTATTAACAATGTTTAGTTTAGTTGTCGTTTTATCGGTGTACTATGTGACAAGTCCTCAAGTGACAGAACAAGTGGCGTTTGAGCAAAAAGAGGAAGCGAATAATGGAAAAGACTTAAAACCGACAGATGAAGCGATGAAAGAAGAAATCGCAAACGGAGAAGAAGTGACAGTTGAACAAACAAATACCGCCAGCGATGATTTATTTACTGCCCTTCGCCTTGAAATTGAAGATGAACGAAGCAAGTTGCGTCAAGAGTTAAATGCGATTGTCGCTTCCAATAACGTATCTGCTGAAGAAAAAAGCAAAGCGATCGATCAATTACAACAACTATCGAATATTGCAGAAAAAGAAGCGGTGTTAGAAACGTTAATTAAATCGAAAGGATACGACGATGCGCTTGTTCGTGTCCATGAAAATCAAGTGCATATTACAGTGAAAGCAAAAGAACATTCGAAAAAAGAAGCGAACGAAATTATTCAGCTCGTTCAAAGCGAGCTTGGCCGCGTACAAGATGTAGCTGTTCGTTTCCAAAAATAACCGGGAGACCGGTTATTTTTTTCGGTTGAAAACGAATTTTATAATACTATATAATAATAATTGTTTTTATGACCAGATATAAATTTTCTAACATTTTCTTATCATTTTATTGAATAATGGAAAAGGTGTGTCGTATCATGGTATTGTATAATCTTTTTCTACAAATGATGGGGCGAGGGGTGTAAGTCAATGTTGAAAATCCAAGAAATTCGCGAATTAATCCGATTAGTAAATGAGTCAAACATTGTCGAGTTCGTCTATGAACATGATGGCTCAAAGATTAAAATGAAAAAAGCTGGAGCAACTGAACAAGTTGTTGTTGCTGCACCAAAAGTAGACGTGCCACAAACAGCTGTCGTTCAACAACAACCAGTGGCACCGGCTGTTGAAAAGGTAGAAGTAAAAGAGGAAGTAAAGCCAGAAAAACAAGTTGTTCAAGCAGAAAACTTACATACAATTACATCACCGATGGTTGGTACGTTTTATGCGGCTCCATCGCCAGATGCTGCACCGTACGTAAAAGTTGGTGATAAAGTGAAAAAAGATACAATTGTATGTATTGTTGAAGCGATGAAGTTGTTTAATGAAATTGAAGCGGAAGTCGATGGGGAAATTGTAGAAGTGCTTGTGAAAAACGGCCAGCTCGTTGAATATGGACAACCTTTATTCCTTGTGAAGCCTGAATAAAGGAGCGATAGTTATGATAAAAAAATTGTTAATTGCCAATCGTGGGGAAATTGCTGTTCGGATTATTCGGGCGTGCAAAGAGCTTGGCATCGAGACGGTCGCTGTATTTTCTGAAGCGGATCGTGAAGCACTTCATGTTCAAATGGCGGACGAGGCATATTGCATCGGTCCGAAAACGTCAAAAGAAAGCTATTTGAATTTTACAAACATAATGAGTGTGGCAACATTAACTCGGTGCGATGCTATTCATCCGGGGTACGGATTTTTAGCTGAAAACGCAGACTTTGCTGAGCTTTGTCGGGAATGCAATGTGACGTTTGTCGGACCGAGCCCGGAAGCGATTACAAAAATGGGGACGAAAGATGTTGCACGTGAAACGATGAGACAAGCTGGGGTGCCGATCGTTCCAGGCTCGCAAGGAATTATTGAAAGTATCGATGAAGCGATTGCGCTAGCGAATGAAATCGGTTATCCTGTTATTATTAAGGCAACCGCAGGTGGAGGCGGAAAAGGAATTCGTGTCGCTCGAGATGAGCAAGAGCTTAGAAAAGGAATTACGATTACGCAACAAGAAGCGGCTACTGCGTTCGGAAATCCGGGTGTATATATTGAAAAGTACATTGAAGATTTCCGACATGTTGAAATTCAAGTGTTAGCAGATTCGTATGGCAACGTCATTCACCTCGGCGAGCGCGATTGTACAATTCAACGCCGCTTACAAAAATTGTTGGAAGAAACACCATCCCCTGTGCTTGATGAAGAAATGCGTCAAAAAATGGGGGAAGCAGCTGTCAAAGCGGCCAAAGCGGTGCAGTATACAGGAGCGGGAACGGTCGAATTTATTTACGACTACCGCAATCGCCAATTTTACTTTATGGAGATGAACACGCGCATTCAAGTCGAACATCCAGTAACAGAAATGGTGACAGGTGTCGATTTAATTAAAGAACAAATTCGCGTGGCATCAGGTGAGAAATTGACGTTGAAACAAGAGGATGTCACTTTTAACGGTTGGTCTATCGAATGCCGAATTAACGCAGAAAACCCTGCGAAAAACTTTATGCCATCAGCTGGAAAAATACAAATGTATTTGCCGCCAGGAGGGTTTGGAGTACGGGTAGATTCAGCTGTTTACCCGGGCTATACGATTCCGCCATATTATGATTCGATGATTGCGAAATTGATCGTTCACGCACCGACGCGCGAAGAAGCGATTGCCCGCATGAAACGCGCCTTAAGTGAGTTTGTTATTGAAGGAGTTCATACGACAATTCCATTTCACTTAAAATTGCTTGAGCATGAAAAGTTTGTCGAAGGAAACTTTAATACAAAGTTTTTAGAAACATACGATGTAATGAACTCTTAATGATAAAGGAGGGAATCCGTTATGTCTGAACATGTATTAGAAATGGAAAACGGTCATAATAGCTTAGGGAAGGTAGAAATTGCGCCAGAAGTGATTGAAGTTATCGCTGGAATTGCGGCATCTGAAATTGAAGGAGTAGCGCAAATGCGCGGCAACTTTGCGGCAGGTGTCGTGGAGCGATTAGGGAAAAAAAATCATGGCAAAGGCGTAAAAGTTGACTTAACGGACCGCGGTATTGTCATTGACATTTATTGTGTAATGAATTTCGGCGTATCGATTCCAACGGTTTCGCAAAAAATTCAAGAAAACGTTCGCCAAGCGTTATTGACGATGACAGGGTTAGAGACAGCTGAAGTGAACGTTCATGTTGTTGGCGTTCAATTCGAATCGTCCAAAGCAGAGGTAGAAGTCGAGTAAAGAAAAGGGGCAATCTCGTTTATGAGATCGCCCTTTTTCGATGTGTGAGTGTTTTCTTTCGTCGAAATATGTTATGATCATGATATAATTTTCGACATTACGAATAGAAAGGGTTTTGGTCATGAAACGGCATACAGCAAGAGAAAAAGCGTTGCAAGCATTGTTTCAAATTGATGTGGGAGGCATTGAACCACATGCGGCGATTGCAAACGTCGCTGAAGAAGAGACGGATCCATTTATGGAAATGCTTGTTTTCGGCGTGGTGGAACATCAAAAGGAAATTGACGACTTATTACGTCAACATTTAGAAAAATGGACATTAGAGCGCGTAGCGAATGTCGATCGTTCCATTTTACGCATGGCTGTATTTGAAATGAAATATATGGATGACATCCCGTTCAATGTAAGCATGGATGAAGCGATTGAATTAGCAAAAGTGTTTGGTGATGAAAAATCAAGTCGTTTTGTTAACGGCGTACTTGCAAAAATAAAAGAAACATTGTCTTAAAAAATAAGGGGGAGAAGGATTTATGGCAGCACAAATCATTAACGGTTTTGAACTAGCAAAAGAAAAGCGCGCACAATTAGCAAAAGAAGTCGAGCAGTTAAAACAACAAGGCATCGAGCCTGCCTTAGCAGTTATTCTCGTTGGAGACCATCCCGCTTCACAATCGTATGTAAAAGCGAAACAAAAAGCATGTGAAGAAATTGGAATTCGTTCGATTTTACTTACTTTTCCAAACGACATATCCGAAGCGTTTTTGCTAGAGCAAATCGCTCGTTTAAATGAAGACCAATCGGTGCACGGCATTTTAGTTCAATTGCCGCTACCAAAACAAATGAATGAATTACATATCATTGAAGCGATCGCACCAGAAAAAGATGTCGATGGGTTCCATCCGTTAAATATTGGACGAATGATGACGGGGAAGAAGACGTTTTTACCTTGTACACCGTATGGCATTTTATATATGGTTCAATCTTTGCAAGTCGATATTGCCGGAAAACATGTCGTCGTTGTCGGTCGTAGCAACATCGTTGGTAAACCGGTTGGACAGCTGTTTTTACGCGAACACGCAACGGTCACGTACTGTCATTCGCGCACAAACGATTTAGCAGCGATCACGCGCCAAGCGGATATTTTAATCGTCGCTGTCGGCAAACCGAAGCTTATTACGTCACAATATGTGAAAGAAGGAGCAATTGTGATTGACGTTGGCGTCAATCGATTAGAAAGCGGAAAATTGTGTGGGGATGTCGATTTTGACGATGTAAAAGAAATAGCAAGCTACATTACTCCTGTGCCAAAAGGGGTTGGACCAATGACGATTACGATGTTGTTGCACAACACGATACAAGCTGCGCGTGAACTACATAAATAAGCGAGGTTATGTTTGTGGCAGAAATGAGATATGTAACAGTGGCAGCGTTAACGAAATACATTAAACGGAAATTTGAAGTTGACCCTCATTTGCAAGATTTATGGATTAAAGGGGAAATTTCAAACTTTACATATCATTCGCGTGGGCATATGTACTTTACTTTAAAAGACGAACAAGCGCGCATTCAAGCGGTCATGTTTGCGGGATATAATCGACAGTTAACATTTAAACCGGAAAACGGAATGACCGTACTTGTGCGCGGGGAAATTTCCGTGTACGAGCCGAGCGGAACGTATCAAGTATATGTAAAAGAGATGCAGCCGGATGGTGTTGGCGCGCTGTATTTAGCGTATGAGCAATTAAAAAAGAAACTAGAACAAGAAGGATTATTTGCTAAGGAACATAAAAAGCCGATTCCGAAATTTCCGCAACATATTGGCGTTGTCACATCGCCAACAGGAGCGGCCATTCGCGATATTTTAACGACGATTCGTCGCCGCTATCCGCTAGCGAAAGTCATTTTGTTTCCGACGCTCGTTCAAGGGGAACAAGCTCCGTTATCGATCGTTCAATCGATTCAAAAAGCGAATGACATCGGATATATCGATGTGCTGATCGTCGGTCGTGGTGGCGGCTCGATTGAAGAGCTTTGGGCGTTTAATGAAGAAATGGTAGCGCGCGCGATTTTTCATTCGCGCGTTCCGATTATTTCTGCTGTCGGACATGAAACGGATTATACGATCGCTGACTTTGTTGCCGACTTGCGAGCACCGACACCGACGGGGGCAGCAGAGCTTGCTGTGCCGCATGTCGCTGATTTGCTTTTGCGTGTATCGGACCAACAAGCTCGCCTCATTCGAGCGATGAAAGAGCGAATGAACGCGGAGCAAAAACGGTTGCAATCGTTACGTTCATCGTATGCGTTTCGCTATCCGAAACGGCTGTATGAACAAAAGGAACAACAGCTAGATATGCTAGTTGATCGATTGCAAAGACAAATGAATGATATGTTCAAACAAAAAGAACATAAGCTTCAACAATTGCAGCTTACGTTATTTGCTCATCATCCACAATCGCGAGTCGAAAAAGCGGTCGATCGTGTCCGCACGTTAGAACAGACGATCGTTCGCCATATGAACGATGTAATTAAACAAAAAAAATGGTCGCTTGCCACAGCGATGGCAAAACTCGATGCGCTCAGTCCGCTAAAAATTATGGAGCGCGGATATAGCCTTGCATACGATGAGCAAGAAACGCTCATTAAGACAGTAAAACAACTGCAAGAAGGGGACCGCGTTCATATCCGTTTTCAAGATGGACGTGCACATTGCATTGTTTCGAATATTGAGGAGGAGAAAATATGACATTTGAGGAAGCGATGAGTAAACTAGAAGAAATTGTGCAAAAGTTAGAAGAAGGAGACGTTCCGCTTGAAGAAGCGATTCACTTTTTCCAAGAGGGGATGAAATTGTCGAAGTTTTGTCACGACAAACTACAACAAGTAGAAAAACAAATGGAATTTATTTTACGAGAAGATGGGCAGCTTGAACCGTTTACGGTGCAGGAGGAATAGACGTTGGAAGTGTTATTGCGACAATATAAATCACAAATTGAACAGCAGCTTCCTGCTTATATTGAATCGTTACAAGCGCCTCAAACGATCAAAGAGGCAATGTTATATTCGTTGCAAGCAGGCGGAAAGCGCATTCGTCCTCTTTTATTGCTTTCAACGTTACAAGCGTTTCAGAAGCCCGTACACATCGGGCTGCCAACGGCCTGTGCGCTCGAAATGATTCATACGTATTCGCTCATTCATGATGATTTGCCAAGTATGGATAACGACGATTTACGGCGCGGTAAACCGACAAACCATAAAGTGTTCGGTGAAGCGAACGCCATTTTAGCGGGCGATGCGTTGCTGACATACGCTTTTCAAGTTGTAGCAGATGACGAAGTCATTTCACCAGATGTAAAAGTTCGCCTCATTTCGGAATTAGCGAAAGCGGCTGGACCTGAAGGAATGGTCGGGGGACAAGTAGCTGACCTTGAAGGAGAAGGAAAAACGATTAGTTTGCAGCAACTAGAATACATTCACCGTCATAAAACAGGAAAGTTGTTGCAATACAGCGTTCGGGCAGGTGCGATATTAGGAGAAGCAACGGAACAACAATTAACATTGTTGACGACGTTTGCCGATCATCTCGGTTTAGCGTTTCAAATTCGTGACGACATTTTAGACATTGAAGGAGACGAACAAAAAATCGGGAAAAAAGTGGGGAGCGACATCGAAAATGATAAATCGACGTATCCTTCTCTTTTGACGCTTGATGGAGCAAAGAAAAAACTTCACGATCATATGAAAGAAGCACGAAAACTTCTTGACGAAGCTAAAATCGATGCGTCGTTATTACATTACATTTGCGATGTCATCGAAACGCGCGATCATTAATAGCATTGAGGAAAAAAGCAACATGTGATATAGTGGAAAAGAAATGTTAGCCGTTCACACGTTTGTGTAAGCGGCTCTTTTTTGCGTGTGCACATGTTTGTCTGTATAATTAAAAATACAAAAAGCTGTATGATATAAGTTTGTAATAGCTTACATGAAAGAGAGTGGTCGCGTTGGATGTTACAGCGATTCAAAATCCGAATTTTTTAAAGCACATGTCAAACGAACAGCTCGTTCAATTAAGTGAGCAAATTCGACAATTTTTAATTGAAAAATTATCAAAAACAGGTGGACATATTGGCCCGAATTTAGGGGTCGTCGAATTGACGATTGCGCTTCATAAAGTGTTCGACAGCCCAAAAGATAAGCTCATTTGGGACGTTGGTCATCAATCGTACGTGCATAAAATTTTAACAGGTCGTGCAAATCAGTTTGATACGTTGCGACAATATAAAGGGTTATGTGGTTTTCCGAAACGAAGTGAAAGTGAGCACGACGTATGGGAGACAGGACATAGCTCGACATCGTTGTCCGCTGCTATGGGAATGGCGATTGCGCGCGATTTAAAAGGAACAGACGAATATATCGTTCCGATTATTGGAGATGGTGCATTAACGGGCGGAATGGCACTAGAAGCGTTAAATCATATCGGACATGAGAAAAAAGATATCATCGTTATTTTAAACGATAACGAAATGTCAATTGCTCCAAACGTCGGTGCGCTCCACAACGTGCTTGGTCGTCTGCGAACAGCAGGAAAGTACCATTGGGTAAAAGATGAATTAGAAATGTTATTAAAGAAAATCCCAGCTGTCGGTGGAAAGCTTGCAGCAACGGCGGAACGAGTCAAAGATAGCATTAAATATTTGCTCGTTTCAGGTGTGTTTTTTGAAGAGTTAGGCTTTACGTATTTCGGACCGGTAGATGGCCATGATTTTGAAGATTTATTTGAAAACTTACATTATGCGAAAAAGACGAAAGGACCTGTTCTTGTTCACGTCATTACGAAAAAAGGAAAAGGATATCATCCAGCAGAAAACGATAAAGTGGGAACGTGGCACGGAACGGGACCGTATAAAATTGAAACAGGTGATTTCATCCAATCAAAGCAATCTGCTCCTTCTTGGAGTGCGCTCGTTAGTGAAACGGTACGTAAATTAGCGCGCGAAGATCGCCGCATCGTTGCCATCACGCCTGCGATGCCGGTTGGATCAAAATTAGAAGGGTTTGCAAGTGAATTTCCGGAGCGTATGTATGACGTCGGTATCGCTGAACAACATGCGGCGACAATGGCTGCCGGTTTAGCCACGCAAGGGATGAAACCGTTTTTAGCGATTTATTCAACTTTTTTGCAACGTGCGTATGACCAAGTCGTTCACGATATTTGTCGCCAAAATTTAAACGTGTTTCTTGGAATCGACCGAGCGGGGCTTGTTGGTGCTGACGGGGAAACACATCAAGGAGTGTTTGATATCGCCTTTTTACGTCACATTCCAAACATCGTATTAATGATGCCAAAAGATGAAAATGAAGGACAACATATGGTATATACAGCCATTCAATACGATGATGGCCCGATTGCGATGCGTTTTCCGCGCGGCAACGGTCTCGGTGTGCCGATGGATGAACAATTAAAAAACATTCCGATCGGCACATGGGAAGTGTTGCGTGAAGGAACAGACGTTGCCATTTTAACGTTTGGCACGACGATTCCGATGGCGCTTCAAGCGGCTGAGCGTCTAGCGAATGACGGCATTTCTGTGCAAGTTGTGAATGCTCGTTTTATTAAGCCACTAGATGAACAAATGTTGCACACGTTGCTACAAAAAAATATGCCGTTACTCACAATTGAAGAAGCGGTGTTGCAAGGTGGATTTGGTAGCGCGGTACTTGAATTTGCTCATGATCATGGATATCATGGAGCGATTATCGATCGAATGGGCATTCCGGACCGTTTTATTGAACATGGCGGTGTTTCACAGTTGCTCGAAGAAATTGGATTGACGACAGAACATGTAATGGAACGCATTTATTTATTAACTCCGAAAAAAAGAAAAAGGGCATGAGAGATGAAAGGGAAGAAAGAACGTTTAGATGTATTGCTTGTCGAACGTGGATTGGCTGAAACGCGTGAAAAAGCGAAACGAACGATTATGGCCGGTCTTGTATATTCGAATGAAAGGCGGCTTGATAAACCGGGGGAAAAAGTACCTGTTGACATTCCGCTGACGGTGAAAGGAAATGCGATCCCGTATGTCAGTCGCGGGGGACTGAAACTTGAGAAAGCGTTACGAGCGTTTTCGCTTCATGTTGAAGATAAAATAATGCTCGATATTGGTGCATCGACCGGCGGATTCACAGACTGTGCGTTGCAAAACGGGGTGAAGTTGTCGTACGCTCTTGACGTTGGATACAATCAGCTTGCGTGGAAACTGCGTCAAGATGAGCGTGTCGTTGTCATGGAGCGGACAAACTTCCGCTACGTGACGCCGAGCGACTTTCAACACGGCTTGCCAAACTTCGCAACAATTGACGTGTCGTTTATCTCATTGAAGCTCATTCTCCCTGTTTTAAAAACGATTTTAGTGCCGCATAGCGATGTTGTCGCTTTAGTCAAACCACAGTTTGAAGCGGGAAAAGAGTTCGTTGGAAAAAAAGGAATCGTTCGTGATGCGCGCGTTCACGTTCACGTGCTTCATACGATTACGGCATTTGCCAAACAAGAAGGGTACGATATCATTGGATTAACGCACTCGCCGATTACAGGCGGGGATGGAAATATTGAATTTTTACTTCATTTACGTTGGGAAGGTAAAGAAGTAGGAGAAAATCGCTTGACGGTTTCTCCAGAAGAAGTTGTTGTGAGGGCGCATGATGAACTGAAAGAAAATAACGAACATGCGGGGGAATAACGATCGGTTATTCCCTCTTGTTTGCCCATCTATCGTTCGGTAACATAGAAGTATAAATATGCATATGTTATACACACGAAAGAGGTGTTTTCGTTGAATAAAGGACAACGTCATATTAAAATTCGTGAAATTATTTCAAATCATGAGATTGAAACACAAGATGAACTTGTGGATATGTTGCGCAAAGAAGGCTTTAACGTGACACAAGCCACCGTGTCTCGCGACATTAAAGAACTTCATTTAGTGAAAGTCCCAATGATGGATGGGAGATATAAATATAGCCTCCCTGCTGATCAACGATTTAATCCATTGCAAAAATTAAAGCGAGCGCTCATGGATGCGTTTGTGAAAATTGATGGGGCTGGTCATTTGCTTGTCATGAAGACGTTGCCGGGCAATGCGCATGCCATTGGTGTGCTTCTTGATCATTTAGAGTGGGATGAAATTGTTGGAACGATTTGTGGCGATGATACGTGTTTAATTATTTGCCGCACGCCAGAAGATACAGAAGTCATTTCTAAACGATTGTTGGACATGCTGTAATAAAGGTGTGAATGTGACATGTTAGCAGAGTTATCCATTAAAAATTTTGCGATTATTGAATCGCTCTCGCTTTCATTTGAAAAAGGATTAACGGTTTTAACAGGAGAAACGGGAGCGGGAAAATCCATTATTATTGATGCCATTCACTTATTAATTGGCGGACGAGGTTCCGCAGAGTTTGTTCGATACGGGGAAACAAAAGCGGAAATTGAAGGATTATTTTTGCTTGAACAAGATGACCATCCGTGTTACAGCAAATGCGCGGAACTCGGCATCGATATAAGCGACGGCATGATTGTGCTTCGACGGGAGCTAACAGTAAACGGAAAAAGCGTTTGTCGGGTAAATGGAAAATTAGTAACGATTGCGACGTTGCGCGAAATTGGTTCAACGCTCGTGGATATTCATGGGCAACATGAGCATCAAGAGTTGCTCGATGAAAGTAAACATTTACACTTATTAGACGAATATGGAGGCGAGCATATTCGTGACGCGTTAGAAGAATATGGAGCGTTATATGCTACATATGAACGAGTGAAGCGTCAACTGCAAAAATTAAATGAAAATGAGCAACAAATGGCACATCGATTAGATTTGTTAACATTTCAGTTAGATGAAATTCAAAAAGCAGATTTGCAAATAGATGAAGATGAACGGCTGATGGAAGAACGCCGAAAAATCGTTAACTTCCAAAAAATATACGAGGCGTTACAAAGCAGTTATGAGGCGCTTTATGGAGAGCAACGTGGACTAGATTGGATTGGATTAGCGATGAACCATTTAGACCATGTGAGCGATATCGATGCCTCAGTGAAACAAGCTCAAGAAGTCGTATCGAATTGCTATTACTTGTTAGAAGAAGTCGCTCACCAACTACGTGAACAGTTAGATCAATTAGAATACGATCCGCTTCGGCTGGACGAAATTGAAAGTCGCTTAAATGAAATTAATCATTTAAAACGAAAATACGGTCAAACGGTGCGCGACATTTTAGAGTACGCTGCAAAAGTGGAAGAAGAAATCGAAACGATTCAACATCGCGATGACCATATTCATAAATTACAGACTGAGCTCCAATCGATTACGGCTGATTTGCTCGTTGAAGCGAAACATATTAGCGAATTGCGTATGCAATATGCGAAACAACTCATCGATGACATTCATCAAGAGCTAAAAGATTTATACATGGAAAAAACGACGTTTGATGTCGTTTTTCGAAAACGTCAAGGATCGTACGATGATCCGCTGCTCGATGGAACACCTGTCAAGTTGCAGGCAAACGGAATGGATGAAGTTGAGTTTTACATTTCGACAAACCCCGGGGAACCGTTAAAGCCGCTTGCCAAAGTCGCATCGGGCGGGGAGTTATCGCGCATGATGCTTGCTTTGAAAAGTATTTTTTCTAAACATCAAGGTGTGACGTCCATTATTTTTGATGAAGTAGATACAGGAGTAAGTGGGCGCGTCGCTCAAGCCATTGCAGAAAAAATTTATCGCGTCGCACGTCATTCTCAAGTATTATGTATTTCGCACTTGCCACAAGTTGCAGCGATGGCAGATACGCATTTATTTATCGCAAAAGAAACGATCGATGGACGGACGAAAACAACTGTCGAGGCGTTAAATGAAGAAGAAAAAATTAACGAAATAAGTCGGATGATTTCTGGGGTGGAAATTACAGAACTGACGAAACAGCATGCGCGTGAGTTGTTACAATTAGCGGAAAAAATCAAAAATGAAACAGTATGAATACCAACATTGGCATTGTTTTTTCGTTTTATTCGGTTATATTTCATTTGTTTCAGGCAACATTAAATAGTGTAGGATTCGGTGTGTACGTAGGAACGAGGAGAGTGAAGACTTTGGATTTTGACAAATTAAGAAAAGGAATAGGTGCATTTCTCCTTGTTTCTTTTATCGTTCTAAGTATGGCAACACCATTTCAAAAATATGTAAACATTCCGAAACAACTTGTGTTATTTCAAGGACAAACGGCGCATGTACCTGTATTTGGTTCTGTTCAAACGATAACGACAAACGCTGTTTCTGTCCATCAAAAAGAAAAGTTAGCGATTAGCGGAGAACATGTCGGAGAAAGCGATGTCATTTTACAAATGGCAGGATTTCCGATTAAGCAAGTCAACGTAAAAGTATTACCCGATTTTAAAGTCGTTCCTGGCGGTCAATCGATTGGTGTGAAATTAAATACAGTTGGAGTTCTTGTCGTCGGCCATCATTTAGTGGAGACGGAACAAGGAAAACAATCCCCTGGTGAAACGGCTGGCATTCAAGTCGGAGACTCCATTACACATATCAATGGAAAAAAAATCGAAAAGATGACAGATGTCTCTCCGTTTATTGAAGAAGCGGGGAAAACAGGCAAACCTTTACGACTCACTGTTGCACGTGATCGTCATACGTTTGAAACGACCTTGACTCCATTAAAAGATAAACATGATCAAGCGTATCGCATCGGATTATACATTCGCGATTCAGCAGCAGGAATTGGAACGATGACGTTTTTTGATCCGAAATCAAATATATACGGGGCACTCGGACATGTCATTTCTGATATGGATACGAGAAAGCCGATCGTCGTTCGTGATGGAACGATCGTTAAATCGACGGTAACGGCCATTGATAAAGGAAGAAATGGAAGTCCAGGCGAAAAATTAGCGAGATTTTCAAGCGATAAGCAAGTGATTGGTGACATTAAAACAAACAGTCCGTTCGGTATTTTCGGTAAGCTTTCACAGCCGATTCAAAACGGTATTTTTGATAAACCGATGCCGATTGCTTTATCGACAGATGTGAAAAAAGGGCCGGCGAAAATATTAACCGTCGTTGAACAAGATCGTGTCGAGGCGTTTGATGTTGAAATCGTGAGTGTCACTCCGCAAAAATTCCCTGCAACAAAAGGAATGGTCATTAAAGTGACGGATCCACGTTTGTTAGAAAAAACAGGTGGCATCGTTCAAGGGATGAGCGGAAGTCCGATTATTCAAGATGGAAAACTTGTTGGTGCTGTGACGCATGTATTTGTCAACGATCCGACGTCTGGGTACGGTGTGCACATTGAATGGATGTTGCACGAAGCTGGCATTAACATTTATGATAAAAGCGAACAAAAAGCGAGCTAATATTGGCTTGCTTTTTGTTTTTTCACGCAATTTGTCATATTTTATCATGACACGACGTAAACATGTAGTGTAAAATGAAAGAAAAAACGTGCACATATGTTTTATGAAAAATATAAATTATTTGACTAATTTTGCAAAGAAAAAAGGATTTTTGTCCATTGCGTCGAATTAAGCACGTATGTGACAAAAGATCATTGCTTTAGGGAGGAAGATTTCGTGAGTACAATAAAAGTTTGCATTGTAGATGATAACCGAGAATTAGTGCATTTGCTTGAAGAATATATTACAACCCAAGGGGATATGGAAGTCATTGGCGTTGCATATAACGGGCAAGATTGTTTGCAATTGTTGCGCGATCGCGACCCAGATGTTCTTGTTCTCGACATTATTATGCCACATTTAGACGGTTTAGCTGTGCTAGAAAAGTTGCGTATGATGAAACAGCCATTGCCCAACGTGATTATGTTAACGGCGTTTGGACAAGAAGACGTAACGAAAAAAGCAGTTGAACTCGGCGCTTCCTACTTTATTTTAAAGCCGTTTGACATCGAACATTTAGTGAATCAAATTCGTCAAGTATGTGGCAAAAAACCAGCCGTATTCAAACGACCGCTTCTTTCGCCAATTCGCGACGGCAAGCCGAAAAATTTAGATGCGAGCATTACAAACATCATTCACGAAATTGGTGTCCCAGCCCATATTAAAGGATATTTATATTTACGCGAAGCGATTGCGATGGTGTATAACGACGTCGAGTTGCTCGGATCGATTACAAAAGTTCTTTATCCAGACATTGCGAAAAAATATAATACGACAGCTAGTCGCGTAGAGCGAGCGATTCGTCATGCGATTGAAGTGGCATGGAGCCGCGGAAACTTAGAATCCATTTCTTCTTTGTTCGGCCATACGGTCAGTATGTCAAAAGCGAAACCGACAAACTCAGAATTTATTGCGATGGTTGCGGATCGGTTAAGACTTGAACATAAAGCAAGTTAAAAAGGTAGTCGGCCGGACTACCTTTTTTGTTGTTCATTTTTTTCGACTTCAAGCAATTTTTGGATTAATATGTGCTGAGGCATGTGCATAATTTGTTCTAGTGGCACCTGCAATGCTTTTGCAAGCTTTTGCGCTGTTTCTAACGAAATTTGTAACGGTCGCATGAGTTTCACTCCTTTCATATGTTAAGTATAAAACGTTTTTAAAGGTGGGAAAAGAATGACACATATTTTTGCTCATCGCGGTTCGGCCGGGACGCATCCAGAGAATACAATGGCCTCGTTTATAGAAGCAGCACGTGTTCATGCGGATGGGATTGAACTTGATGTACAACTTTCAAGAGACGGAGTCGTCGTCGTCATTCATGATGAAACAGTCAATCGGACGACAGATGGAACGGGATGGGTCGGACAAATGACGTATCGGCAATTGCGGAAATTAAATGCCAACTATAAATTTAAACAATACGGATTTTGTCCCATTCCATCGTTACAAGAAGTGCTTGAATGGGCACAGCACACGTCGTTGCTTATTAATATAGAATTAAAAAACAATCTTGTGCCTTACGAACGACTAGAAGAAAAAACAATTGAACTTGTCGAGCAATATCGCTTAGCATCGCGCGTCATTTTTTCATCGTTTAACCATGAAAGTATGGCAACGTGTCATCAATTAGCTCCTCATATTGAAACAGCGCTACTATATATGGAAAAATTGCATCAGCCGTGGGAGTATGCCCATACTTTGCACGCTTTGGCGCTTCATCCGTATCGTCACACTGTGGACCGATTGTTTGTTGAAGCAGCTCACGCGAATCAATTGCTCATTCGTCCTTTTACAATTAATAAAGAAGAGCAGATGAAAACGATGTTTCAATATGAAGTGGATGGGATATTTACAGATTTCCCCGAAAAAGCAAAAAACGTACGCGAAAAAACGCTTCGATCACTCTGAATCGAAGCGTTTCTTTTTTTGAAAACGTGGTTGCACTTTGTTTCGTTTTCGATCGCGGTGCAAAATAAACCCTGCAATAAAGCCGAGTCCGATGATAAAACAAAATAAACCGAGCAAAAATTGAATGACAAGTGAAGGGATCGGTGCGTGTAAAATGCCAAATACGGTATCGCGCATCCATTTAATCCCTAGCGCTGCGATAAATCCTGGAATAAGTAAAATGAGTAGGGCGATCATTCGCTGCATAAAACAAAACCCTTTCCATTTGTTCTGTTTTCATCATAAATGTTTTTGTTTGTTTGTCAAGAAGAGAAAAACAATGTATGATGAAAGCGTCTGCAAAAAATTGCAAACGAATAGGTGATGGGAATGAAAAAAGTATTAATTGTTGGGGCAGGCAAAGGTGGAAGTGCATTATTAAAAATGTTTCATGAAACGAAATTGATGGATGTCGTGGCGATTGTGGATCGAAACGAAGATGCCCCTGGGATAAAAGCTGCACGCGACATGGGGATCAAAACGAGCAAACATTGGCGTGATGTGTTAACAGATGATCTTGATATTATCGTCGAGGTCACAGGAGATGACGAAGTGTTTGCTGCGTTGCGTAAAGCAAGTGCGGGGCATACGGTCGTTATTCCTGGGGATATCGCTTACATTATTGCACAACTAGTGGAAGAAAAAGAGCAACTCATTGCTACGTTAAAAACAGCAACGACGAAACACGATTTAATTTTTCATTCTACGCACGACGGAATGATTGTCATTGACGAACGCGGTTTTGTAACACATATGAATCCGAGCGCAGAAAAAATGATTGGAAAAAGAAAAAAAGAAGTCATTGGGACGCATATTTTGCGTGTTATTCCAGCTAGCGGATTGCCGCGTGTATTACAAACGAGAGAAGTGGAGTTGAACCAAGAATTAATATTAGAAAACGGAAAAAAAATGATTACGACACGCATTCCGCTTATTGATGAAAATGGAAAATTATTCGGTGCTTTTGCCGTGTTTAAAGATATTACAGAAGTTGTCCATTTAGCAGAAGAAGTAACGAATTTAAAAGAAATTCGCACGATGTTAGAAGCGATTATTCACTCTTCAGAGGAAGCGATTTCTGTTGTTGATGAATACGGTAACGGCATTTTAATTAATCCTGCATATACAAAGTTAACGGGTTTATCAGAAGAAGAAGTGATCGGAAAACCGGCGACAGCGGACATTTCTGAAGGAGAAAGCATGCATATGAAAGTGTTGAAAACGCGGCGACCGGTTAGGGGAGTGCGCATGAAAGTCGGTCCGAAAAAGCGTGATGTCGTTGTCAATGTTGCGCCAATTATCGTCGATGGCATGTTAAAAGGAAGTGTTGGTGTCATTCATGATGTATCAGAAATTGAACAGTTGACTTCTGAGTTGCAACGTGCCCGACAAATTATTCGTACGTTAGAGGCGAAATATTCCTTTGATGATATTGTCGGTACATCGGAAGAGATGATGTTAGCGATTGAACAAGCGAAATTAGCGGCAAAAACACCTGCAACGATTTTGCTTCGCGGGGAGTCGGGAACAGGAAAAGAACTGTTTGCCCACGCCATTCATAATGCTAGTGATCGCAAATATCATAAATTTGTTCGTGTAAACTGCGCTGCCATTTCCGAATCGTTGCTTGAAAGCGAATTGTTCGGCTACGAGGAAGGGGCATTCTCGGGCGCAAGACGCGGAGGGAAAAAAGGGTTGTTTGAGGAAGCGAACAACGGAAGCATTTTTTTAGATGAGATTGGCGAGTTATCCGCCAATATGCAAGCAAAATTGTTGCGTGTGTTACAAGAAAAAGAAATTGTGCGCGTCGGTGGCACGAAGCCCATTCCCATTAATGTGCGCGTCATTGCCGCAACGAATGTGCACCTTGAAAAAGCGATTGCCGAAGGGACATTTCGTGAAGACTTATATTATCGGCTCAATCGCATGCCGATTTACATTCCTCCGTTGCGTGCACGAAAGCAAGATATTCCTGCGTTATGTGAACGGCTTATACAAAAACTAAATCAAGATTACGGGCGCAACGTGGAGGGAATTACGGATGATGCCCTTGTTTATTTACTGTCGTACGATTGGCCGGGAAATGTACGTGAACTAGAAAACGTATTAGGACGCGCGATGATTTTTATGAAATATAATGAGGTGATCATTGAACGAAAGCATATTTCATTGTTGCACAAATCGAAAGAGCCAGAACATCTTTCGTCCCATGAATGGTCTTATGCGCATAAACCGCTAAACGAGCTCGTGGAGCAATACGAAGCGAAAGTCATTGAGAACGTTTTGCAAGCGTGCCAAGGAAATAAAACCGCAGCTGCCAAACAACTAGGCATTTCGATTCGGAATTTATACTATAAGCTTGAAAAGTATGGACTTGATAAAAAAAGCATGCAATAATGTTCATAGTGTGCAAAAAGTTGCAATGAAAAAGAAATAAAATAAAGCGTTTTCAATAACAAAAAAGTTGGCATGCTTTTTGCAAGAATAAAAAGTGACGAAAAAACAAAGGGGTTGAGCAGATGAGATGAAGCTACAATCGTTAATCACCAAAGCAACCCAATTTCCTGAAGCAACCGTAGCTGTTGCGGCAGCTGAAGACGAAGAGGTGTTAAAAGCAGTCGCACAAGCGTTACAAGCAGGATTCGGGCGATTTATTTTATATGGCGATGAATCCGTTTTATCGTGTCTTGTTCCCGAATATGTTCAGGACGAAAATCGCGATGCTATTCGCATCGTTCACGCTTCGACAAAAGAAGAAGCAGCTCACATGGCCGTTAAAGCGGTACATGGAAAAGAAGCAAGCGTCTTAATGAAAGGGAACGTACCGACAGCAACGATTTTAAAAGCGGTGCTCAATAAAGAATATGGACTTCGCACAGGCCGAGTTTTGTCACATGTTGCCTTGTTTCAAGTGCCACATTACGAACGGCCGATTCTCGTCACAGATGCAGCGATGAACATTGCGCCTGATTTGCAACAAAAAACAGAAATCATTATGAACGCGGTACAAGTGGCGAAAGCGATTGGCATTCATACACCGAAAGTTGCGCCGCTCGCTGCTGTTGAAGTTGTGAATCCAGCGATGTCAGCTACGATTGATGCAGCAGCGTTATCGCTTATGAATCAACGCGGACAGCTAAAAGATTGCATCGTCGATGGCCCGCTCGCTTTAGATAATGCTATTTCCGTTGAATCTGCCCAGCATAAAGGCATTCAAAGTTCGGTGGCAGGACATGCTGATATTTTAGTTGTACCGAACATCGAAACAGGAAATGTGCTATATAAATCGCTCGTTTATTTTGCCCGCGCGCAAGTAGGAGCGATCATTGCTGGCGCGAAAGCACCAATTGTGTTAACATCGCGCGCAGATTCAGCAGAAAGTAAATTGTATTCATTAGCATTAGCTATTTGTGCAACGAACAAATAACAAGGGGGAACGAAAGATGGAGATTTTCAAATATATGGAGCAATACGACTATGAGCAATTAGTATTTTGTCAAGATAAAGAATCAGGATTGAAAGCGATTATCGCTATTCATGATACAACGCTTGGACCAGCATTAGGTGGCACGCGCATGTGGATGTATGAGTCAGAAGATGCAGCGATTGAAGATGCGCTCCGTTTAGCACGTGGGATGACGTATAAAAACGCAGCAGCTGGATTAAATCTTGGCGGTGGAAAAGCGGTCATCATTGGGGATCCACGGAAAGATAAAAACGAAGCGATGTTCCGTGCGTTCGGTCGCTTCATTCAAGGGTTAAACGGTCGCTATATTACAGCGGAGGATGTTGGTACAACAGTTGCTGATATGGATATTATTTATGAAGAAACAGACTATGTGACAGGGATTTCACCAGCGTTCGGTTCATCTGGAAATCCTTCTCCGGTTACTGCGTACGGCGTTTATCGTGGAATGAAAGCAGCAGCGAAAGAGGCTTTTGGTAGCGATTCACTTGAAGGAAAAGTGATCGCGGTACAAGGAGTCGGTAACGTCGCTTATAATTTATGCCGTCATCTTCATGAAGAAGGGGCGAAGCTGATCGTTACAGACATTAATAAAGAAGCGGTGCAACGCGTTGTTGAAGAGTTTGGCGCACAAGCCGTTGACCCGAACGATATTTACAGCGTAGACTGCGATATTTTCGCTCCGTGTGCCCTTGGTGGTGTGATTAACGATCAAACGATTCCTCAATTAAAAGCGAAAGTCATT
This sequence comes from Anoxybacillus sp. ST70, assembly GCF_019553625.1. Lineage (NCBI taxonomy): Bacteria > Bacillati > Bacillota > Bacilli > Caryophanales > Anoxybacillaceae > Anoxybacillus > Anoxybacillus sp. ST70. Next base: position 473,507 of record NZ_JAHZOF010000002.1, read on the forward strand.
GCGGGCGCTGCGAACAACCAATTGCGCGAAGCAAGACATGGCGACATCATTCATGAAATGGGTATCGTTTATGCGCCAGACTATGTGATTAACGCGGGCGGTGTCATTAACGTAGCGGATGAGCTATACGGATATAACCGCGAACGCGCGATGAAAAAAGTTGAACAAATTTATAACAATATTGAAAAAGTCATCGAAATTGCGAAGCGTGACGGCATTCCGACATACCAAGCAGCAGACCGTTTAGCTGAAGAGCGCATTGCAAAAATGCGTCAATCACGCAGCCAATTTTTACAAAACGGTCAACACATTTTAAGCCGTCGCCGCACACGCTAAACATAACAAAGCGAGGACGTTCGTTCTCGCTTTGTCGATGATAAAAAATGGAGGGGCAAACATTGCAGGAACATTCATTTCGCATCTTAGTCATTAATCCGGGATCGACGTCAACAAAAATTGGCGTTTTTCATAATGAACGCTCCATTTTTGAAAAAACGATTCGTCATGATACAGAGGCGTTACGAGCGTATAAAAAAATCATTGACCAATATGAATTTCGTAAACAAACGATTTTAGAAACGCTGGATCATGAAGGGATAAATATTTCAAAGCTCGATGCCGTATGCGGACGCGGAGGCTTACTTCGTCCGATCGAAGGCGGCACGTATGCTGTCAATGAAGTGATGTTGCAAGATTTAAGGCGTGGATACTCTGGTCAGCACGCGTCAAATCTCGGAGGCATTTTGGCTCACGAAATTGCGTCCGCATTAAATATCCCAGCATTTATTGTCGACCCAGTCGTTGTAGATGAACTGGACCCGATCGCTCGCATTTCCGGTTTTTCGTTAATCGAGCGTCGCAGCATTTTCCATGCATTAAATCAAAAAGCGGTCGCTCGTCGCGTCGCCAAACAGATGGGAAAAGCGTATGAAGAAGTCAATTTCATCGTTGCACATATGGGCGGTGGAATTACCGTTGGCGCGCATAAATGTGGGCGCGTCATCGATGTCAATAACGGATTGGACGGGGAAGGTCCGTTTAGCCCAGAACGTGCTGGGACTGTTCCAGCTGGCGATCTCGTCTCCCTTTGTTTCTCTGGTGAGTATTATCGCGAAGAAGTGATGCGCATGCTCGTTGGGGGAGGAGGTCTTGTTGGGTATTTAGGGACGAATGATGCGGTGAAAGTTGAAAAAATGATTGAAAACGGCGATGAAAAAGCGAAACTCGTTTATAGCGCGATGGCATATCAAGTAGCGAAAGAAATTGGAGCTGCAAGTGCAGTGTTAGCTGGGAAAGTCGACGCTATCATTTTAACGGGTGGTTTAGCATACGGAAAACAGTTTGTGAAAGAAATTGCTGATCGGGTACAATGGATTGCCGATGTCATCGTGCAACCAGGGGAAAATGAATTGCAAGCACTTGCTGAAGGGGCCCTTCGCGTGTTGCGTGGAGAAGAAGAAGCGAAACAATATCCACAAGCGGTCAAAACAACAGTTTAAGGGGATGAAACGATGGCTAAAGAGTACGATGTCGTGATACTTGGCGGTGGAACGGGCGGATATGTTGCCGCCATTCGTGCGGCCCAACTCGGTTTAAAAACAGCGGTTGTTGAAAAAGGAAAGCTTGGGGGAACGTGTTTGCATGCAGGATGTATCCCGAGCAAAGCGTTATTGCGCAGTGCAGAAGTGTATGCTCAAACGAAACAAAGCGAAGCGTTTGGCGTGTTTGCTAGGGAAGTGCGTTTAGATTTTGCTCAAGTACAAGCGCGCAAACAAGCGATTATTGATCAACTGCATAAAGGGATCCACATGTTAATGAAAAAAGGAAAAATCGATGTATATGAAGGAACGGGACGCATTCTAGGACCATCCATTTTTTCACCGATGCCTGGAACGATTTCTGTTGAGATGAATGATGGAACGGAAAATGAAATGCTCGTACCAAAATACGTCGTCATTGCAACTGGATCTCGTCCACGCACGTTACCGGGGTTAACGATTGATGGACAATTCGTTATGACGTCAGATGAAGCGTTGCGCATGGAAACGTTGCCAGCTTCCATTATCATCGTCGGTGGCGGAGTCATCGGAATTGAATGGGCATCGATGTTAAACGATTTTGGTGTAGATGTCACGGTCGTTGAATATGCCGATCGCATTTTACCAACGGAAGATCGCGACGTATCAAAAGAAATCGAAAAAATATTAAAACAACGTGGCGTACGCATCGTTACGAAGGCAAAAGTATTGCCTGACACGCTCGTTGTTGAAAATGGTGTACGCATTCAAGCAGAGATTCATGGACAAAACGAAACGTTTACAGCTGAAAAAATGCTCGTTTCTGTCGGACGTCAAGCAAACGTTGAAGGAATCGGATTAGAAAATACCGATATTGTTATTGAAAAAGGATTTATTCAAACAAACGAGTATTATCAAACGAAAGAAAAACATATTTATGCGATTGGCGATGTGATCGGTGGTTTGCAACTTGCCCATGTCGCTTCACATGAAGGAATCATCGCGATTGAACATCTTGCTGGAAATACTGTTCATCCACTCGATTATACGATGGTGCCAAAATGTATTTACAGTCGTCCTGAAGCGGCAAGCGTTGGTTTAACAGAAGAAGAAGCGAAAACAAAAGGATATGACGTGAAAGTCGGAAAATTTCCGTTTAAAGCGATCGGCAAAGCGCTTGTGTATGGGGAAGCTGAAGGATTTGTCAAAATCGTCGCCGATGCAAAAACAGATGATGTACTCGGTGTGCATATGGTTGGTCCACATGTAACGGATATGATTTCCGAAGCTGGATTAGCGCGTGTGCTCAATGCAACACCTTGGGAAATTGCCCACACAATTCATCCGCATCCGACGCTGTCAGAAGCGATGATGGAAGCGGCGCTTGCTGTTGATGGAAAAGCGATTCATTTTTAAAGGAGGAATGAATGATGGCGGAAAATCGTCATAAACAACTCGGTTTAAGCGATGAAACCGTTTTACAAATGTATGAAACGATGGTGTTAGCGCGTAAAATTGACGAGCGGATGTGGTTGTTAAACCGCGCAGGTAAAATTCCATTCGTTATCTCTTGCCAAGGACAAGAAGCGGCGCAAGTAGGAGCGGCATTCGCCTTAGATCGCACGAAAGACTACGTCTTGCCTTATTATCGTGACATGGGTGTTGTATTAACGTTCGGTATGACACCGACAGAATTGATGCTTTCAGCATTTGCGAAAGCGGAAGATCCAAACTCTGGCGGTCGCCAAATGCCAGGGCATTTCGGGAAAAAGAAAAACCGAATCGTCACCGGTTCTTCCCCTGTTACAACACAAGTGCCGCATGCGGTCGGCATTGCGTTAGCAGCAAAAATGGAGAAAAAAGATTTCGTATCGTTCGTTACATTTGGAGAAGGGTCTTCGAACCAAGGTGACTTCCACGAAGGAGCAAACTTTGCAGGCGTTCATAAGCTTCCGGTCATCTTTATGTGCGAAAACAATAAATATGCCATCTCTGTTCCAATTGAAAAACAATTAGCATGCGAAAAAGTATCAGATCGTGCGATCGGCTATGGCATGCCAGGGTATACAGTGGACGGTACAGATCCGCTTGAAGTATATCGCGTCGTAAAAGAAGCAGCAGATCGTGCACGCCGTGGTGAAGGACCAACGTTAATTGAAACGGTTGCTTATCGCTTAACAGCGCATTCGTCGGACGATGACGATCGTGCATATCGTACGCCAGAAGAAATCGCAGAAGCAAAATCAAAAGATCCAATTTATTTATTTGCGAACTACTTAAAAGAAGTCGGCGTATTAACGGATGAACTGGAAAAAGAAATTGTTGATCGCGTGATGAAACAAGTAAACGAAGCGACAGACTACGCAGAAAAAGCACCATATGCACAACCAGAACATGCGTTGAAATACGTGTACGCAGAGGAGGAATAAATATGCCTGTCATTTCATATATCGATGCCGTTACGATGGCCATTCGCGAAGAAATGGAACGTGACCCGCGCGTATTCGTACTTGGGGAAGATGTCGGAAAAAAAGGGGGCGTATTTAAAGCGACGCAAGGGCTTTATGATCAATTTGGGGAAGAGCGAGTCATTGATACGCCGTTAGCGGAATCTGCGATCGTTGGTGTCGGGATCGGTGCGGCGATGTACGGATTACGCCCAATTGCTGAAATTCAATTTGCGGATTTTATTATGCCTGCTGTCAACCAAATTATTTCCGAAGCGGCGCGCATTCGCTATCGTTCGAATAACGATTGGAATTGTCCGATTGTTATTCGTGCTCCATATGGTGGCGGCGTTCACGGAGCGCTATATCATTCTCAATCTGTTGAAGCAATTTTTGCGAATCAACCGGGATTAAAAATCGTCATGCCGTCTACACCGTACGATGTGAAAGGATTATTAAAAGCAGCGATTCGTGATGAAGATCCTGTGCTGTTCTTTGAGCATAAGCGCGCATATCGTCTCATTAAAGGGGAAGTCCCAACAGACGACTATGTGCTTCCGATCGGTAAAGCGGATGTCAAACGTGAAGGAGAAGACATTACAGTTATTACGTACGGCTTATGCGTTCATTTTGCTCTGCAAGCTGCTGAAAAATTAGCGCAAGAAGGCATTTCCGCTCACATTTTAGATTTGCGTACCGTCTATCCGCTTGATAAAGAAGCGATCATTGAAGCAGCAAGCAAAACAGGAAAAGTATTGCTTGTGACAGAGGACAATAAAGAAGGAAGCGTCATGAGCGAAGTAGCGGCGATTATTGCAGAACATTGCTTATTCGATTTAGACGCACCGATTATGCGACTAGCTGGTCCAGACGTTCCAGCTATGCCATATGCGCCAACGATGGAAAAATTCTTTATGGTCAACCCAGATAAAGTCGAAAAGGCGATGCGCGAATTGGCGCAGTTTTAAGGAGGAGTCACGATGGCGATTGAGAAAATTACGATGCCACAGCTTGGAGAAAGTGTAACAGAAGGAACGATTAGTCAATGGCTCGTATCTGTTGGCACTCGTGTCAACAAATACGATCCGCTTGCCGAAGTGATGACAGATAAAGTGAATGCGGAAATTCCATCTTCATTTGCTGGTGTGATTAAAGAAATTATCGCAAAAGAAGGGGAAACGTTGCCAGTTGGCGCCGTCATTTGTACGATTGAAGTCGAAGGAGAAGGCACAGAAACGGCGGAAACGAAACGAGAAGAAGCACCAAAAGCGGAAGTTCCGGCAGCGCCAGCACAAGCAGCAGCACCGAAAAAACCAGCGGGAGAAAAAGGCCGCTATTCGCCAGCCGTTCTTCGCCTTGCCCAAGAGCACAACATCGACCTTGAACAAGTACAAGGAACAGGCATGGGCGGACGCATTACACGCAAAGACTTGTTGAAATTGATTGAATCCGGCAACATCCCAACGCCAAGTCAAGCGCCAACAGCTCCCGTTCAAGCGCAAGCGTCTGTGCAATCGGTGCAAGAAGCACCAAAAGCGGAAGCTCCTGCTGCGGCAGCACCAAAACAAGCCGCTATGCCTAACGTACCTGTTCAACCGGGCGATATTGAAATTCCAGTGACACCAGTTCGTAAAGCAATTGCGACAAACATGCTTCGCAGCAAACATGAAGCACCGCATGCATGGACGATGGTTGAAGTCGATGTGACAAACTTAGTTGCTTATCGCGATTCGATTAAAGACGAATTTAAAAAGCGCGAAGGCTTTAACTTAACGTATTTTGCGTTTTTTGTAAAAGCGGTGGCTCAAGCGTTAAAAGAATTCCCACAAATGAACTCGATGTGGGCAGGAGATAAAATTGTTCAAAAGAAAGATATTAACATTTCAATTGCCGTAGCAACAGATGATGCCTTATTCGTTCCAGTGATTAAACATGCTGATGAAAAATCGATTAAAGGCATTGCGCGTGAAATCGCTGAATTAGCAGCGAAAGTGCGCGCAGGTAAGCTCCGTCCGGAAGATATGCAAGGGGGCACATTTACGGTCAATAACACAGGTTCGTTCGGTTCGGTGCAATCGATGGGAATCATTAACTACCCGCAAGCAGCGATTTTACAAGTTGAATCGATTGTGAAACGCCCTGTTGTAAAAGACGGCATGATTGCTGTTCGCGATATGGTTAACCTTTGCTTATCGCTAGATCATCGCGTACTTGATGGTTTAATTTGCGGTCGCTTTTTAGCGCGTGTCAAAGAAATTTTGGAGCATGTAACAAAAGAAAACACACCAATTTACTAATGATGAGGAAGAGGGTAACGAATGGTTATCCTCTTCTTCTTATATCAATGATTTCTCTTTTCTTCCTTTCGACGATGTACTACAATAAAAAATGTAACGAATATTTTCAAAAATAAGAAAAGAAAGCGTTTTAACAACAAAGGGGGATGGGGTGCCACAATGAAACAAATATCGTTTCCGATTCCAAGCTATGACGAATGGAAACAAGAAGTTGAGAAATCGCTAAAAGGAAAACCGTTTGATCGGTTATATGCCACAACATACGAGCAAATTCAATTAAAACCGATTTATACACGCGCTGATTTAGAGGGGGTGCCTATTGAACAATATCCAGGTTTTCCTTCATATGTGCGCGGAACAGAAGTAGAAGGATATATAAAAAAAGGATGGGAAGTCAGTCAACAGTGCGAGGCTTCGACACCTGAACGATGGAATGAGCTGATGAAACATCAACTTGAACGTGGACAGACAGAAATTCATGTCGTATTGCCGAAGCTAAAATTTGTTGTTCAAACGATAGAACAAATAAAAACGATGTTTTCAAACATTTCTCTAGAAAATTACTCGCTTCGCATCGATACAGGGGCATGTGCATTTCCGTTTCTTCCGCTTTTTGTCGCATATATTGAGGAAAGTGGACAGCCGCTTAGTCGCATGCGCGGGACGATCGGAATGGATCCACTTCATTCACTGACGATCACAGGAAAGCTTCCTATGTCGCTTTCTACTTTATATGATGTCATGGCTGATGTGACGACATGGGCGAAAACACATATGCCACATGTGAAAACAATCCTTGTTCATGCCGATCCGTATCATAATGGGGGAGGCAATGCGATTCAACAGCTTGCTTTTGCTTTTGCCTCAGCGGTAGAGTATATAAATGAATGTCTCGAACGAGGATTGACGATTGATGACGTAGCCAACCGTATCGATTTTTCTTTCCCAGTTGGCTCACATTTCTTTATGGAAATTGCGAAGCTACGTGCTGCGCGGCTCATTTGGTCAAACATTGTGCAAGCGTTCGGAGGAAGCGAACAAACGCAAAAACTGTCTATTCATGCGCGTACGTCGTATTTTACGAAAACGGTATATGACCCGTACGTCAACATGCTTCGCGCAACGACAGAAGCGTTTGCTGCGATCGTCGGTGGAGCAAACAGCCTTCATGTTTCACCGTTTAACGAACCGTTTGCAACAGAAGATGAATTTGCAGAGCGCATCGCGAGAAACACACAACTTATTTTGTTAGAAGAAGCCCATATCGGAAAAGTGATCGATCCAGCTGGCGGATCGTATTATGTAGAAACGTTGACAGCACAACTAGCAGAAGAAGCTTGGAAATTATTTCAACAGGTCGAAGCGCAAGGCGGGATGACAAAAGCGCTTCAATGTGGATTTGTGCAAAAGGAAATTGAAAACATAGCAAAACAACGTGAACAACATGTGAAAGCAAGAAAAGAAAAGATCGTCGGAACGAACGTATATGCAAACATTGCTGAGCCGTCAGCACCGAAACATACGTATACCTCTTACGGAAGCAATCATACGTATATCGATGTAAAAACAATGGAAGAGGCGCTTTCGCTTGTTAAACGTCGAGCGATCGCTCAACATGTTATACATGAAAAGGAAAGCATGACGATCGTGGCACCGATCCGACAATGGCGCTTATCTGAGCCGTTTGAACAGCTTCGCAAAGCATCAGAACACCATGCAGAAACAAGCGGTCAGCGTCCAACTGTGCATCTTGTGAATCTCGGTTCCATTCCAAAACATAAAACGCGCGCCGATTTTATGACAGGCTTTTTTGAAGCAGGAGGATTTACGGTCGTAAAAAATGACGGTTATATGACGATAGAGGAAGCCGTTAACGGCATACTTGAAACAAACGGAACGCATTATATCATTTGCGGAACAGATGATGATTATGTAGATGTCGTTCCGCATATTGTGCGTCAAGTAAAGACAGAAAAAAGCGATGTTCGCATATATGTCGCAGGAAAGCTGCCATCACATATTGAAGCAATGTTTATGGAAGCGGGCGTCAATGGATTCATTCATATCGGTTCGAACTGCTACGATACGATTTTCGCATTTATGAAAGATATGGGGGTGAACGTGGATGGGGAAAATTAATTTTGCTAATCGACCGTTACAATATGGACAGCCAGTTGATGAACAAACGTGGAAAAAAGCGATCGAACAAAAAGTAAGAGCAACATTCGATGAGCTCGTATTCGAAACAAATGAACATATTGCGATCAAACCGCTATATACGAAAGAAGATATAGCAAACCTCGATTTTCTTGACTATATGCCGGGCATTCCACCATACGTTCGTGGACCATATCCATCGATGTACGTCAATCGCCCGTGGACGATTCGGCAATACGCTGGCTTTTCGACGGCAGAAGAAAGCAATGCATTTTATCGTCGCAACTTAGCGATGGGGCAAAAAGGGCTGTCTGTCGCTTTTGATCTTGCAACACATCGGGGATATGACTCCGACCATCCGCGCGTTATCGGAGATGTTGGCAAGGCAGGGGTAGCCATTGATTCTGTGTTAGATATGAAAACGTTATTTGATGGCATCCCGCTTGACCAAATGTCCGTATCGATGACGATGAACGGTGCCGTATTGCCAATTATGGCGTTTTACATTGTGACGGCTGAAGAACAAGGAGTAAAACAAGAACAGCTCTCTGGAACGATTCAAAATGACATTTTAAAGGAATATATGGTGCGGAATACGTACATTTATCCACCAGAAATGTCTATGCGTATTATCGCAGACATTTTTGCGTACACGTCAAAACATATGCCGAAATTCAACAGCATAAGCATTTCAGGTTACCATATGCAAGAAGCAGGAGCACCTGCAGATATTGAACTCGCTTATACGCTTGCGGATGGATTAGAGTATGTGCGCACAGGACTAAAAGCAGGCATTGACATTGATTCATTTGCTCCGCGTCTATCGTTTTTCTGGGCAATTGGGATGAACTATTTTATGGAAGTAGCAAAAATGCGGGCAGCGCGAATCATTTGGGCGAAAATGATGAAGACGTTTCATCCGAAAAACCAAAAATCGCTCGCCCTTCGCACGCATTCGCAAACATCGGGATGGAGCTTAACTGAACAGGATCCGTTTAATAATGTCGTGCGCACATGTTTAGAAGCGCACGCCGCAGCGATGGGACATACGCAGTCGCTTCATACCAATGCGCTTGATGAGGCCATTGCATTACCGACGGACTTTTCCGCTCGCATCGCACGCAATACGCAGCTTTATTTACAAGAAGAAACAGGCATTTGCCAAGTCATTGACCCATGGGCAGGTTCGTATTATGTGGAAACGTTAACGAACGAATTAATGAAGCGTGCATGGGCTCATATTGAAGAAATCGAAAATCTCGGCGGAATGGCGAAAGCGATTGAAACAGGTTTGCCAAAAATGCGCATCGAAGAAGCTGCGGCAAGAAGGCAAGCAAAAATTGATTCTGGGGCGGAGACGATTATCGGCGTGAATAAATATCGTCCAGAAAAAGAACAACCGATCGATATTTTAGAAGTCGATAATACGGCCGTTAGAGAGCGGCAAATTGAAAAATTAAAACAGTTGCGCGCTTCTCGTGATGAAGAACGCGTTCAACAAACGTTGCAAGCAATTACGAAAGCAGCAGAAACAGGTGAAGGAAACTTGCTTGAATTAGCGGTAGAGGCAGCGCGCGCTCGGGCGACGTTAGGAGAAATATCTGATGCGATTGAAAAAGTAGCAGGCAGGCATAAAGCGGTCATTCGTTCCGTTAGCGGCGTATATAGTTCAGAGTTTACAAACGAAGAAGAAATTGCCCGCGTCAAAAAAATGACGGATGAATTTTACGAACTAGAAGGAAGACGGCCACGCATTTTAATTGCAAAAATGGGACAAGATGGACATGACCGCGGAGCAAAAGTGATTGCGACGGCATTTGCTGATTTAGGGTTTGATGTCGATATCGGTCCGCTCTTTCAAACACCAGAAGAAACGGCTCGGCAAGCGGTTGAAAACGATGTACATGTCGTTGGCATGAGCTCGCTTGCTGCGGGGCATAAAACGTTGTTGCCACAACTTGTTGAAGAGTTGCGGAAATTAGGGCGTGAAGATATTATCGTTGTCGTTGGTGGAGTCATTCCACCGCAAGACTACGAATTTTTATATGAACATGGTGCAGCTGCAATTTTTGGACCAGGTACAATCATCCCAGTAGCAGCACAAAAAGTATTGCATGAAATTTATCGACGACTCGGTTACGAGGAAGTGAGTGAATGAGCGAAGAACGGACATCTCGGCCTGAATGGGCTGATGACGGAAAGATGTTTGCAACGTCGTATGTGAAAGGAAACGATCGTGCCCATTTAGCGAAAGAAAACCGATCAATAAAACGAAAAGAACGTTCCGTTGAGGAATATGTCGCAGGTGTATTAAATCATGATCGCACCATTTTAGCGCAAGCAATCACGCTTATTGAAAGCAATGCAGCAAAACATACCGAAAAAGCTCAGCGCATTTTGCATGAACTTCTTCCATATGTCGGGCGCTCCATTCGCATTGGCATTACCGGTGTACCAGGAGCGGGAAAAAGTACGTTTATTGAAGCGTTTGGACAATTTTTATGTGAGAAAGGTCATCGTGTTGCCGTATTAGCTGTCGATCCGAGCAGTTCAATTACAGGAGGAAGCATTCTTGGCGATAAAACGCGCATGGAACATTTAGCGCGCCATCCGCGTGCGTTTATTCGCCCCTCCCCATCAGGCGGGACGCTCGGTGGCGTGCATCGCAAAACACGCGAGACGATGTTGCTTTGTGAAGCAGCTGGATATGATATAATTCTTGTGGAAACGGTTGGTGTTGGTCAAAGCGAAGTGGCGGTGCGCGGTATGGTTGATTTTTTCTTATTGCTCGCTTTAACGGGCGCTGGTGATGAATTGCAAGGAATGAAAAAAGGAATGATGGAACTCGTCGATGCGATCGTCATTAATAAAGCAGATGGCGACAATAAAAAGAAAGCAGAAGTAGCGAAAGAAGAATATAATCAAATTTTACACTACTTGCGCCATGCAACGAAAGGCTGGGAAACGAAAGCCTATACATGTTCTTCTCTTTACGGAGAGGGCATCGAACAAATTTGGGAAGTGATCGAAAAATTTGTGCAAACGACAAAACAATCGGGTGTGTTTGAGGAAAGAAGAAGAGAACAGATGAAAGATTGGCTGCATGCGATAATTAAAGATTACTTACACAACCGCTTTTTTCATCATCCAATTGTACAACAACAGTTGCCGGCTATTGAAGAAGATGTGATGGCAGGAAAACAGCCTGTCACGATGGCTGCCGAGCAATTAATTCGTTTATATGAGGAAAGATAAAGGGGGCTGACCCAAAACGCTAATGCGCTTTGGGTCTAGCCCTTTCTTTTTTGCCCAAAAATAGAAGAATCGCCCTTTTTATGGTAAAATTGAGTCACCAAAAACAACTACACCAAAAAAGGAGCGATT